>NZ_JBSVCZ010000001.1:0-446620 GCF_054072955.1 Streptomyces sp. SS8
GTTTGTGACAGGGTGTGGGCGGTTGCGGGTGGACGCCGGTCCGCCCTGGCGGCGAACCGGCGTTCCCTGCCCTGCTCCGCAGGAGCTTCGTTTCCTCCCCGCTCTAAAGGACGGGGTATCCACGAAGGAGAGCCCCGATGACCGAGACGCGCGGCCTCAGGGCGCCCCGGCTCCTTCGACGGCCCGTCAGCCGTCCAGGCTGACGACCATCTTCCCGACGTTCCGGCCGCGGAGCATGCCGAGGAAGGCGTCCACCGCGTTCTCGATGCCGTGGACGACCGTCTCGTGGTACTTCAGCTCCCCGGAGCGGATCCAGGCCGAGACCTCCTCGACGAACCGCGGCCGCAGATCCGAGTGGTCGCCCACGAGCATGCCCTGGATCCTCAGCCGCTTGCCGATGACCATCGCGAGGTTGCGCGGGGCGGCGGGCGGCTCGGTGGCGTTGTACTGGGCGATCATCCCGCAGACCGCGACACGGCCGTGCGTCCTGAGTGAGCCGATCGCCGCCTCCAGATGCTCACCGCCGACGTTGTCGAAGTAGACGTCGACGCCGTCGGGCGCGGCCTCCTTCAACTGCCGCGCCACCGGGCCGTTCCTGTAGTTGAAGGCGGCGTCGAAGCCGTACTCCCCGGTGAGGAGTGCGGCCTTCTCATCCGAGCCGGCGCTGCCGATGACGCGGGAGGCCCCCTTGAGCCGGGCGATCTGGCCGACCTGGCTGCCGACCGCGCCCGCCGCGCCCGAGACGAAGACGGCGTCGCCCTCCCTGAAGGAGGCCACCTCCAGCAGCCCGGCGTAGGCGGTCAGTCCGGGCATGCCGAGGACCCCGAGATAGGTCGTCAGCGGGGCCGACTCGGCGGAGACCTTCGCCGCGTGCTTCGCGTCCAGCGTGGCGTACTCGCGCCAGCCCAGGCCGTGCAGCACATGCTCGCCCGGGGCGAACCCCTCGGCCTCGGAGGCGACGACGACGCCGACCGCGCCGCCGTCCATCGGCCGGTCCAACTCGAACGGCGGGACGTAGGACTTGACGTCGTCCATCCTGCCGCGCATGTAGGGGTCGACCGAGAGGTGGAGGTTGCGCACCAGGATCTGGCCGGCCCGCGGGGCCCGCACGGGGGCCTCACGCAGCGCGAATCCATCCGGCTCCGGCCATCCCCGCGGGCGGGCGGTCAGATGCCACTCACGTCCGGTGGCGGGCAACGTCATGAGAACGCCTCCATATGCTTCAGGCACTGAAACAACCATCCCCTCGATGTTTCATGTTGTCAAGCAAGTCGGTATCCTGGGGCCATGGCCTCCCGTCCCGCCCCCGTCGACCCCCTCACCCTCGAGGTCGTCGAACTGATCGGCTCCGTCGTCGTCCGCTTCCACCAGGAGTACGACGAGGCCGCCGCCAGGCACTCCCTGACCGGCGCGCAGGCGCGGCTGCTCGCCCTGCTCCACCACCAGTGCCTGCCCATGCGGGAGATAGCCCGGCGGCTGAAGTGCGAGCCGTCCAACGTCACGGGCATCGTCGACCGCCTGGAGTCGCGCGGCCTGGTCGAGCGGCGCCCCGATCCGGCCGACCGCCGTGTCAAGCTCGCCGCCGCCACCGAGTCGGGCCACGAGACGGCCGAACGGCTGCGCGCCTCGATGGACTTCGCCAGCGAGCCCCTGGCCGACCTGACGCCGGCCGAACGCGCACTCCTGCGCGACCTCCTCAGACGCATGCTGGGCGACGGACCCGGCGACGGTTCCCCGGGCACCTCCTCGGGCACTCCCGCGAACTGAGCGGGGCAGGGCCGGGAACGGGGCCGGGGGCGGCGGCGGAGGATGGGTCCCGCTCTAGGTGCACCACCACAGGAAGCGCTCGCAGGTGGGCGTCGGCTCCGGCTCGGGTTCCGGCTCGGCCGGGGGCGGCGGCGGATCGGCGGGCCGCGTCTCCTGGGGCGGCGGCTCGGGGGCCTGGGTGGGTTCGGTGGTGGGCTCGGGTCCCGTGGTGATGCCGCCGCTCTCGACCGCGGTGGTCGAGGGCCCGGCGGAGGCGGAGGGATCCGCCGAGGAGTCCGCCGACTCCGACGGCTCGGCCGAGGAGGAGCCCGACGCGGAGGGCGCGGCGGACCGCGAGCCCGACGGGCCGGCACCCGGCCGTTCCGCTCCGGGCGACGGCTCGGCCGAACCGTCGGAGCCGGCGGATCCGGTCTCCTCCTCGCCGTTGGCACCGTCTCCGAGCTCGTTCCCGCCGCCGTCCGGGGAGACGCCCGGTATGGGCAGCTCCTTCAGCACGCCCTCGGTGGTGAACTCCGTGACGCCGAGGGTGGCGATCCCGGCGCCGAGTATCAGGCCCACGACGGTGGTACGGCGCCGCCGCCCCGCCTGCGAGCGCGCCCGGCGGCCGCGCCGGGCGGCCGCGCGGCCCTCGCCGGCCCCGCCGTCGCCCTGTTCCGCGTGCTCATCACGGTCGCCGTGCCCGCCGCGCTCAGCGCGGCCGCCGTGTTCGCCGTACGCCTCCGTGCCGTACGCATCGCCGTAGGCGTCGCGGGCGTCCTCGTGGCCGATCCGGTGCCCTGCCCCGCCGCCCTGCCCGTATCCGCCGTCGTGGTCGGCGGCGTATCCGCCGTACGCGTCACCGCCGTACTCGCTACCGCCGCCGTGCGGGCCGTACGGACCGGACTCCCGGCCGTACGGATCGGCGAAGGCCGCGGCCGAGGGGTCCACCGGCGCCAGGCCGTGGCTGGGCATGCCGCAACCCGGGCAGGAGAGGGCGCCGTTGAGATGCCGACGGCATGTGACGCAGTAGGTCATGGAGTCCGCAGGGTACGAGGCTCGCGGGAAGAGGAGAAGGCGCTCCGCGTGAAGATCCGGTGTCAACCCGCGAAAGGCGGCTGCGCCAGCCCCTCCCCCGCGTCCGGCAGCACCATCAGCGAACCGGCCAGCGGCTCCGCGCCGGGGTCGGTGCCCGTCCTGGCCGTGGTGATGTAGAGGTCCCGCAGGCCCGGCCCGCCGAAGGCGCACGAGGTGGTGTTGGAGGCCGGGACGGCGACCGTCCGGTCCAGCCTGCCGTCGGGGGTGTAGCGCCGGACCGCGCCCCCTCCCCACAGGGCGACCCAGACGCAGCCTTCCGCGTCCACCGTCAGCCCGTCGGGGAAGCCCGCGCCCTCCTCGATCAGCGCCAGCGTCCGGCGGCCCAGCACCTCGGGGCCGTCGGTGTCGAAGACGTCGATCCGGCGGGTGGGGGTGTCGATGTAGTACATCAGCCGCCCGTCCGGGCTCCAGCCCGTGCCGTTGCTGATGCTCACGTCCGCCAGGACCGTGACGGCCGAGCCGTCCGGGGCGACGCGGCTGAGCGTCCCCCCGCCCGGGCGCTCGTCGTACGCCATCGTGCCCGCCCACAGCGCGCCGTCGGGGGCGACGGCGGCGTCGTTGCCCCGGCGGCCCGCCACGGGCTCGCGGCGCAGCCAGGAGAACGAGCCGTCCCCGTCGTACAGGCCCACCCCGTCGCGGAGGTTGACCACCAGGCCGCCGCCGGCCCGCGGCTTGGCCGCGCCCACGTGCTGCTCGGTCGCCAGCACCGTGCGGCGGCCGTCGGCCGGGGCATAGGTGTGCACCCGGCTCGCGAGGATGTCCACCCACACCAGGCACTCGCGCTCCGCGTCCCATGTGGGTCCCTCGCCCAGCAGCGCCCCCTGCCGCACCACGACCTCGGGCCGCTCCGTCTTCCCCGTTCCGGCCATGCCGTCCCGCCCCTCTTCTCGTCGACTCTCCTCGCGGGCCGCCCGCGTCCGCCCGCCCGTTCCCGCCCGGCTACGCCGCGCCGCGGTGCCCCAGCCGGGCCGACAGCTCGGCCGCGCCCTCGACCGCCAGGTTCTCCAGTTCGGCGCGCCGCTCCTCGCTCCAGCGGATCATGGGCACCGAGATGCTGAGCGCCGCGACCACCTTCCCCGTGCCGTCCCGGACGGGCGCGGCCACACAGCTCACGTCGGGATTGGACTCGCGCCGCTCGACGGCGACGCCGCGTTCGCGGATCCCGGCCAGCGCCTCTCGCAGTTCCTCCTGCGAGGTGATGGAGTTCTCCGTCATGGCCCGCAGCGGCTCGCCGCCGGGACCGGGCAGGCGCGCGTCCAGCTCGTCCGGGGGCAGCGAGGCCAGCAGCATCTTCCCCACCGAGGTGCAGTGCGCGGGCAGGCGCCGCCCGGCGGCGGAGACCATGCGGACCGCGTGGGTGCTGTCCACCTTGGCGATGTAGATGACGTCCGCGCCCTCCAGGATGGCCACGTGCACGGTCTCGTCGCAGGTCTCGGCGACGCTCCGGGCCACCTGCTGCCCTTCGGCGGCCAGGTCGAGCTGCTCGGCGTAGCGGCTCCCGAGCTGGTAGGTGCGCACCCCGAGCCGGTAACGTCCGGGCTGCCCGGGCACGGGCACCAGATACGAGCGCGCGGCCAGGGTGGTCACCAGCTCGTGGACGGTGGTGCGGGGCAGGCCCAGTCTCCGGGTGATCTCCGGCGCCGACAGGGTCCCGTCCCCGTCGAGGAAGAGTTCCAGGATGTCGAGCGCCCTGGTCACGGCCGGCACGAGGCGCCCCATGGCAGCCCTCCCCTTCTCCCCTGGGGGCTCCGGGCTCGCCGGCACCCGCAGTCGTTCGAGATTCCGAAGAACGACCGGAATCACGAACACAGGCTAGCCGCAGCCCGAAGCACCCCGCAACGACCCTCTCCGCCGCCGGGTCCCGGCCCGCCCCGCCACGATGTGCGGCACCCCGCATGGACGGCGCCGCCCGTGGAACCCGCCCCCCATGACGAGCACCGTCGTGGAAGGCCGCACGATCGAGCTGACCAGTCTGGACAGGGTCCTCTACCCCGCCTCGGGCTTCACCAAGGGCGATGTCGTGGACTACTACACCTCCGTCGCCGGGGTGCTCCTGCCCCATCTGCGCGACCGCCCGGTGTCCTTCGTCCGCGCCCCCCGCGGCGTGGAGGCCGAGTCGTTCATGGCCAAGCACGTACCGCCCGGCACACCGCAGTGGGTGACGGTGCGCGAGGTCCACCGCGCCGGCGGGGAGACCGACCGCCAGGTCGTCGTCCAGGACCTGCCGACCCTGCTGTGGGCGGCCAACCTCTCCGCGCTGGAACTGCACACGCCCCAGTGGCGGCTCCCCGCCGAGGGGATGGCCGACCGGCTGGTGTTCGACCTCGACCCGGGCGCCCCGGCGACGATCGTCCAGTGCTGCGCGGTCGCACGCCGGCTGCGCGACCTGCTGGAGCGCGACGGCCTGCCCTCGTACGCCAAGACCTCCGGCTCCAAGGGGCTGCACGTGCTCGCCCCGCTGCGGCCCGCGGACTCCGAGGCCGTGGCCCGCTACGCCGGGCGGCTGGCCCGCGAGGCGGCCGAGGCGCTGCCGGACCTCGTCGTGGACCAGGTGCCCCGGCAGCTGCGTAAGGGAAAGGTCTTCATCGACCACGGCCAGAACCTGTGGACGCGGACGACCGCCGCCCCGTACACCCTGCGCGTACGGCCGAGGCCGACCGTCTCCACCCCGGTGACATGGGACGAGGTCGCCGGCTGCGAACAGCCCGGCGACCTCGTCTTCACGGCCGGCGATCTGGCCTCCCGGCTGGAGAGGCACGGCGATCCGCTCGCTCCCCTCCTGGACCCCTCCCGCGCGGGGCGGCTGCCGGACGGCTCCTGACGCGGAGCCGCCGGACGCGCCCCGGGGGACCGGCCCCCTCAGGCGTTGCCGGTCCCCCAGCCGTCGTCGAACGGCGTGCGCTGCTCGACACGGCGGCCGCGCAGCATGCGGACCCGGTCGGAAACCGGTCCCGGCACACGGTCGCCCATCCGGTCGGAGACCGTGTTCAGCGCCTTGCCGGCCATCTCCCGCCCGTTGTGCGCGGCGGACTCGTAGGCGTTGCGCACCGCGGGGTTCTCGGCGAACTTCCGGGCCCTCTCGCGCAGCTGCTCGTACTTCTCCCGCCCGGCCCGCGTGCCGAACACGTACCCGACGGCCACTCCTACGACGAACGTGAGCCGGTAGCGCATGGCTCCACCCTTTCTCAGGTCTCTCCCGGCGCACCCCGGCCGCGCGGGTGTGCGCCCTGTCGGTCTGCGGCGGACGTTCCACCGGGTACCCCGAGGCGCGCCGCGAATACCGATTTCAGAGCACCCCCCGGCATGCGCTACTGTATTCCTCGCCAGCGGGGAACGCCCCCGGGAAACCGGAACGGGCGCCTCCGAGCAGCAGTCCCCTGTAGCTCAATTGGCAGAGCAGCCGGCTGTTAACCGGCAGGTTACTGGTTCGAGTCCAGTCGGGGGAGCAGAACGAGAAGGGCCCCGCGCGGGGCCCTTCTTCGTGTGCCCGGTACCCTGCCGGGCTGCCGCCGGGAGGCATGCTCCGTTCCGGCGACCGGCCTTTGGCCCGTGGTGACGGGCCCCACCGTCCCTGCCTCACCCCGGCACGGGCGGGAGATCGTATGAGCGGCTATGCTGCGGCAGACGGCGCGCACAGATGTGCGTGGCGCGCCGTCCCGGGGCGGTAGCTCAGCCGGTTAGAGCAGCGGACTCATAATCCGTCGGTCGTGGGTTCGAGTCCCACCCGCCCCACTCACGCTCCTTCCGGGACGCGGAGACGCCCCTTCGGGCCCGGGGGCCGGCTCCGGCTCCCCGGGCGAAGGCGCTCCGCGCCCACCACTTCTCTCCGCCGCCCGTTCCGAACCGGCCCGCGATCGCTTTCCTGAGCAGCGGATACGCGTCGGCGTCCGACTGCCGTAGAACCCCCCCTGTGCGAAACCTGGCTCCATTCCACGTGAAATTCCACGCGAACGGGCTCTTCCGGCGGCGCCGCACGTCCAGGGCCCGCCCGATCCGTCCCGCGGGGGGAGAGCCTTGCCGATGAAACGCACACCGCTTCCGGGCGTCGGCACCAGTACGACGTCACCACCCGCTCCGGGCGGCACCTGTCGGTCGTCGCCCACCAGGACGGCCGCCGCTTCCTGGGCTTCTACGACCCCGAGGACCCCGACACCTGCCAGGCGTCCTTCCAGCTCGAATCCGACGAGGCCGCCTCCCTGGCCGCGCTGATCGCCCCCGAGCCCGAGGCGCCGGACCTGGCCGTCGGGGAGCTGGACCTGGCCACCGAGCGGATCCCGGTGACCGCCAAGTCCCCGTACCGGGGGCGGCCGCTGGGCGACACCCGCGCCCGTACCCGCACCGGGGCGTCCATCGTCGCGGTCCTGCGGCGCACCGCGCCGCACCCGGCCCCGGGGCCGGACTTCAGGCTGGAGGCGGGCGACGTCCTCGTGGTCGTGGGCACCCGCGAGGGCGTCGAGGAACTCGCCCAGATCATCACGGGGGGCTGAGTATGCACGACACCACCATGCTGCTCATCGAGCTGGGCGCCATCATCCTCGGTCTGGGGATCATCGGGCGGTTCGCCGGGCGGATCGGCCTGTCCGCCATCCCCCTCTATCTGCTGGCCGGCCTCGCCTTCGGCCACGGCGGCATCTTCGAGCTCAGCGCCGGCGAGGAGTTCGTCGCCATCGGCGCCGAGATCGGCGTGATCCTGCTGCTGCTCCTGCTGGGCCTGGAGTACAGCGCCTCCGAGCTGGTGGACAACCTCAAGACGCAGTACCCCTCGGGCGTGGTGGACTTCGTCCTCAACGCCACGCCCGGGGCCGTCGCCGCACTCGTCCTGGGCTGGGGGCCGGTGGCCGCCGTGGCACTGGCCGGTGTCACCTGGATCTCCTCCTCCGGCGTCATCGCCAAGGTCCTCACCGACCTGGGCCGGCTCGGCAACCGCGAGACACCCGTCGTCCTCGGCGTCCTGGTCATGGAGGACCTGGCGATGGCGGTGTACCTGCCGATCCTGACCACCCTGCTGGCCGGTGTCGGTCTGATGGGCGGCAGCATCAGCCTGATCGTCGCCCTGGGCACGGTCGGCCTGGTCCTCTACGTCGCGCTGCGCCACGGCCGGCTGATCAGCAAGGCCGTCTCCTCCGACAACCCCGAGCTGCTGCTGGTGCTCGGCCTGACCGTTCTGATCGCCGGTATCGCCCAGCAGCTGCACGTCTCGGCGGCCGTCGGCGCGTTCCTCGTCGGCATCGCCCTGTCCGGTGAGGTCGCCGAGAGCGCCCACCGGCTGTTCGCCCCGCTGCGGGATCTGTTCGCGGCGGTGTTCTTCGTCTTCTTCGGTCTGTCCACCGACCCGGGCAACATCCCGCCGGTGATCGTCCCGGCGCTGATCCTGGCCGTGGTGACGGTGGTGACCAAGGTCGCCACCGGCTGGTACGCGGCGCAGCGCGCCGGCATCAGCCCCAGGGGCCGGCTGCGGGCGGGGCCCTGGTGGCTCGCGGCGAGTTCTCCATCGTCATCGCCGGCCTGGCGGCCGGGGTCGCCACCGAGATCCGTCCGCTGGCCACCGCGTACGTGCTGCTGATGGTGATAATCGGCCCGCTGGCCGCCCGCTGGACGGAGCCCGCCGTCAGGGCCCTGATGCCCCGGCTGGTGCCGGTCTCCCCCGGCCCGTCGGGGCGGCCGCCGACCGGGATGCGGGAAGGGTCCGGGGCCGCCTCCGACACCGCGGCCCGCGCGGACTCCCCCACCCAGCCGTAGGGCGGAGGGAGACACCCGCGGCCGGTGAGGCATCATCTCCCCCATGGGGACAGTCGCCGGTCTGGACAGTTCGTCCGAGTACACCCGCATCGTCGTCTGCGACACCGACACCGGTGCCGTTGTCAGACAGGGATACGCCCCGCATCCCGCGCCCGGAGGCGGCGGGGAGGACGGGACCGGAGCGGCCGCGGGCAGACGCACCGAGACCGACCCGCAGGCGTGGCTGCTCTCGCTCGGCGACGCCGCGGCGGGCGGGGTGCTGGAGGGTGTCCAGGCCATCGGTGTCTCGGCGCAGCAGAACGGGCTGGTCGCGCTCGACGAGGCCGGCGACCCGGTGCGGCCCGCGCTGGTCGGCAACGACCGGCGCGCGCAGACCGCCGCGGCCGACCTCGTCGACGCGCTCGGCGGGCGCGAGGCGTGGGCGCAGGCGGTGGGCGCCGTGCCGCAGGCGGCGCAGCCGGTGGCGAAGCTGCGCTGGCTGGCCCGGCACGAGCCGGAGACCGCCCGGCGCGTGGCAGAGGTCCTCCAGCCGCACGACTGGCTGGTGTGGCAGCTGCTGGGCCGTCCGGCGCGCCGCACCACCGACCGCGGCGACGCCTCGGGGACCGGCTACTGGTCGGCCGCCGCCGAGTCCTGGCGGGCGGATCTGGCCGAGCTGGCGCTCGGCCACCCGGTGAGGCTGCCTCAGGTGCTGGGTCCGGCGGAGCCCGCCGGGCACACCCCGGAGGGGCTGCTGATCTCGGCCGGCACGGGCGAGACGATGGCCGCCGCCTTCGGCCTGGGCGTCGGCCCGGGCGACGCGGTGGTCTCGCTGGGGGCCTCCGGTTCGGTCTTCTCCGTGCACCACCAGGCGCTGGCCGAGCCGACCGGCATTATCACCTCTCTCGCCGACGCCACCGGCATGCACCTGCCGGTGGTGCACACGCTCAACGCCGTACGGGCACTGCGCGGCGCCGCCGAACTGCTCGGCACCTCCCTGGAAGGGCTGTCGGAGCTGGCGCTGTCCTCCACGCCGGGCTCCCACGGGCTGGTGCTGCTCCCCTATCTGGAGGGCGAGCGCACCCCCGACCTGCCGCACACCGCCGGCACGCTGGCCGGGCTGCGGCGCGAGAGCATGAAGCCGGAGCACCTGGCACGCGCCGCCTTCGAGGGGATGCTGTGCGGGCTCGCCGACGCCCTCGACGTACTGCGCGGCCGGGGCGTGTCGGTCGGCCGGGTCTTCCTGCTGGGGGCCGCGGCCGATCTGCCGGCCGTACAGGCGATCGCTCCGGCCCTGCTGGGAGCGCAGGTGGTGGTCCCCGAGCCCGCCGACTACACGGCTCTGGGCGCCGCCCGCCAGGCCGCCTGGGCCCTGGGGGTGTCCCAGGGCACGCTCTCGCCGCAGCAGCCCCCGATGTGGCCCGCCCCCGCCGGCCGGGTCCTGGAGCCGGGCGAGGAGCTGGCGGTGGGTCAGGCGGTGCGGCAGCAGTACGCGACGGTGCGGGAGCAGACGCATCCGGGCGCCTTCGGCTGAGCCCGCGCCGGCGGTCCCGGCCGGGCGCCGGGTGCCGGACCGGCCGGGCGCCGGGTCGGCGGGGCCGGGGCTCAGTCCAGATAGCCCCGCAACTGGTCCGCGTAGGCGTGGTCGCGGAGTCTGGCCAGCGTCCTGGACTCGATCTGGCGGATGCGTTCGCGGGTGACGCCGAAGAGACGGCCGATCTCCTCCAGCGTGCGGGGCCGGCCGTCGACGAGCCCGTAGCGCAGCTGGACGACCCTGCGCTCGCGCTCGCCGAGGGTGGACAGCACCGCGTCCAGGTGCCGCCGCAGCAGCAGGAAGGCGGCGGTCTCCACAGGCGAGGGCGCGTCGCCGTCCTCGATGAGGTCGCCGAGGTTGACGTCGTCCTCCTCACCCACCGGGGCGTGCAGCGACACCGGTTCCCGGGCCAGCCGCAGTACCTCGCCGACCCGTTCCCCGGTCAGGCCGAGCTGGGCGGCGACCTCCTCGGGCGTCGGCTCGTGGCCGCGCTCCTGGAGCAGGCGGCGCTGGACGCGGACGACCCGGTTGATCAGCTCCACGACGTGCACCGGGACCCTGATGGTGCGGGCCTGGTCGGCCAGCGCCCGGGACATGGCCTGGCGTATCCACCAGGTGGCGTAGGTGGAGAACTTGTAGCCGCGGGTGTAGTCGAACTTCTCCACGGCCCGGATGAGGCCCAGGTTGCCCTCCTGGACCAGGTCGAGCATGGTCAGCCCGCGGCCGGCGTACCGTTTGGCCACCGAGACCACCAGGCGGAGGTTGGCCTCGATCAGGCGGCGCTTGGCCACCCGTCCCATGACCACCAGCCGGTCGAGGTCGAGGGCGAGGCTCTCGTCGAGGCCGGAGGCGCGGGTGAGCTTCTCCTCGGCGAACAGGCCCGCCTCGACGCGCCGGGCGAGTTCGACCTCCTCGGCGGCCGTCAGCAGGGGGACGCGGCCGATCTCGCGCAGGTACTGACGGAAGAGGTCGGCGGAGGGGCCGGTCGCGTCGGGTCCGCCCAGCCGGGGTGCGAGAGGGGGCTCCGCCCGGAGGCGTTCGGCGTCCGGCCCCGTCTCCTGCCCGGGGACGGCCCGCGGGTGGCCGGGCGAGGGAGGCCGCGGGCCGCCGGGCGGTACGGCGGCCGGGCCGGGAGTGCCCGGGGAGTCGGGGGCGATGAGGGCGGCGGGAACGGCGGGTGCGGCGAGGGCCGCGCCGGCCGGGGTCCGGGTCTGCACGAGGGCGGCCTCCAAGCTGATCGCTGCCGGTTCGGGGCGACACGCGAGACGAGGACGGGCGCGGCCGCGCCGCTGTCCGCACCGCGGCGGACGAGCGGCGCCGAGGGGGCACGCGCTCCGGGGACTCAGGCACCTCCCTCAGTGTGGGGTACGACACACTCCCGTCACGAGGGGCGTGCGCACGGTTTCTGGACTCCCGGGTGACCGAACGCGTACGGAAGGTGACAGAACGGGCCGGTGAACGGGCCGGTGAACGTCCATCGGCGGCGGAGGGGCGACCGCCGACGGGCAGGGTCCGGCCGGTACGCGATCAGGTCCGCGCGGACCGCGCGGGGCTCACGACCAGAGCGCGGCGGCGCCGCGGTCGCGCAGCGACCGGCCGTACCGCTCCAGCGTCCACAGCTGCTCGGCGACGGCCGTCTGGGCCTCGTCCCCGCTGTTCGCCATGCGCGCGAGGGTGCTGCTCAGTTCGGCGATCCGGCGGTTGACCGCCTCCAGCCGCACCTTGACCAGGAACTCCCCGGCGTAGGCCTCGTCGGGCTCGCGCGGGGTGCGCAGCGGCTCGACGCTCAGCTCGGTGATCATCGACCGCACGGTGTCGTCCGGCGCGGCGTCGCGCACCCGCGCCAGGTACTCCCCGTCGGCCCGCTCCACTCCTCCGGCCTTCTCCACGGCCCGGCGCACCTCGGCGTAGGGCTCGGCGGTGAACTCGTCGGCCCCGTAGGCGTCGAAGAGCGGGGAGACCAGCGCCGGGAACTGCAGTGCCAGCTTGAGCAGTTCGCGCTCGGCCAGCCGCTGGGGGCTGCGCAGGTCCAGCCGGGGGCCGCCGGGCGCGGGGCCGGGCCTCACCTGCGGTGCGGGGGGCGCGGCGGAGCGGCGCTGCTGCGGGCCCCCCTGGCCTCCCGGACCGCCGGACCGCCGCTCGCGCTCCCAGCGGGCCAGCTGCCCCACCCGCCGCACCACGAACTCGGTGTCGAGGATGCCCAGCAGCCCGGCCAGGCGTACGGCGTACTGGTGCTGGATCGAGCCGTCCTTGATCCGCGCGACGATCGGCGCGGCCTCCTCCAGGGCGGCGGCCCGGCCTTCGGCGGTGTCCAGGTTGTGCTGCCCGGTGACCGAGCGGATGGCGAACTCGAACAGCGGCGAGCGCCCCTGGACCAGGGCCGCCACCGCCTCGTCGCCCTCGGCCAGCCGCAGTTCGCACGGGTCCATGCCGCCGGGGGTGATGGCGATGGAGGTGCGGGCGGCGAACTTCTGGTCGTCCTCGAAGGCGCGCAGCGCGGCCTTCTGCCCGGCCGCGTCGCCGTCGAAGGTGAAGACGACCTCCGAGCGGGAGTTGTCCATCAGCAGCCGGCGCAGGATCTTGATGTGCTCGCCGCCGAAGGCGGTGCCGCAGGTGGCGATGGCGCCGGTGACCCCGGCCAGGTGGCAGGCCATCACGTCCGTGTAGCCCTCGACGACCACGGCCCGGCCGGTCTTGGCGATCTCGCGCTTGGCCAGGTCGATGCCGTAGAGCACCTGGGACTTGTGGTAGATCGCCGTCTCGGGGGTGTTGAGGTACTTCGGCCCGTTGTCGTCCTCGCGCAGCTTGCGGGCGCCGAAGCCGACGACCTCGCCGGTGATGTCGCGGATGGGCCACATCAGCCGGCCGCGGAAGCGGTCGATGGGGCGGCCGTTGCGGCTCTCCTGGGCGAGGCCGGCCAGGATCAGCTCCTTGTCACTGAAGCCCTTGCCGCGCAGGAAGCGGGTCAGGTGGTCCCAGCCGGCCGGGGAGTAGCCGACGCCGAAGTGCGCGGCGGCCTCCTGGTCGAAGCCGCGCTCGGCCAGGAAGCGGCGGCCGGTCTCGGCCTCGGGCGAGTCGAGCCGCTCGGTGTAGAAGGCGGCGGCGGCCTTGTGCGCCTGGACCAGCCGGATGCGCTCGCCCTGCTGGCGGCCGGGGGCGTAGCCGCCCTCCTCGTAGCGCAGGGTGACCCCGGCCTGGGAGGCGAGCCGCTCGACGGCCTCGGAGAAGGACAGGTGGTCCACCTTCATCACGAAGTCGAGGGTGTCCCCGCCGGCCTGGCAGCCGAAACAGTGGTACAGGCCCTTGCTCGGGCTGACGTGGAAGGAGGGGGACTTCTCGTCGTGGAAGGGGCACAGCCCCTTGAGGTTGCCGCCGCCGGCCGGGCGGAGCTGGAGGTACTCGGAGACGACGGCGTCGATCGGGACCGCGTCCCGTACCGCCTTCACGTCGTCGTCGTTGATCCGTCCCGCCACGGCGGAAAGTCTACGGCCGCCCGGCGGCGTCCCCGGCACGGCGGGTCCGGGGCCGGATCTCCCGGACGAAGACGAGGTGCGGGCCGACGCCCTCGATGACGAACTCCTCTCCGTGTGCCCGAAAGCCCTGGCGCTCGTAGAAGCCGCGGGCCGGGGCGCGGCCGTTGCACCACAGCAGCGCGGCGCCGCGGGCGGCGGCCTCGGCGGTGCCCGCGCGCAGTACGGCGGCGCCGTGGCCCCGGCCGCGGGCGGCGGGGGCGCTGGCCATGCCCCGGAAGCGGTAGGCGGTCGCGGCGAGGTCCGCCGACGGGCCCGGGGAGGCTCCGCGGAGGGGTCCGGGGAACGGCTCGGGGAAGAACGTGCCGCATCCGAGGACCTCCGGCGCGTCCCCCTCGTAGGAGGCGATGTGGAACGCGGCGGGGTCGCCGTCCTCGGGGAAGACCGCCGCCTCGCGCGGCAGCCCCGGGCGCAGCACCTCCCACCGCAGGCCGAGGATCTCCGATGCGGGCACCAGCGCGGTACGGATGGCGGGGACGGTCATGCCGCCACGCTACGGCTCCGCGGCCGGCGGTCCGCGGCCGGGGCGGGGACGGGGACGGGGACGGAGGGGATCCGGCGGGTCAGTTCCCGGCCAGCACCTCCAGCGGCAGCGAGGGGTCGGCCAGCTTCTCCGGATCGGTCTCCCGGCCGGAGCGGACGAGCCGCTGGACCGGCCCGGTGACGCCCTCGGTGTTCATGCCCAGCCCGGCCAGCACCCGTCCCTCGCTCAGCCAGAACGCGGTGAACTCCCGCTTGCCGAGGTCGCCCCGGACGACCACCTGGTCGTACGAGCCGGGCGGCGCCCAGCCGGAGTACTCCATGCTCATGTCGTACTGGTCGGAGAAGAAGTACGGCACCCGGTCGTAGGAGACCTCCTGCCCGAGCATCGCCCGGGCGGCGGCCGGTCCGCCGTTCAGGGCGTTGGCCCAGTGCTCGACGCGCAGCCGGGTACCGAACAGCGGATGGTGGAGGGCGGCGACGTCGCCGGCCGCGTGGACGTCGGGGTCGCTGGTGCGCAGCGAGGCGTCCACCGCGACGCCGCCCACGGGCTCCCCGGCCAGTTCCAGCCCGGCGGCGCGGGCCAGGGAGGTGCGGGGGGCGGCGCCGATGGCGGCGAGCACGGCGTGCGCCGGGTGCTCCTCGCCGTCCTCCGTGCGGACGGCCAGGACCTGGCTGTCCTGGCCGACGATCTCGGTGAGGGAGGTGCCGAAGTACAGGCGCACACCGTGCTCGCGGTGCAGGTCGGCCAGGACGGCGCCCAGCTCGGGGCCGAGGACGGGGTGCAGCGGGGTGGGGTTCGGCTCGATGACGGTGACCTCGGCGCCCCAGGAGCGGGCGGTCGCGGCCACCTCCAGGCCGATCCAGCCCGCGCCCGCGACGACCAGGTGCCCGTTGTCGCGGCCGAGCCCGGCCAGGGTGCCGCGCAGCCGGTCGGCGTGCGCCAGGCGGCGCAGGTGGTGCACCCCGGCCAGCTCGGTGCCGGGGACGTTCAGGCGGCGCGGCTCGGCGCCGGTGGCCAGCAGCAGTTTGTCGTAGTGGATCCGGGCGCCGTCGCCGAGCTCCACCGTCCTGGCCTCCCGGTCGAGGCGGACGGCGGGCTGGCCGAGGTGGAGTTCGACGGCGGCCCCGGCGTACCAGGCGGGCTCGTGGACGAGGACGCTCTCGCGTCCGGTGGTGCCGCCGAGGTAGCCCTTGGAGAGGGGAGGCCGCTCGTAGGGGTGGTCGCGTTCGTCGCCGATCAGGATGACGCGGCCGGTGAAGCCCTCGGCCCGCAGGGTCTCGGCCGCCTTCGCCCCGGCCAGGCCGCCGCCGACGATGACGAACGTGCGATGTGCGTCGACCACGTGCTTCCTCCTCGTTGCGCTGCCCCCCTGCGGTGGATTCCCCGGGAGTGTGCCCCGCCGGCCGCGCCGCCGGAAGGGGCGGGGGCGGGCGCGCGGGGGATGTCCGGGGAGGGCCCGCGGTCGGCTCCGCGGACGTCTCCCACAGATCCTCCCCATCCTCCGGGCCGCTCTATCCCTCTTCGCGCGCACCGTCCTCGTTTGTCTGGAACCATCGGGTACGCGCACCCGCCGCCGCGCGTCCGTGCGCTCAGACCGCGGAGCGGTCCCGGCCGGGAGCGGCCCGCTCCGTCGCCGGGGCCTGGAGGACCCGGCGGGCGGTCAGGGCCAGGGAGAGCTCGGCCACCTCGTGGGGGCGGCCGAGGGACCGGCCGGTGAGCTGCTCGAAGCGGCGCAGCCGGTTGAGGACGGTGTTGCGGTGGCAGAACAGCCTGCTGCCGGCCCGCCGGGCCGAGCCGTCGCACTCCATCCAGGCGGTGAGGGTGTCCAGCAGCAGATCCCGGTCGGCGCCCTCCAGTCTCAGCACCGGACCCAGCACCCGCTCGGCCAGTGCCGCGGCCAGGCCGGGCGAGGAGACCAGCAGGGCGGCGGGCAGATGCTCGTGGAGCAGGACCGGCGCCCCGCCCGGGACGGCCGAGCGCAGTGCGGTCCCGGCGAGCCGGCGGGCCTCGCCGACCCGGGCCAGGCCCTCGACCGCGAAGCTGATGCCGGTGCGCAGTCCCGGCAGCGCGGGAAGGGCTCCGGCCAGCTCCGCCAGCAGGCCGTCGGCGGCGCCGTGGCCGTCCGGACCACCGGGGTCGCCCGGGCCGCCCGGTTCGCCCGGGCCGCCGTGACCGGCCGGATCGCCGCCGAGCACGGCGATGCCCAGGTCGGCGTCGGACCGGGGGTGCCACAGGATCCGTACGGCCGCTGGGACACGGGAGCGGATCAGGGCGCGGTGGGCCTCCCGGCCGGGGCCCGCGACGGCCACCACCGCGTACCGCCCCCGCTCGGGCAGCCCCAGCGCCTCGGAGGTCTCCGCGAGGTCGGCGACGCGCATGGTGCCCTCCAGCAGGGCGTCGGCCATCAACCGCTGGCGGTTGTCGTGGCGCCAGGCCAGCCGGCGCTCGGTCTGCCGGTACGCCTCGGCGACCACCGCGCAGTGCTCGTCGACGAAGTCCCACACCTCGGCCGCGACGTGGACCAGCAGCCGCGCGCCGTCGGGGTCGTGCCGGGTGACCCGGTCCACCAGGGACTGCCAGACCACCGCGCCGCCGAGCCGGAAGGCCCGCATCAGGGCGTCCAGCGGCAGCCCCTGCTCGGCACGGTCGGCGCCGATCCGCCACGAGCAGCGGCGGGCGGCGTCGCGCAGTTCCTTGGGACGCAGCAGGGAGCCCACGTTGTGCCGCAGGGAGCGGTACACCTCGTGCCACAGCTCGTCCTGGTCGACGGAGGCGGCGCGGTAGGCGGGCTCCTCCTTGCACAGAAGCTCGACCACGCGGTCGGTGAGCCGGGGCAGCTCGTCCATCAGCGGCCGGGCGGCCCGGTGCAGCACGGCCACGGCCTCGGCGTTCACGGGGGCGCGTACGACGGGATGCATCTCGGTCCTCCACCTGGCGGGTGTCGGGAGCGGCTCGATGCAGCATTGTCAGCAGGCCCGGACCGGGATATCCAGAGGCGTGCGGCAATCGCTTAGCGACCGCTCAGTCTCCCAGGTGCCCGGCGTACGCGGTGTGCCCGGCGTACGCGGCCGGCGCGGGGCGGGCCGGCCTCGCCCTCAGCCGTCGTGCCGGCCGTCGCCGGCCGCCGCCAGGACCCTGGTGAGCTCCACCCGGGAGCGGATGCCCAGCGCGGCGAAGACGTTGCGCAGGTGGTGGTCGACCGTGCGGGGGCTGACCGACAGCCGCAGCGCGACCTCCCGGTTGGTGGCCCCCTCGGCCACGCAGCGCGCGATGCGCAGCTGCTGCGGGGTCAGTCCGCCCAGCACCCGCGGCGCGCCCTGCCCCGCCGTCTCGCCGGTGGCCCGCAGTTCGGCACGGGCCTGGTCGGCCCAGCTGCGGGCGCCGCACCGCTCGAAGGCCAGGAGCGCGTCGCGCAGCACCCCGCGGGCCGCGCCCGGCCGGCGCCCGCGGCGCAGCGCCTTGCCGTGCAGCAACTGGGTGCGGCCGTACTCGAAGTCGCTGTCGATCCGCGCGTGCTCCTCCAGCGCCTCCGCGAACAGCTCCGGCGCCTCCTGCGGCCCGGCGAGCAGGGCCCGGCAGCGGGCGAGCTGGACGGGCGCCATCGGGTCCGCGGTGACGGCGGTCCACTGGGCGAAGTGCGCCAGCGCGGCGCGGGCGGTGCGCCGGTCGCCCGCCTGGGCTGCCGCCTCCACCAGGCACGGCGCGGCCAGCGCCTGGAGCGCGAAGTGCCCGCGCCCGGCGCCGGTTCCCGGCAGTTCGCCCGAACCGGTGCCCACCAGCGGCTCCAGCCGGGCCGCGGCCTCGTGCGGCCTGCCGTGCCCCATGTCGCAGCGGGCCAGCGCCCACTGGGCCAGGGTGGCGGCCACGCCCAGACCGTGCGGCCCGGCGTCCTCGCCCGCCGCGCGGGCGTGCCCGGCGCAGGCGGCCGCGTCCCCCTCCACGGCGGCGGCCATCGCCAGCACCGCGTGGTGGTGGGCGGCGCAGTTGCGCTGGCCGCTGCGGCGGGCGCGGCGCAGCCCGTCCTCGGCGTGGGCGCGGGCCCGGCTGTGCCGCCCGGCCCGCAGCTCGCTGTAGGCCAGGTGCTCCAGCGCCTGGGGCACGACGGCGGCCGGCCCGCACGCCCGGGCGGCGGCCAGGGCGCGGGTGTTGAGGTCGTGGGCGGCCGCGACGTCGCCGACGACCAGGGCCACGATCCCGGCCCGTATCAGCCTCCAGGGCTGGCGCTCGCCGGCGGCGTGCTCCAGGACGCGCAGCAGCAGCGGGCCGCCGCGGTCGATGTCGCCGCGGAGCACCGCGTCCAGGCCCGCGCAGTAGTCGTCGAGCAGCGGGTCCCCGGCGGGCGTCTCCAGTCCGGCGATACGGGCGAGGTCGGCGCGGAAGCCGGCGATGTCGCCGATCGCCCAGGCCGCCTCGGTCGCGTGCAGCAGCGCCCGGCGGGCGGTGTGCGGGTCGTAGGGGCCCAGCAGCCGGGCGGCGTACGACAGCAGTTCATGGGCGTCGGTGACCACGCCGTTGCGCAACTCCAGCACCCCGCGCACGAGTTCGGTCCGGCCGCGCACGGTGTCGTGCACGGGCAGCGCGCGGGCCCGGTCCAGCAGGGCCAGGGCCCGGTACGGGCGTCCGGCCGACCAGGCGTGTTCGGCCGCGGCGGTCAGCCGGGCCGCGCGCACACCGGTGTCCTGGGATCCGCCGAACCCGCCGTCGGCTCCGGTGAGTTCGGCCGACCGCCACAGGGCGTCGGCCAGTTCGGCGTGGGTGTGCTCGTCGGTGGCCGTGGTGTCGGAGGCGGCGGCGGCCAGCGCGTCGGCCAGTTCCGGGTCCGCGCCCTGTGGCGGCAGGGCGGCCGCGGCACGGTGGCGCAGGGCGAGCAGCCGGTGCGGCGCTCCCGCGTTCACGGCCTCGCCGCTCCGGCCGCCCCCGGCGCGGGCGCCCTCCTCCCCGCGGGCGCCCTCCAGCGCGCGGGCGAGCAGCCGGTGGGCGGTGCGCCGGCGCTCGGGCGGCTCGCCCCAGTAGGCGGCGCGGCGCAGCAGCGAGTTCGCGAAGCGCAGCCGGTCGCCCTCGCGCCGCAGGGCGCCGCGGCCGCGGGCCGGGTCCGCTCCGTGCGGGCCGAGTCCGGCCAGGGCCGCGGCGCGCGCCAGGGTGGAGCAGTCCGCCGTGCCGCCCAGCTCGTACGCGGCGGCGGCCAGCAGCAGCAGGGTGCGGGCCTGTTCGGGCAGGTCCGCCAGTTCGGCGGCGGCCGAGCGCAGCCGCGGCCCGGTGGCGGGGAGCGGATGGGGCAGCGGTTCGGCGCCGGTGAGCTGGGCGGGGGTGAGGGAGGCGGCCAGGTCGGCGAGGAGGCCGGGGTTGCCGCCGCCGCTGTGCAGCAGCGCCTCGCGTACGGCCGGGTCGGCGTCGGCGGGCAGCAGCTCGTCCAGGAACGCGCCGGCGGCCGCGGCGTCCAGCGGCTCCAGCGCGGTCACCGGCAGCCCGGCCAGCAGCGGGTCCTCGGCGCCGTCGCAGTCCGCCGCGACCAGCATCGCGACGGGCAGCGGCGGGCCCAGCCGCCGGGCCGCGAAGCCCAGGACGCGGCGGCTGGGCGCGTCGAGGTGGTGCGCGTCGTCGACGCACAGCAGCAGCGGCCCCTCGGTCGCCAGGTCGTGCAGCAGCGCCGGCAGTCCGGCCAGCACCGGCCCCTCGTCGGCGGGCGCGGCGCCCAGTGTCAGGGCGCGGGCGAGGGCGGCGGTGCGCGGGTCGTCCGGTGCCGCCCGGTCGGCCACCGGCCGCAGCAGGGCGTGGAGTCCGCTGTAGGGGACGGCGGTCTCGGCCGCCGCGCCCCTCGCGCGCAGCACGGTGCCGCCCGGTCCGGACCTCTCGAAGGAGTCCGCGGCGTGCTCCAGCAGGGCGCCGGCGCCGAGTCCCGGTTCGGCCCGCACCAGCAGCGCGCCGCCCCGTCCCGCGCGTGCGCCGCCGATCAGTTCCGCAACGGCCTTCCGTGCGGTGTTCGCACCGTGCATCCGCGCATCCCTCCTCGGAAGGGACTTCCAGGTCGCCCGGGTCTGCCTTCACGACAGCACCGAGCCCGCATAGTGTCCATGACAATAAGGCCAGGTCGCGGCCACCGCCCAGCGGCCGGCCGGGCGGCGTGTGCGCTCGCACAACGGCTCCCCCGGCAGCCGCCGGGCCGCGACCGGCCGTCCTACGGTCGGCCCATGACACGAGAGTTCACCTCCTTCGACGGCGTGACCATCCGCTACCACCACTGGGACCCGGCGCCCAGCACGGACGGCGGACTGCCGGTCGTGGTGCTGCACCACGGCTTCATCGCCGACACCCACACCAACTGGGTCCGGCCCGGCGTCGTCGAGGTGCTGACCCGGCGGGGGCGGCGGGTGGCCGGCATCGACGCGCGCGGCCACGGCCGCTCCGGCAAGCCGCACGACGCCCGCCACTACGGCGAGGAGGCCATGGCGCGCGATCTGCTGGACCTGCTGGACGTCCTCGGCGAGAGGCGGGCACATCTGGTGGGCTACTCGATGGGCGCGGTCGCCGCGCTGCTGGCCGCCGCCCGGGACGAACGCGTCACCCGGCTGGTCGTCGGCGGGGTGGGGGCCGGGGTGGTCGAGCTGGGTGGGGTGGACACCCGCGAACTGCCCCCCGAACTGGTGGTGGCGGCGCTGCTGGCGGACGACCCGGCCGACGTGCCGCTGCGGATGGCGGGCCTGCGGATCTGGGCGGACGAGGTGGGCGCCGACCGCCGCGCCCTGGCCGCGCAGGGCAGGTCGATGCACCAGGGCCCGACCGCGCTGGCGGACGTCACCGTGCCGACCCTGGTGCTCGCGGGTGCGGACGATCCGCTGGCCGCGCGCCCCGGGGTGCTCGCCGACGCACTCCCCCGTGCCCGGCTGCGGACCCTGCGCGGCGACCATCTGACGGCCGTGCGCGACCCGTCCTTCGCCCCGGCGATAGCGGACTTCCTGGAGTCCGCCGACTGACGCCGGCCGGCGTGGGCCGGCGCGAGCCGACACCGGCCGCCGCGAGCAGGCCGCGGCGCCCGTACCCGAACCGTTCGCCCCGCGTACCGCCGCGCGTCACATCGGGCGGGTAGCGGGGCGGTGGACGGGGTACACCCATGGCCCACCGGGGGCGAGGCAGGGAGCGGGACGGCGGATGCGCGTGATGACGTGGAACGTGTGGTGGCGGTTCGGACCGTGGCGGGAGCGGTACGGGGCGATCCTCGCCACGCTGCGCGAGACGCGGCCCGACGCGGTCGGCCTGCAGGAGGTGTGGGCCCGCGGCGGGGAGAACCTGGCCGGACGGCTCGCCCGCGAACTGGACATGCACTGGGCCTGGGCCCCCTGGGAGGCTCCCGCGCAGTGGCGCGAGCGGCTGGACGACCCGGAGGTCGGCGTCGGCAACGCCGTGCTCAGCCGCTGGCCCATAGCGGACCGGGCCGTGGCCCCCCTGCCCCCTGTCGGCGGCGGCGACGAGCGGGTGGCGCTGTACGCGCTGCTGGACGCGCCCGGCCGCCCGGTGCCGTTCTTCACCACGCACCTGACCTCCGCCGCCCACGCCTCGGCCCTGCGCTGCCGGCAGGTCGCCGCCCTGACGGAGTTCGTCGCGGCGCACCGCGGCGGGGGCGGCTTCCCGCCCGTGGTCACCGGGGACTTCAACGCGACGCCCGACTCCGACGAGATCCGGCTGCTGGGCGGCTCCCGTACGGCCCCCGCCGTCGAGGGCCAGGTGCTGCCGGACGCCTGGGAGTACGCCGATCCGGCCGCCCCGGCCGCGACCCGGGACGCGGCCAACCCCTATGTCGCGGCCACCCTCCGGCCCAGCGCGCGCGTCGACTACATCCGCGTCGGGCCGCCCGGGCCGGGCGGGATCGGCCGCGTCACGGACGTGCGGCGGGCGGGCGACGGCCCGGTCGGCGGCGTCTGGCCCTCCGACCACGCCGCCGTCGTGGCGGACCTGGCCCTGGAGCCGGCCCGTGAGCCGGCCCGGGCGCGGGCCCCGAAACCGGCTCCCTGAAGGGGACGCGCCCGTCTACGGGCGGGCGCCCCCGTCCGGGACGGACAGCGGCAGCGCGCGGAAGTCGTCCAGCGGCAGCAGCCGGACACCACCGGGGCGGGCCAGGGCCTCGCGCATCCGCAGCAGCGGCCCGTCCGCCTCCCCCTCCTCGTCCGGGAGCAGGTAGTCCTCCAGGAAGGCACGGACAGGTCCGGGGTCGACCGTGTCCGGCCGCTCTCCGTCGGTGCCGAGGGACCGGGCGAGCACCAGCAGCAGCATTCCGTGGACCCGCTGCGCGCCGGGGCGCAGCGCGGGCTGGAAGTAGGGGATGTCCAGGGCCCGGGCGCCGCGCCGGGCGTAGAAGCGCAGCCGGGCGGCCGGGTCGCCGCGCTCGCCGTCCGCCTCGTGCGCCAGCGGGTGCTCCACCTCGGCGAGTGTCAGCAGCGGCCGGAAGCGCTCCTGCCAGGCTCCCTCGACCACCCCCATCAGCAGGCCGCCGAGCCCTCCGGAGCGGGCCCGGGGCCGCACCGTCAGGTAGGACAGCAGCAGGATCCGGCTCACCGCGTCCCACTCGCCGACGGCCACCGCCTGGGGGACGCCGGCTTCGTCCAGTACGGCGCCGACCACGACACTGCCGTCGGCCAGGCCGTCGCGGACCCACTGGAGGGTCTCCAGTTCGTCAGGGGGGAAGGACGGGACGAGGAGGTCGCCGTAGAGCGTCTCCAGCAGCGGATCGCCGTCCGCCACGTCGACCACCCGCATCACTGCCTCCACTCGCCCACGCCTAGGCCTCTCCTCCGGTCCGGCGGAATCCCCATCCGAAGAGGGCCGAAACCACCACGACCACCGCGATGATCAGCAGCGACCACAGCCCCTCCGCCGCGTAGCCGGACTGGAGGATCTGGCCGAGGCCCGAGACACCGATCGCGGCGACGACCGCCAGCATGGTGTCCATCCTGGCCCTGCGGCGGCGTTCCTGCCGGGCCTCGTCCCGGTCCTCCTGGGCTCCGCGCTGTGCGGTGATCTTATCCACGACCACGTCCAGCTGCTCGTGCGCGACCTCCTGGATGCGGTTCATCAGCTCCTCCACCCGCTCCGGATAGCCCGAATTCCTCAGGAGCAGGGCCAGGAACCGGGCGATGACCGGGGAGGAGAGCAGGGACGGGGAGCGTATGAGGGACAGGGTGGACCTGACCTGGACGGTGAACTCGTCCAGGAGGATCTTCTCCTCGTCCATCCTCCGCGACAGTTCCCGCAGGACGTCGGCGCTGCCCGGGGACCGCCCGTTCCCGGCCGCGACCACCTCCTCCCGCAGCCTCTCCACCCTTCTGTAGTGGTCGGCCAGTTCGTCGAACCACCCCGCGAAGAGCCCTTCGACGGAGGCGGCGAACTCGGCCACGGCCTTGTCGCCCTGGACGACGAAGTCGGCCGTCCCCAGCCGCACCAGCACCGTGGTGTTGCAGGTGCACAGCGCCGGGTTGCCGGTGATGTCCGCGACGGCCGACGAGAGGGACGAGTAGGGGCCGTCCACCGCGTACCGGCTCCACTCGGCCACCGCGCCCAGCGCGTTGGGGACCGGGTTGGCCAGCACCTGCGCCCCGGCCGTCGCCATGACCTCCCCGGCGCCGGTCAGCTCCCGCCGCACGGTGGACGGCGGCGCCCAGGGGCCGGCGGTCGCGGACGCCCGCTCGACGGTGACCACCACATGGAACATGCCGGGCCGCGCGGCGGATCCCACCTGCGCGGAACCGTCGTCCGGGCTCAGCCGGGCGGCGGTGTCCAGCGCGAGCTGCACCGCCAGGTCGGACAGGCGCGGCCACTGCTGCGGGGAGCCCTGCCGCCCCTCCTCGAGGACCACCCGCCCGGCCCCGTGCTCGGGGGCGGCCCGGAACATCAGCGCGTGCAGGTCGGCCGGGGAGAGGTCCTCGCACTCCGCCTCGAAGCGGACGCAGTGGTTGCCGAGCCTGGAGATCCGGATCTCGGCGCTCAGCCGGACGGGCTCGACGCCCTCGGGCACCGCCGTGCCGTCGAGGCCGTGGAGCAGTACGTCCGGCAGCCCGATGCACGCCCCCTCGTAGCCGCGTCCCAGCGAGTCCGCGCCGTCCCACACGTCGTCCAGGTCCAGGGTCTCCTCCACCCGCACCGCCCCGGCCCCCGCCAGGGTCCAGCCCCCGGCCTCCCGCGCGACCCGGTCGGCGGCCCGGCCGGGCCTGATCCCGCGCAGGGCGAACGGGTAGAGGAAGACCACCGAGCCCTGGTCGAGCCTGAGCCACTCGCGCCGGGCGCTGTCCCGGAGCGCGGTGAGGCTGAACCGGTGCGCCCGCACCTCGCTGCGGTACCGCGGGTCGATGCGCGGGTCGCTCTCCGCCGCCCTCAGCCCGGCGATCGCCTCCTCCAGCGCGGCGCCGGTCCGCAGGAATGCCTCCGCCGCGCGCACCGCGAGGGCCGTGGAGGTGCAGTAGACGTCGTTCCGGCCCGCCACCCGCAGCACGTACTCCCGCAGCCACGCGTACTCGGCGGGCAGCCCGCCCACCAGCTCAGCGGCTCGCCGGGCGTGGCGCGCGGCGGCCTCCGCCGCCGGCGCCTGCACCTGGGGCAGTCCGCTGACCATGGCGTTCTCGGCCCGGATCATGGCGTCCAGGGAGTCCATCAGACGGAGCACCGCGTCGGCGGCCGTCCGGTCGGCGGCGAGGCCGGGCGCCCAGCCGGCGGGGAGCGGGGGCCTCCAGTCCGCCGGGAGGCCCGGTCTCCTGGCGCGGGGGTCCACAGCCGTCGGATGGCCGGGGAAGCAGTCGCGTACGGCATCGAGCACATCCCACAGCAGACCGAAGTGGTAGGAGCTCTCCCACGCCTCCGCGACCTCGTGGAGCAGATAGCTCAGCAGCAGCGGTACGCCGTGCGGCTCGTTCCCGAGCCTCTCCAGGGCCGCCGACGTCCTCTCGTACGCCTTCCGCCAGCGGTCCCCGGGGCGTCTGAGGGTGGAGCGCGGATCCTCCGGCGGCCGCCGGGCGCTCCGCCCGCCGCCCGGCTCCCCCTCCGGTCCGCCCTCCGGTTCCCCGACGGGCTCGCCGTCGGGTGATTCGGCGTTCCAGTGCGGCAGGCCCTTGAGCCCGTCGACGTCCACCCCTCTGCCCACCAGCCAGTCGCGCAGCGGCTGGGGCTCCCCGTCCCACAGACTGTCCGTCATATCCGTGAACATCCGGGCAGGTTAGCGACGGGAC
The DNA here is from genome assembly GCF_054072955.1 of Streptomyces sp. SS8. Taxonomy (NCBI): domain Bacteria; kingdom Bacillati; phylum Actinomycetota; class Actinomycetes; order Kitasatosporales; family Streptomycetaceae; genus Streptomyces; species Streptomyces sp. SS8. The sequence goes on from NZ_JBSVCZ010000001.1 coordinate 25,315, forward strand.
CCGGTCCTCGGGCCGGTTCGGCGGAACTCCGGGAAACCGCCGGACCGGACCCGCGTTTTCCGTACACTCCCGCGAAACACCGGGAGCGGCGTGCGGAAACCGCCGAGAATCGATCCCATGACCGAGACACCCGTACCCGCGCCCCAGTCCGCGCCGCGGCCCGTGAACCTGACCGAGGCCCTGGCCTCCTTCACCGATGTCTACAGCCCCCGGATCGTGGCCCGGGTGAACGACTACGACGTGCGGATCGCCCACACCGAGGGCGAGCACGTATGGCACGTGCACGAGGAGACCGACGAGTTCTTCCTCGTCCTCGACGGCCGCTTCGACATCGCCCTGCGCGACGCCGACGGCGGCGAGAGGACCGTCGAGCTGCACAAGGGCGACGTGTTCGTGGTGCCGCGCGGCACCGAGCACAGGCCGTCCTCGGCCGGCGGGTCGATCCTGATGTTCGAGCCCACCGGGACGGCCTCGACCGGGGACCGCCACGAGGGGGAGATCCCCGGCCACGTGGACAGCACCACCGGCCACGCCCTGGCCTGAGGGCGCCTCGCCTCTTCCCCGCCGTGGCACGGCGGGGAAGAGGCGGGGGACGGGGGGGAGAAGCAAACGGCATTGGTACAGACCGGATTCGGTCAGCGGGCGGAACGTATCCTTTCCGCCTTTTTCGCCCACCCACCGGCCTCCTCCGCCCGGCCGGACGACCCCCGTTGCGCCGCGCGCACCCGGCCGCACCGTCCGGGAACGGACCGGAAGTCGCCCTTAACGATTGGTCTGAACCAATCTATCGTCACCGGCGAGGCCCTGCGCACGGCAGGCCGCCACCCCCCGTACCGCTCCGCACGCCGGCCGAGGAGGCCGCGCGCGGAGGTGAGGAGGAGCCCCCACATGCGACAGAACGAACACGCGCCACGGACGGCGCGGACGACGCGGAGGAGTCCCGCGAGGCTGCTGGCCTCGCTCTTCGCCTTCGTACTGGCACTGCCTCTCACGATTGTCATGACCTCAGCAAGTTCGGCGGGCGCCCACGGCTGGATCACCTCCCCGCCCAGCCGCCAGGACCACTGCGCCACCGGCCGGGTCACCGGCTGCGACGGACTGCAGTACGAGCCGCAGAGCGTCGAGGCACCCAAGGGCTCGCGCCTGTGCAGCGGCGGCACCCGCTGGACCTTCCTGGACGACGACAGCCGCAACTGGCCGGTGACACAGGTCTCCAGCACCGTCACCTTCCAGTGGCGGCTGACCGCCGCGCACAGCACCAGCACCTGGGACTACTACGTCGACGGCGTCCTGTTCAAGCGGTTCGACCAGGGCGGCACCCGCCCGCCGTCGAACATCTCGCACACCCTGAGCGGCCTGCCCTCCGGCAAGCACAAGATCCTCGCCGTGTGGAACGTCGCGGACACCGCCAACGCGTTCTACAACTGCGTGGACGTCCAGGTCGGCAGCGGCGGCGGAGACGGTGGTGGCGGCGACGACGGCGGGACGCCGACCCCGCCGGCCGAGTGCGTCTCCTCCCCCGCCTGGGACCGTTCCACCGCCTACACCGGCGGCCGGACCGTCACCCACCGCGGCCACGCCTGGCGGGCCGCCTGGTGGACGCGCGGCGAGGAACCGGGTGTCTCCGGGGTCTGGCGGGACCTGGGCCCCTGCTGAACCGCGTCCCCGGTGGCCGGCGCCTCCCCGACGCGGGACGCCGGCCACCGGGCCGTGCCGGAACCCGTCCGGACGGCGGCGCGCCGGCCCTCCCCCGATCGTGTGCTCGCGGCACCGGGCCCCCCGCCATCGGTGCCGCACACGGCCCCACCCACATGTCGCGGCCACGCGGAGGACGGCCGGAGCAGCACAATGGCCCGCGTCGCCCACCGAAGCACCAGGGAAGGGGCAGCGGGATGCGGGCAGGCGTGAGGGGCACCGCTCCCCGCGGAGCGGACCGGCGGCCACGCGCCGGGACGGGGACCGGGCACCGGTGACCGGCGGGGAGTGGACCGGGGTGGCGGTTGCGGCCGCCGTCGCCGCCTACGCCCTGGGGTCGCGCAGACTCGCCGGCACCCCCGTCTCCACCGCCATGGTCTTCGCCGCCTTCGGGCTCCTGATCGGCCCGGCCGGGCTGGGGCTCCCACTGCCCGGACCCGACTCCGGCCTCCTGCTGCCGCTACTGGAGACCGCCCTGGCCCTGGTGCTGTTCACCGACGCGATGGCGATCCGCAGATGGACGCTGCGCCGGAGCCGCTTCCTGCCCGGCCGCCTCCTGGGGATCGGACTGCCGCTGACCATCGGCACGGGATGGCTGCTGGCCTGGCCGCTGTTCCCGGAACTCGGCGTCTGGGAACTGGCGCTGGTCGGCGCCGTCCTCGCCCCGACCGACGCGGCGCTGGGCAGGACCACGGTCTCCTCCCCGCAGGTCCCCGCGCTGGTGCGCCAGGGCCTCACCGTCGAGAGCGGGCTGAACGACGGCATGGTCCTGCCCTTCTTCGTCCTCTTCCTCGCGGCCGTGCCCGGGACGGCCTCGGCGGAGGCCGGGGCGGCCCAGGTGTTCTGGCGCGCCCTGGTGCTGAGCACCGCCCTGGGCGTGCTGGCCGGGTGGGCCGGCGGACGGCTGCTGAAGTGGTCGGACGCCAGGGGCTGGGTCACCCCGGAGTGGGGCCAGGCACTCCCCCTGGCCCTTGCCGCCGGCTCCTACCTCCTCGCGGACGCGACCGGGGGGAGCGGGTTCATCGCCGTGTGGACGGCGGGTTTCGCCTTCGGCGCCGCGCTGCGGTTCGTGACCGGCCCGGAGGGCTCCGAGAACGCCGCCGCGCTGGCGGAGGACCTCGGCGGGCTGCTGGCCGCACTGAGCTTCCTGGTGTTCGGCGCGGTGCTGCTCGGTCCCACCCTGGAACGGCTGGAGTGGCGGACCGTCTGCTACGCGCTGCTCAGCCTCACCGTGGTCCGTATGGTCCCGGTGGCCCTCTCACTGCTCGGCAGCGGCCTGCGCGCGCCCACGGTCGCCTTCGTCGGCTGGTTCGGGCCGCGCGGCCTGGCCTCCGTCATCCTGGGGCTCCTGGCGGTACGGGAGGGCGGCCCCGGGCTTGAGCCGCTGAGCGGCGTGATGGCGGTCACCGTCTTCCTCAGCATCGTCCTGCACGGCGTCTCCGCGTCGGTGCTCTCGGATCGCCTGGGCCGGTGGTACACGGCGGCCTCCGCCGGGGCCGGGGCGCCGCTGCGGGAGGAGATGGACACCGGACCGGCGGGGGAGGAGTGGCTCGGCGCCCGGCGCCGCTGGCTCGGACCGTTCACCCGGCCGGACCGGCGCGGGCCCCCTGGGAAGTGACCCCGGCTCGGTGACCGCGGCCGCCGGAGCCTGCCCTCGGGGCCGTGGACGGGTAAGCGGCTCATCCGGTCTTCGTACCACGCTCCGGGGCGGGCGGTCAGAGCCTTGCGACCACCACGCGGTCGCCGCACAGCTTGCGCATGCCGTCCTCGTCGGAGGCGAAGCCGGTGACGGCGCCGGGCGGCGGCCGGCCCGTTCCGTCACGCCGCCGCCCCCTGTTGTCGCCCCGCCGTCATGCCGTCCTCACGCCGCCGGGCCCGTGAGGCGGGCGTGGAGGCGGCGGGCGGAGGCGTCGGTGAGGGAGGCGATCTGGTCGACGATCACGCGCAGCCGGGCCCGGTCGTCGCCGGCCTGCGAGAACAGCGCGCGGAACTGCGGGTCCAGGCCGTCCGGGGCACGGGCGACCAGGGATTCGGCCAGTCCGGCCAGGATGTCGCGCTGTTCGCCGCGCAGCCGCTCCTGATCGGGACGCTGCATGACGTACCGGTCGGCGACGGCCTTGAGCACGTCGCACTCCAGACGCGCGGCGCGCGGGACCACCAGGCGGGCGCCGTAGCGGGTCAGGCGGCCCGAGCCGTATGCCGCCCGGGTGGTGCCCTCGGCGGCCAGGCAGAACCGTCCGATGAGCTGGCTGGTGGCGTCCTTCAGCCGGGCCTGGGCGACGGCCGTGCCGTCGTAGCCGTGCGGCCACCACTCCTGGTCCAGCAGCCGGTCCAGGGCCTCGGCGAGTTCGGCCTCCTCGGTGCCGGGCGGCGCGTAGCGGGCGGCGGCGACGGCGAAGACCTCGCGGCGCTCGGGTTCGGCCAGCAGCAGGTTGGGGTCGAGGTGGCCGGCGTGGAGACCGTCCTCGACATCGTGGACGGAGTAGGCCACGTCGTCGGACCAGTCCATGACCTGCGCTTCAAAACACTGTGCGTGTTCGGGCGCACCTCGCCGGAACCACTCGAAGACCGGCAGATCGTCCTCGTAGGCGCCGAACTTCCGCGACGCGGGGTCGGCGGGGTGGCCGCCGCGCGGCCAGGGGTACTTGGTGGCGGCGTCCAGCGCGGCGCGGGTGAGGTTGAGGCCCACACAGGCCGGCGGGCCGCCGTCTCCGTCCGCCGGTCCGGCGAACCGTTTCGGCTCCAGCCGCGACAGCAGCCGCAGCGACTGCGCGTTGCCCTCGAAGCCGCCGCAGGGCTCGGCGATCTCGTCCAGTACGCGCTCGCCGTTGTGCCCGAAGGGCGGGTGGCCCAGGTCGTGGGCGAGGCAGGCGGTCTCCACCAGGTCCGGGTCGCAGCCGAGCGCGGCGCCCAGCTCCCGGCCCACCTGGGCGCACTCCAGGGAGTGCGTCAGGCGGGTGCGGGGGGTGGCGTCCCAGGCGCCGGCGGCGGCGTCGGGGGTGACCACCTGGGTCTTGCCCGCGAGCCGCCGCAGCGCGGCGGAGTGCAGCACCCGCGCCCGGTCGCGCTGGAAGGCGGTGCGTCCGGGCCGTTTGTCTGGCTCGGGCACCCAGCGTTCCAGCGCCGCGCCGTCGTAGCCGGCGACGTGCTCCACCGGTCCGTCGCCCCAGGGGCTGTACGTCGTGTCGTCCATGGCGTACGCATCGCCATACCCGCCGCTCATACACCGACGCTAGCCGCCCCGGGTGACAGCGCGGGCCGGCGCGGGCGGGTCCGGTCGGTCAGCGGGCGCGGACCGGCGTCCTCCGCACCGGGCGGATGACGGGCCCGCGGGCCACCGTACGCGCCCGGGCGAGCGCCTCGTCGTAGCGGTGCAGGACGAGGCGGGCCAGTGCCGGATGCGCGCCCAGCGCGGGGGCGGCCGGCAGGCCGGGGGCGTCGCGCGCGCACCGGGCGGCGAAGAGGCCCGGCGCGGTGAAGTACGAGGCCAGGGCGGCATCGTGGCGCCCGGCGGCGCGCAGGGCGGCCACGGCTTCGGGCACGGTCGGCCGGGCGGCCGAGGCGTAGGCGGGCAGCACCGGGACGCCGCCGAGGCGTGCGGAGAGCAGGGCGGCCGTCCGTTCGGCGTCCCGGGCCGAGTCCGGATCGCGCGAGCCGGCCGCCGCCAGCACCACGCCGCCGGTGCGGTACGCGCCGGCGGCGCTCCAGCCCGTCTCGGCCAGCCGCCCGGCCAGCGCCTCGGCCAGCAGCGGATGGGGCCCCAGTGGCGCGGCGGTCCGCACGGACAGGTGCCCGGCGGCGGCCGCGGCCTCGGGCAGGTCGTGTTTGACGTGGTGGCCGCGGCCCAGGAGCAGCGGGACGAGGACCGCCTGACCGGCCGGGAGCGCGTCGAGGGCGTCCGGCAGCAGCGGCTCGTTCAGCTCCACGTGCCCGAGTTCCACCCGCAGGCCGGGCCGCAGGGACCGCACGAGGCCGAGCAGTGCGGTGACGGTGCGCAGCGCTCCGGGGTCGCGGGAGCCGTGGGCGACCGCGACCAGCGGGGGCGACGGGCGGGGGCGGACGCGGAAGGGGGAGGTCATGGGGCGAGTGTGGCGGGCCCCGGTTGCCCCGCCGTTGCGGCGTCGTGACGCCCGGTTGCGCACGGCTCACGGCGCCCGCCGGGGCGGGCTGAGGCCGGTGTGCCGGGCCCGTAACCCGCAAGGGCGCACGGCGTAACACGCGCGACGCACGCTGGGCGGCATGAGCGCGACGACTGCCCAGCCCGACGGACAGGCCTCCCAGGCGCCCGCGGAGAGTGTGGACACCCACTGCCCGTACTGCGCCCTGCAGTGCGGCATGGGGCTGCGCCCCACCGGGGGCGGAAAGGGGGTCGAGGTGGTCGAGCGCACCGCGTTCGACGTCAACCGGGGCGCGCTGTGCGGCAAGGGCCGCACCGCACCGGCCGTGCTCTCCTCCCGGGTGCGGCTGACCGGGCCGCTGGTGCGGCGCCGCGCCGGCGGGCCGCTGGAGCCGGCCGGCTGGGACGAGGCGCTGGACCGCGTCGCGGCGGGGCTGTCGGACACCCGGGCCGCCCACGGGGCGGACGCGGTGGGGGTGTTCGGCGGGGGCGGGCTGACGAACGAGAAGGCGTACGCGCTGGGCAAGTTCGCCCGGCTGGTGCTGGGCACCTCCCAGATCGACTACAACGGCCGGTTCTGCATGTCCTCGGCGGCCGCCGCCCTGAACAGGGCGTTCGGGCTGGACCGGGGGCTGCCCTTCCCGCTGGCGGACGTCGCGCGCACCGGCTGCGTGATCCTGGTGGGCGCCAACCCCGCCGACACCATGCCGCCCGCCCTGCGCTACTTCACCGAGCTGCGCGAGCGGGGCGGGAAGCTGATCGTGATCGACCCCCGCCGCACCCGTACCGCCGAGCACGCCGACCTGCACCTGGCCCCGCGCCCCGGCACGGACCTGGCCCTGGCGCTGGGCATGCTGCATCTGGTGGTGGCCGAGGGGCGGGTGGACTCCGACTTCGTGGCGGCGCGCACCAGCGGCTGGGAGGAGGCGCGCGCGGCGGCGATGGCGCACTGGCCGGAACTGGTGGAGCGGATCACCGGGGTGCCGGTGCCCGCGCTGCGCGAGGCGGTGGCGCTGTTCTGCGACGCGGAGTCGTCGATGGTGCTCACCGCGCGCGGGCCCGAGCAGCAGTCCAAGGGCACCGACACCGTCGGCGCCTGGATCAACCTGTGCCTGGCCACCGGCCGGGCGGGGCGCCCGCTGTCCGGCTACGGCTGCCTGACCGGGCAGGGCAACGGCCAGGGCGGGCGCGAGCACGGCCAGAAGGCCGATCAGCTGCCCGGCTACCGCAGGCTGGACGACCCGGCGGCACGCGAGCACGTGGCGCGGGTGTGGGGTGTGGACCCCGGTGTGCTGCCGGGGCCGGGGCGCAGCGCGTACGAGCTGCTGGAGGCGCTCGGCCGCGATGTGCGCGCCCTGCTGCTGACCGGCTCCAACCCGGTGGTCTCCGCTCCGCGTGCCGCCCATGTGGAGCAGCGGCTGCGGTCGCTGGACTTCCTGGCGGTGTGCGACGTGGTGCTGTCGGAGACGGCCGCGCTGGCGGACGTGGTGCTGCCGGTGGCGCAGTGGGCGGAGGAGACGGGGACGATGACCAGCCTGGAGGGCCGGGTGCTGCTGCGCCGCAGGGCCGTGGACGCCCCGCCCGGGGTGCGCACCGACCTGGAGGTGCTGAACGCGCTGGCGGCGCGGCTGGGCTGGGAGAAGGGCTTCCCCACCGATCCGGAGGAGGTCTTCGAGGAACTGCGGCGGGCCTCGGCCGGGGGCCCGGCGGACTACTCGGGGATCACCTACCGCCGTATCGCCGAGGAGGACGGGGTCTTCTGGCCGTGCCCGGAGGTTCCGGGTACGGACGAGGCCGACGACCCGGCGGTGGACCGCTCCCCCGCCCCCCACCCCGGCACCCCGCGCCTGTTCCTGGACCGTTTCGCCACCGGCGACGGCCGGGCCCGCTTCGCGCCCGTCGCCCACCGCCCCCCGGCGGAGGAACCGGACGCCGGCCACCCGCTGCTGCTGACCACGGGCCGGGTGCCGGCCCAGTACCAGTCGGGCGCCCAGACCCGGCGGGTGGCGGAGCTGAACGACGCCGCCCCGGGACCGTTCGTCGAGCTCCATCCGCGGCTGGCCGAGCGGATCGGGGTGGCCGAGGGGGAGGCGGTGGCGGTGGTCTCGCGGCGGGGGCGGGCGGTGGCGCCGGCCCGGATCACACCGGACATCCGCCCGGACACGGTGTTCATGCCGTTCCACTGGCCGGGCGAGGGGCGCGCCAACACCCTGACCAACCCGGCCCTGGACCCGATCTCGCGCATGCCGGAGTTCAAGGTCTGCGCGGTCCGGGTGGACCGCGCGGAGGATTTGAGGTAGCAATTCGAGTAGCATCAGTGGAGCCACCGTTGTACCATCTGGGGTATGAAGGTAAGTGTGAGCCTCCCCCAGGAAGACATCGCCTTCGTCGACGCATACGCCGCCAGGGCCGAGATCGAGTCGCGATCGGCCGTGATACACGCAGCGATCGAGTTGCTGCGCGCCTCGGAACTCGAACAGGACTACACCGCCGCCTGGCAGGAGTGGGACGAGGACGAGGACGCGGAACTGTGGGACGCGACCGCTGCGGACGGGCTCGGCGATGCGGCGCGGTGACATCTATCTGGTCGATCTGGACCCGACCCGCGGCAGCGAGGCGAACAAGGCACGCCCCGCCGTCGTCGTCTCCAACGACGCGGCCAACCGTTCAGTGGACCGCGCCGGCCGGGGTGTGCTGACCGTGGTGCCCGTGACGTCCAACACCTCACGCGTCTACCCGTTCCAGGTGCTCCTCAAGGCGGCGGACTGCGGACTGCGCAAAGACTCCAAAGCCCAGTGCGAACAGGTGCGCTCCGTGGCCGTGGAGCGGCTGCTGCGCCGGGTCGGTGTGCTGCCGTCGCACGTCCTGACCGACCTCGACACCGCCCTGCGCCGGCATCTGGCCCTGTAGGGCTCCCGCGCCTGCTCAGGAGCCGTCCGTCTCCTCGGCGACCCAGGCCAGGTAGTCCGCGCCGCCGCGGACGACCGGGGTGGCGATGATCTCGGGGGTGTCGTAGTCGTGCGCCGCGCGCAGATGCGCCTCCAGGGCGTCGTAGCGGGCCGCCGCGGTCTTCAGCAGCACCTGCCACTCGGGCTCGGCGCGCACCTCGCCCTCCCACCGGTAGACCGAGGTCACCGGGCCGGAGATCTGGGCGCACGCGGCGACGCGGGCCTCCACCGCGCCGCGCGCCAGCGCCTCGGCCTTCTCCCGGCTGTCGGTGGTGGTCAGCACCGTCAGGACGCCCGTCTGCGCCATGGCCGCCGCTCCTCTTCCTCTTCCTCGCCGCCTTCGCGGTCCTGCCCGCCCACCGTAGCCGCGGCAACCGCGGCACGGCCCGGTCGGCCCACCCGGTCCCTCGGCGCCCCCCGGTCCGCGCCTCCCGCCGCCCGGGGGCTCACTCCTGAGTGGTATTCCAGGACTCTTTTCGGATAAGGCGGTTGACCGCGTCGGCCGTCGGCGCGTTGTCTGCCGGTGGTACGGGCCGCTCCCGGGCCACCCCGGGCGGCTCCCCCTCCCGTCCTCCCCCCTCTCCCGGAGCCACCACATGACCGCTGCTCCCCGCCCCCGGGCCGAGACGCCACCGGAGCGCCCCGGCCGCCCTGACCTCTCCGGCCGTCCGGGCCGCCCCGGCCGCGCTCGCCACACCCCGCTGTACGGTCCGGGCCTCGACGGCGACGGCCTGCCCGCCCTGTACGAGCGGCTGCGCGCGGAGCACGGGCCGGTCGCGCCCGTCGCCCTGGCCCCGGGGGCGCACGCCTGGCTGGTCATGGGCTACGAGGAGCTGCTGCGGGTGGCGCGCCGCGAACAGGACTTCAGCCACGACCCGCGGCACTGGCGTCCGCTGCGCGAGGGGCGGGTGCCGGCCGACTCCCCGCTGCTGGCGTTCCTCGGCTGGCGTCCGGCGCTGATGTTCGCCGACGGGCGGCGGCACCGGCGGATGCGGTCGGCCGTCGCCGACGCGCTGGGCCGGGTCGACGGCGGTGAGCTGGGCCGCCTGGTGCGGGACACCGCCGACCGGCTGATCGACGCCTTCGCCGGGCGGTACGAGGCCGACCTCGTACCGCACTACGCGCACCGCCTGCCGGCGCGGGTCGTCGCCCGGCTGCTGGGCACGGGCGAGCGGGACGGACGGCGGCTGGCGGAGGCCGTCGCCGGCACGGCCGCCGCCAACGCCGACTCCGTCCACGCCGGCCGCCGGCTGGAGCGCGTCCTGCTGGCCCTGGTGAGGGAGAAGCGGTGCGCGCCGGGCCCCGACATCACCTCCTGGCTGCTGACGCACCCCGCCTCGCTGCGCGAGGAGGAGGTGCTGCACAACCTGGTCGTGACGGTGGTGGCGGCCCACCAGACGACGAAGAACTGGATCGCCACCACGCTGCGCCTGCTGCTGACCGATCCGGCCCTGCGCTCCTCGCTGGACGGCGGGCACCTGACCCTGGACGAGGCGCTGGATCTGGTGCTGTGGCGGTTCCCGCCCACCCAGAACCTCCCCGGCCGCTACGCCCTGCGCGACGTCCGGCTGGGCCGGCAGGAGGTGCGGGCCGGGGACATGCTCGTGCTGGGGCTGGCCGCCGCGGGCCGCGATCCCGGGGTGCTGCCCGCGTGCGGGCGGCCGGTGACGGGCAACCGCGCGCATGTGGCGTTCGGCGCGGGACCGCACGCCTGCCCGGCCCAGTCGCAGGCCCGGCTGATCGCGCGTACGGCCGTGGAGGTGCTGCGGCGGCGGCTGCCGGGTCTGCGGCTGGCGGTGCCCGAGGAACGCCTGGCCTGGGCGTCGTCGCCGTGGACCAGGGGCCTTGCGTCGCTGCCCGTACGGCTGGCGCCCTGAGGGCTCGTCCGGAGACGGACGGCTGCGCCCGGGGCTCACAGCCTCCGGCCGGGTGCGCTGAGGGCGGTGTTGCCGCCGGGAAACAGCGGTGATCCGGGCGGGAAACAGCCGCGCCGCACGCTTTCCGCATGACCTCGACGAAGCGTGTGGTGGTGATCGGCGGCGGGATGGCCGCCGCCCGGCTCGCCGGGCAGCTCTCCGCCGCCGGCGCCCTCGGTACCGCCGGCGGTGGCGGCTCCGGGGGCGCCGGCTCCGGTGGCGCGGCCGTGGATCTGACGGTCGTCGGCGAGGAGCCCCACGCGCCGTACAACCGGGTGCTGCTGGCCGGGGTGCTGGCCGGGCGGTACGAGCCGGAGGTGATCGGTCTGCCCGCACCGCCCGCCGCACGCTGGCTGCGCGGTGTGCGGGCGGTGCGGCTGGACCGGGCCGAGCGTCTGGTGCGGTGCGACGACGGCTCCTCCCTGCCGTACGACACCCTGGTGCTGGCCACCGGCTCCAACCCGGTGCTGCCGCCGCTGCGCGGGCTCTTCCCCGACGGCGGGCACGAACCGCCCCGCGGCGTACGCCCCTTCCGCACCCTGGCCGACTGCCGGGCGCTGGAGGCGGAGGTACGGCCCGGGGCGCGGGCCGTCGTCGTCGGCGGCGGCCTGCTCGGGGTGTCGGCCGCCCGCGCGCTGGCCGGGCGGGGGGTGCGCACCGTCCTGGCCCACCAGGGCGAGCACCTCATGGAGCGTCATCTGGACGCCCGCGCCTCGGCGCTGCTGCGCGGGCATCTGGAGGGGCTGGGCGTCGAGGTCCACACCGAGTGCCGCGTCCGCGGCCTGCTGACCGCGGGGAGCGGCGGGAGGGAGGGCGCCGGCGAGGGGGCCGTGACCCGCGGCGTGGAACTGGCCGACGGCTACCGGCTGGAGGCCGAACTGGTCGTCCTCGCCTGCGGGGTGCGCCCGCGGACCGGGCTCGCCCGGGCGGCCGGGCTGGAGGTCCGCGAGGGGATCGTGGTGGACGACGAGCTGCGCACCGGCGATCCCCGCGTCCACGCCGTCGGCGACTGCGCCGAGCACGCCGGGACGGTCTACGGGCTGGCCGGCGCCGCCCAGGAGCAGGCCGACGCGCTGGCCCGCGTCCTGCTGGCGGACCGTGTGGCGGACAGGGCCGCGGACAGGACGGCCGCCGGTGCACGGTCCCCCGCCTACACCGGCACCCGGGCGCTGACCCGGCTGACGCTGGCCCCGCCCCCCTCCGGGCCCGGAAGCGCGCTGGACCTCGCCGCGTTCGGCGAGACCGTGCCCCGTGCGGGCGACGACGTCGTCCGCCTCGCCGACGCCACCCGCAGCGTCTACCGCAAGGTCGTCGTCCGCGGCGACCGGCTGGTGGGCGGGATCCTCCTGGGCGATCTCGGCACCGTCGGCGCCCTCGCCCGCGCCTGGGAGGGCGGCGAGCCGCTGCCCTCCGCCCCGCTGCTCCACCTGCTCACCAACGATGGAGGCCTGTAGACATGCCACGGACGCCACGCCCCACGATCGTGCTCGTCGGGCACGGGATGGTCGGACAGCGGTTCCTGGAGGAGCTCGCGAGCCGGGAGGTGACCGGGCGGGCCCGGGTGGTCGTGCTGTGCGAGGAGCCCCGGCCCGCCTACGACCGCGTGCGGCTCACCTCGTACTTCTCCGGCCGCACACCCGAGGAGCTGTCCCTGGTGGACGAGGGCTTCATGGAGCGGCACGGCATCGAGCTGCGCCTGGGCGACCCGGCGGTCGCGATCGACCGCGAGGCGCGCACGGTGACCTCGCGCGCCGGGCTGGAGATCGGTTACGACACGCTGGTGCTGGCCACCGGCTCCTACCCGTTCGTGCCGCCCGTGCCGGGGAGCGACAGCACCGGCTGCTTCGTCTACCGCACGGTGGAGGATCTGCTCGCCATCGAGGAGTACGCGGGAAGGAGCCGGGTGGGCACGGTCGTCGGCGGCGGCCTGCTGGGCCTGGAGGCGGCCGGCGCGCTCGGCGGGCTGGGCCTTGAGACCCACATCGTGGAGTTCAACCCGCGTCTGATGGCCCTCCAGGTCGACGAGGGCGGCGGCGCCGCCCTGCGCCGCACCGTCGAGGGGATGGGCCTGACCGTCCACACCGGCGTGGGCGGTCAGGAGATCACCGCCGGCCCGGACGGGGCCGTCACGGGCATGGCGCTGTCGGACGGCTCGCGGATCGCCACCGATCTGGTGGTCTTCTCGGCGGGCGTACGCCCCCGCGACGAGCTGGCCCGCGACTGCGGCCTGGCGGTCGGCGAACGCGGCGGGGTCGTCGTGGACGAGCGCTGCCGCACCGCCGACGCGGCGGTGTACGCCGTCGGCGAGTGCGCCAGGACCGTGGACGGCATGGTGTACGGCCTGGTGGCGCCGGGCTACGAGATGGCGCGGGTGGCGGCCGACGCGATCGCCGGCGAGATGGGCGGTACGGAGGGCGCGGGGGACGCGGGGGCGTCCTTCACCGGCGCCGACACCTCCACCAAACTCAAGCTGCTGGGTGTGGACGTGGCCTCCTTCGGCGACGCGCACGGAAAGACCGAGGGCTGTCTGGACGTCGTCTACTCCGACTCCCGGGCGGGGGTCTACAAGAAGCTGGTGGTCGCCGCCGACGGCACCCTCCTGGGCGGTGTGCTGGTCGGCGACGCCGAGGCGTACGGCACGCTGCGCCCGCTGACCGGCAGCGTCCCGCCGGTGGCGCCCGAGCAGCTCGTCCTTCCCGCCGGGGCCGGGGCGCCCGCGGCGCTGGGGCCGTCCGCGCTGCCGGACGAGGCGGTGGTGTGCAGCTGCCACAACGTCACCAAGGGCGCCGTCCGCGCGGCCGTCACCGAGCACGCGTGCACCACCGTGCCCGAGGTGAAGAAGTGCACGAAGGCGGGCACCGGCTGCGGAAGCTGTGTGAAGGTGCTCACCGCTCTCGTCAACGACGAGCTGGAGGCGGGCGGCGTCACCGTCGACAAGGGCCTGTGCGGCTGCTTCGCCCACACCCGCGGCGAGCTGTACGAGATCGTCCGCACCCGGCGGCTGTCCACCTTCGCCGAGCTGCTGGACGGCCACGGCCGCGAGGAGGCCCGCGGCGGGGAGGGCTGCGAGGTGTGCAAGCCGGCCGTCGCCTCGATCATCGCCTCGCTCGCCCCGGTGCTGGGGGCCAGCGGCTACGTACTGGACGGCGAGCAGGCGGCGCTGCAGGACACCAACGACCACCATCTGGCCAACATCCAGCGCAACGGCTCCTACTCGGTCGTGCCGCGCATCCCCGGCGGTGAGATCACCCCCGAGAAGCTGATCGTGATCGGCGAGGTGGCCCGTGACTTCGGTCTCTACACCAAGGTCACCGGTGCTCAGCGGATCGACCTGCTCGGCGCCCGCGTGGACCAGCTCCCGGCGATCTGGGCGCGGCTGGTGGAAGCCGGTTTCGAGTCCGGCCACGCCTACGGCAAGGCGCTGCGCACGGTGAAGTCGTGCGTGGGGCAGACCTGGTGCCGCTACGGGGTGCAGGACTCGGTGCGCATGGCCATCGACCTGGAGCTGCGCTACCGGGGCCTGCGCGCGCCGCACAAGCTGAAGGGGGCGGTCTCCGGCTGTCAGCGCGAGTGCGCCGAGGCCCGCGGCAAGGACTTCGGGGTGATCGCCACGGCGAACGGCTGGAACCTGTACGTGGGCGGCAACGGCGGCGCGACCCCGCGCCACGCCGACCTGCTGGCCAAGGACCTGTCGGACGCCGAGCTGGTCCGGCTGATCGACCGCTTCCTGATGTTCTACATCCGCACCGCCGACCGGCTGGAGCGCACCGCCGCCTGGCTGGAGCGGATCGAGGGCGGCCTGGACCATGTGCGCGACGTGGTCGTGCACGACTCGCTGGGGCTGTGCGCCGAACTGGAGGAGCTGATGGCCGGCCATGTGGCGAACTACCGCGACGAGTGGGCCGCGACGCTGGAGGACCCCGAGCGGCTGCGGCGCTTCGTGTCCTTCGTCAACGCCCCCGACGCGCCGGATCCGTCGGTGCGGTTCGTCGCCGAGCGCGAGCAGGTCCGGCCCGATCTGACGCTCCTGTCCGGCCCCGACATCCCCGTCCGCACGCTCGAAGCCCTCGAAGGGAGCACGGCCCGATGACCACTGTGACCACTGTGACCACCGCGACGACCGAAACGACGGCCGCGGCCACGACCACGGCCGGGGCGCGGGTGGAGGTGCGCGCCGGCGGCGGCTGGGCCGCGGTGTGCGGCCTGTCCGATCTGGTGCCGGGGCGGGGGGTGGCGGCGCTGCTGCCCGACGGCCGGCAGGTCGCCGTGTTCCGGGACCGGGCGGGCCGGACGTACGCCGTCGGCAACCGCGACCCGTTCACCGGCGCCCAGGTGCTCTCGCGCGGGCTGCTGGGCTCGGCCGGCGGCCGGGCGTTCGTCGCCTCCCCGCTGCTCAAGCAGCGCTTCGAGCTGGCCACGGGCCGGTGCCTGGACGACGAGGCGGTGTCGGTGCCGGTGTACGCCGTCCGCACCCGGTGAGGAGCCCCGAAGGGGCGGCGGGAACCGCCGGGGAACGTCGAAGGACCCCGGCCGCGGCCAGTGTGGGGCGGGCCGCGACCGGGGCCCGGCTCTGGGGCCCCTCCGGCGAACAGCCCCGTCCGGCGCGCCGGCCGCCCTGCCCCGGCGGCCCGGCGCACCGGACGGGAGCCGGTGTCAGCCCGCGGCGCACTCCTGTCCGCCGAGGCTGACGCGGGTGCCGTCCTGGGCGGCGCCCCCGCTGGTCTGGAAGCCGAAGGAGACCGTCCCGCCGGCCGGGACCGTGCCGTTGTAGGCGGCGTTGGTGACGGTGACGGTGCGGCCGCTCTGCGAGAAGGAGCCGTTCCAGCCGTTGGCCAGGCTCACCCCGGCCGGCAGGTCGAACTGCGCGCGCCAGCCGCTGAGGGCCTGTCCGGTGCGGACGGTCACGGAGACGACCGAGCCGGTGTCCCAGCGGTTGGAGACGGTGAAGACGGCGGAGCAGTCGCCCGTGGGCGGCTCGGGGTCGCCCGGGTCATCGGGGTCGCCCGGGTCGTCCGGGTCGCCGGGGCCTCCGCCCGCCGCGACGAAGGCGTCGCGCAGCGCGTCGTAGGCCGGCTTGGGCCGGTAGTTCTCGTCCCAGGGGCAGGCGGCGCCCTCTCCCGGGAAGACGTCCGGGACCCAGGAGTCCCGGTCGCTGACGCCCCAGACGGTGATGCCGGAGCAGCGGGAGACCGCCAGGCAGGCGTCGGCCACCGCGCGGTAGTCGCGGGCCTGCTGCTGGAGCTTGGAGCTGTCGGACGGCATCCGCATCCGGATGTCCAGCTCGGTGACCGCGACCTCCAGGCCCAGGTCGGCGAAGCGCTGGAGGTTCTGCCGGATCGCCTGGCCGTTGACGTTGCCGACGATGAGGTGGCTCTGGAAGCCGACGCCGTCGATCGGCACGCCCTGCGCCTTCAGGTCCCTGACCAGCCGGTACAGGCCGTCGCTCTTCGCGTTGGCCGTCTCGGTGTTGTAGTCGTTGATGAACAGCTTGGCGTCCGGGTCCGCGGCGCGGGCGGCCCGGAAGGAGTCCGCGATGTAGGACGCGCCGAGCTGCTGGTAGAACTTGCTCTGCCGGAGCGAGCCGTCCTCGTTGAACACCTCGTTGACCACGTCCCAGCGCTGGACCTTGCCCTTGTAGCGGCCGGCCTGGGTGGTGACGTGGTCGGTCACGATGGTGCGCAGCTCGGTGTCGGAGAACGACCCGTTCTGCAGCCAGCTCGGCATCTGGCTGTGCCAGACCAGGGTGTGGCCGTAGACGAGCTGGTCGTTGGCCTGGGCGAACTGGACCAGGCGGTCGCCCCCGGCCCAGTTGAACTGGCCGCGCTGGGGTTCGACCGCCTCCCACTTCATGGCGTTCTCGGCGGTGACGCTGTCGAACTCGGTGCTGACGATGTCGCTGTAGGTCCCGTTGCTCAGCAGGCCGTCGTTGACGGCCGTGCCGATGAAGCGGCCGGTGGACTCGGCGACCTCGCGCAGGGAGGGGTCGGCCGCCTGGCTCGGGGCGCTGAACCCGAAGGTCAGGGCCGCGGCCGCGGCGGAGGCGGCTACGGTTGCCCGCGCTAAGCGGCGTACGGTGCTTACACGGTGTTGCCTCATGCTGGGGTGTCCCTCTCTCGACTCCCCGGAACTCTTTCCGGAAGACTGTTGGAAGGTTTCGAGGGTGCGCCGGGAACGGTAGAGCCGATGGGAACGCCCGTCAACGGTGTGCGCGTGTGAAGGAGAGAGCATGGGAGACGGCATGACGGACGGCACGGTCGCCGCGGCCGGCAAAGTCGCGGAGCAGAGGATGGCACCCAAGGTGGAGCAGAAGGTCACGATCACGGCGATCGCCCAGGAGGCGGGGGTCTCGGTCCCCACGGTCTCACGCGTGGTCAACGGCCGCTCGGACGTCGCGCCCGCGACCCGGGCCAGGGTCGAGGAGCTGCTGCGGCAGTACGGCTACCGCCGCCGCACGGCCTCCTCCGGCGACCGGCCGGCCCTGATCGACCTGGTCTTCAACGACCTCGACAGCCCCTGGGCGGTGGAGATCATCCGCGGCGTGGAGGAGACCACGCACGAGGTCGGCTTCGGCACGGTGGTCTCGGCCATCCACGACCGCGCGGGCTCGGCCCGGCAGTGGATGCGCAACCTGCGGGCCCGCGCCTCCGGCGGCGTGATCCTGGTGACCTCGGTCCTGGAACCGGTCCTCCACGAGGAGCTGCACCGCCTGGGCGTGCCGCTGGTGGTGGTGGACCCCTCCGGCTCCCCGGCCCTGGAAGCGCCGACGGTGGGCGCCACCAACTGGGCCGGCGGCATGTCCGCCACCGAGCACCTGCTGGAGCTGGGCCACCGCCGCATCGGCTTCATCGCCGGGCCGCCCAGACTGCTGTGCAGCCGCGCCCGGCTGGACGGCTACCGCGCCGCGCTGGAGGCCGCCGGCGTCGGAGTGGACGACCGGCTGATGGTGCCGGGCGACTTCTACCACGAGGCCGGCTTCACCGGCTGCAACCGGCTGATGGACCTGGAGGAGCCGCCCACCGCCCTGTTCGCCGCCAGCGACCAGATGGCGCTGGGCGCGATCGAGGCGCTGCGGCGGCGCGGGATGCGGGTGCCGGAGGACGTCAGCATCGTCGGGTTCGACGACCTTCCGGAAGTGCGCTGGTCCGCTCCGCCGCTGACGACGGTGCGTCAGCCGCTGGTGGAGATGGGCAAGGTCGCGGCCCGCACCGTACTGCGTCAGGCCAGGGGCGAGGAGATCGACTCCCCGCGCGTGGAACTCGCCACTGAGCTGGTCGTTCGCGCCAGCACGGCGCCGCTGCGGGACTGACGCGGGCAGCGGACCGGACAACTCCATATAACGGGCGCATCACGCTGCCGGGCCTCGGGTCCTCTTTTTTGTCAGACCTGTTGACACCGCTGGAGCGCGTACGTACTTTCCCACCACCACTACCGATAATTTTCGGATTCCTTCCGGAAGGTACGCGATGCGAACAGCAGTGCAGGGCTCGGCCGCAAGAGGCCGCAAGGGATTCGGGCGGCGCCACGCCGCCGGGCTGACGGCGGCGGTGCTGGCCGCCTCCGTACTCACCGCCTGCGGCAGCGGTGGGCCGGGCGAGGAGAAGGCCGGCGGAACCCTGAAGGTCTGGGTCTACCAGGACGCCTCGACCAAGGTGCAGCGCGAGGCCGTCGAGCGGTTCAACAAGACCTCCGACGTCAAGGCCGAGCTCGTCGAGGTGCCCGGCGAGGGCTACCAGGACAAGATGCGCAGTGCGATGGGCACGCCCAACGCGCCGGACGTCTTCTTCAACTGGGGCGGCGGCAGCATCAGCAACTTCGTCGAGAAGGACATGCTGGTCGACCTCACGCCCGAGATCCAGAAGGACGACAAGCTCAAGGACGCGTTCCTGCCCTCGATCCTCAACGCGGGCAAGGTCAACGACAAGATCTACGGCGTCCCGATGCGGGGCATGCAGCCGGTGGTCCTCTTCTACAACAAGGACGTCTTCGAGAAGGCCGGCGTCCAGCCGCCCGAGTCCTGGGACGACCTGCTGGAGCTGGTCGACACCTTCAAGAAGGAGGGCGTCACCCCGTTCGCGCTCGCCGGCACCGACGCCTGGACCGAGCTGATGTGGGTCGAGTACCTGCTGGACCGCATCGGCGGCGCCGAGGTCTTCCAGCGCATCCAGGACGGCGACTCCTCCGCCTGGGGCGACCCGGCCGTGCTGAAGACCGCCGAGACCATCCGCGACCTGGTGGACCGCGGGGCGTTCGGCAAGAACTACGCCTCGGTCAACTACACCGCCGACGGCGCCTCCACGCTCTTCGCCAAGGGCAAGGCCGCCATGCACCTGATGGGCAGCTGGGAGTACTCCAACCAGCAGGCCAACCAGAAGGAGTTCGCCGACAAGGGCCTGGGCTGGACCACCTTCCCCGCGCTCCCCAAGGGCAAGGGCGACCCCAAGAACGCGGTGGGCAACCCCACCAACTTCTGGTCGGTCAACTCCAAGCTGAAGGGCGCCGAGCGCGAGGCGGCCCTGGAGTTCGTCAAGACCGCCGCCGAGGACTGGTACGCCAAGGCCCTGGTGGACAACGGCGACGTGCCCACCAACTCCGGTTCCGAGGACATGCTCACCGGGCACCCCGCCCCCGACTACGCCCTCTTCCAGTACGACCTGGTGCGCGACGCCCCGAACTTCACCCTCTCCTGGGACCAGGCGCTGCCGGCGCAGCAGGCCTCGCCGATGCTCACCAACATCCAGAAGCTCTTCAACAAGCAGATCAGCCCCGAAGAGTTCGTCGACGCCATGAAGGCCCTGAAGTGAAGCAAGCACCAACCGCGTCGCCGCGCGTGGGCCGCCCGGGCATTGCCTGGGCGGTCCCCGGCGTGCTGTTCTTCGTCCTGTTCGCCGTCGGCCCGATGGTGCTGGTCGGCTATCTGTCCTTCACCGACTGGGACGGCCTCGGCGACTTCCCCTCGATCAGCGGAACGGGCAACTGGGAGCGGCTGTTCGACGACCCCACCATGCGGCAGGCCATCTGGCTGAGCATCCTGCTCACCGGCGTGAGCTGGCTGATCCAGACGCCCGTCGCCCTGCTGCTGGGCGTGTGGTCGGCCGGCCGGCAGAAGAACCGGGCCGTCCTCAGCGCGATCTTCTTCCTTCCGCTGCTGGCCTCCTCGGTGGCGCTGGCGCTGCTGTGGAAGTCGCTGCTGGACCCCAACTTCGGCCTGATCTCCGACATCGGCCCGTGGCTGGGGATCGAGGACGGCAACCTGCTCGGCACCGGTGACGGCGCCTTCGCCGCCGTCGCCTTCGTCGCCGCCTGGCAGTTCATCCCGTTCCACACCCTGCTCTACCAGGGCGGCGCCCGGCAGATCCCCAAGTCCTTCTACGAGGCCGCCTCCATCGACGGGGCGAGCACCGTACGGCAGTTCTTCTCCATCACCCTGCCGCAGCTGCGCAACACCATCATCACCTCCTCGGTGCTGATGGTCGTCGGCGCGCTGACCTTCTTCGACACCGTCCTCATCCTGACCGAGGGCGGGCCGGGAACGGACACCACGATCGTGCCCTACCTGATGTACGAGACCGGCTTCCAGGCGTACGACATGGGCTACGCCAGCGCCATCGCCACCACCTTGGTGATCGTCGCCACCGCCATCTCCCTGCTGATGGTCCGGGTGACCGGCTTCAGCAAGATGCGCAGCACCCGGGAGGGGATGTGAAGACCGCCACCAGGCCGGGGCACCGGCCCTCCCCCGCCGCCGAACGGGCCGAAGCGCCCCAGAAGCGCAACGACCGGGGTCTGCTCGGCAGGCTGCGCCGCCTCCGCAAGTGGAACATGCCCGCGGGCGTCGCCTCCGTTCTCTGGCTGGTCGTCGTCGGCCTGCCGCTGTACGTCCTGGTCCTCACCACGCTGCGGGACCGCGACTCCTACTTCGACGAGGGCGCGCTGAGCCTTCCGGCGAACCTCACGCTCGACAACTACCGCACGGTGCTGGAGAGCGACTTCCTCACGTACCTGTTCAACACCGCGGTCGTCACGGTCGCCACCGCGGCGATCGTCATCGTGCTCTCGGTTGGCATCGGCTACACCGTGGTGCGCACCCTCAGCCGGACCTCGCAGCGGATCTTCCAGTTCTTCCTGCTGGGCCTGGCCATCCCCGCCCAGGCGGTGATCATCCCCATCTACCTGCTGATCACCCAGATGCAGCTGTACGACAGCCTGCTGGCGATCATCCTGCCCGTCTCGGCGTTCTGCCTGCCGGTGTGCGTGCTGATCCTGTCCTCCACGATGCGCGACATCGAGGAGGAGATGTACGAGTCGATGGCCCTGGAAGGCGCGAGCCAGACCCGCGTCCTGCTCCAGCTCGTCGTGCCCCTGTCCCGGGGCGGGATCTCCACCGTCGGCGTCTACGCGGCGCTGCAGGCCTGGAACAACTTCCTCTTCCCCCTGATCCTCACCCAGTCGCGCGAGAGCCGGGTCCTCACCCTCGGCCTCTACGACTACGTCGGCCAGTTCCGGGTGGACATCCCCGCGCTGCTCGCCGCGGTCGTGCTGTCGATCGTGCCGATCTTCGTCGTTTACCTCTTCGCGCGCCGTCAGCTCATCAACGGCCTCATGGGCGCCGGCGGGCGCTGAGTCCCACGGGGACGCGCGAGACACGCTGACGCCTGACAAGGAGCCTCATGCATCACCACCCCTGGCAGGACACCTCCCGACCCGTCGAGGAGCGCGCCGCCGATCTGCTGTCCCGGATGACCCTGGAGGAGAAACTCGCACAGCTCTCCAGCGTCTGGCCGGGTTCCGAGTCCGACGGCGAGGACGTCGCCCCGCTCCAGCACGAGGTCTCCGAAACCGTCGACCTGGACGCCCTGCTGCCCCACGGCCTGGGCCAGCTCACCCGCCCCTTCGGCACCGCCCCCGTGGAGCCGGCCGAGGGCGCGCGGGCCCTGGCCGCCTTCCAGACGAAGGTCGCCGGAGCCAACCGCTTCGGCATCCCCGCCCTCGCCCACGAGGAGTGCCTGACCGGATTCACCGCCTGGCAGGCCACCGTCTTCCCCACCCCGCTGGCCTGGGGGGCCACCTTCGACCCGGCGCTGGTGCGCGAGATGGCCGCGGCCATCGGCGACTCCATGCGCTCGGTCGGCATCCACCAGGGGCTCTCACCGGTCCTGGACGTGGTGCGCGACCCGCGCTGGGGCCGCACCGAGGAGTCCATAGGCGAGGACCCCTACCTGGTGGCGACGGTGGCCACCGCCTATGTGGCGGGCCTGGAGTCCACCGGCATCGTCTCCACCCTCAAGCACTTCGCGGGCTACTCCGCCTCCCGCGGCGCCCGCAACCACGGCCCCGTCTCGATCGGCCCGCGCGAGCTGGCCGACGTGATCCTGCCGCCGTTCGAGATGGCCCTGCGCGAGGGCGGGGCCCGCTCGGTCATGCACGCCTACAACGACCTCGACGGCGTCCCGGCCGCGGCCCACACCGAGCTCCTCACCGATCTGCTGCGCGAGGAGTGGGGTTTCGACGGCACGGTGGTCTCCGACTACTTCGGCGTCTCCTTCCTGGAGATGGCCCACCGCGTCGCCGACTCCCCCGCCCGCGCCGCCGCCCTGGCGCTGGCCGCGGGCGTGGACGTGGAGCTGCCGGGCCTGCGCTGCTACGGCGAGCCGCTGCTGAAGGCGGTGCGCTCCGGCGAGGTGCCCGAGGAGCTGGTGGACCGCGCGGCGCTGCGGGTGCTGCGGCAGAAGTGCGAGCTGGGCCTGCTCGACCCCGACTGGTCGGCCGCCCCGCCCGCCGCCTCGGCGGACACCGTGGACCTGGACCCGCCCGCGATGCGGGCGCTGGCCCGGCGCCTGGCCGAGGAGTCCGTCGTCCTGCTGGACAACTCCGGCGGCGCCCTCCCCCTGCACCCCACCGCCCGCATCGCCGTGGTCGGCCCGTACGCGGACGAGCAGGCCGCCATGCTGGGCTGCTACACCTTCCCCCGGCACGTGGGCGTCGAGCATCCCGAGCTGCCCCTCGGCGTGGAGATCCCCACGCTGCTGGACGCCCTGGGCGCCGAACTGCCCGGAGCGGTCCTGACCGACTCCCCCGCCGAGGCCGACGTCGTCATCGCGGCGCTCGGCGACCGCTCCGGCCTCTTCGGCCGCGGTACCTCGGGTGAGGGCTGCGACGCCGCCGACCTGACCCTCCCCGACGGCCAGGCCGAGTTCCTGGACGCCCTGCTGGAGAGCACCGACAAGCCCGTGGTGCTGGTGCTGCTCACCGGCCGCCCGTACGCGCTCGGCCGGTGGGAGGGCCGCCTGGCCGCAGTCGTGCAGGCCTTCTTCCCCGGTGAGGAGGGCGGACCGGCGGTCGCCGGGGTCCTCACCGGACGGGTCAACCCCTCCGGCCGGCTCCCGGTCAGCGTGCCGCGCGGCACCGGCGGCCAGCCGTGGACCTACCTCGTGCCGCCGCTGGGCCTCAAGGGCGACGCCAGCAACATCGACCCGACTCCGCTGTACCCCTTCGGGCACGGCCTGTCCTACACCTCCTTCGACTGGGAGGCCGCGGACACCGGCGCCGAAGCGCTGCCGACCGACGGTTCCGCCGAGGTGCGCGTCACCGTGCGCAACACCGGCGAGCGGGCCGGCACCGAGGTCGTCCAGCTCTATCTGCACGACCCCGTGGCGCGGGTGGCCCGGCCGGTCGTCCAGCTGGTCGGCTACGCCCGGGTGACGCTGGAGCCGGGGCAGGCGGCCGAGGTCGTCTTCGACTTCCACGCCGACCTGGCCTCGTACACCGTGGGGCCCGGGCAGCGGGTCGTCGAGCCCGGGGCGGTGGAGCTGCGGCTGGCCGCCTCCAGCGCCGACGTGCGCCACACCGTGCCGCTGACCCTGACCGGGCCGGAGCGCACCGTCGGCTTCGACCGCCGGATGACCTGCGGGGCTAAGGTCCGCGTCCTGCAGCCCTGATCCGGCCCCGAGCCGGGGCACCCGCTCCGGGGCCCTTCGGGCCGGCGCCCGCCCCGCCCCCCGGCGGGCGCCGCGCTCCTCGCCCCGGCGTCCCGTCCGGCCTACGCTGTGCCGCGCGAAGGAGACGATCGCGCCGTCACCGTGGGACCGGGCGCGCGCCGAGGCGAGGAGCTGTGACACCGATGGGCTGGACGGTACGGGACATCCCCCGCATGGACGAGCGCACGGCCGTGGTGACCGGGGCCAACAGCGGCCTGGGCTACGTGACCGCGCGCGAGCTGGCCCGGCGCGGCGCTCGGGTGGTGCTCGCCTGCCGCGACCGGGAGCGCGGGGACGCGGCCCTGGAGCGGCTGCGGGCCGAGGCGCCCGGGGCGAGCGCCGAGGTGCGGGTGCTGGACCTGGCCGATCTGGCCTCGGTGCGCGCCTTCGCCGAGACGCTCCCCCTCGACCGGCTGGACCTGCTGGTCAACAACGCGGGGCTGATGGCGATCCCGTTCTCCAGGACCGCCGACGGCTTCGAGACCCAGTTCGGCGTGAACCACCTGGGCCACTTCGCGCTGACGGGACTGCTGCTGGAGCGGCTGCTGGCCGCCCCCGCCGCCCGGGTGGTCAACGTCTCCAGCCTGATGCACCTGCTGTCGGACGTCGATCCGCACGACCCGGCGAGCGGTGTGCGGTACAACCCGTGGACGGCCTACGCCCGCTCCAAGAGCGCGAACCTGCTGTTCACCCACGAACTGGCCCGCCGCACCGTCGAGCACCGCCTGGTGGCTGCCGCCGCCCACCCCGGTTACTCGGCGACCGAGCTCCAGGGCAGGGGGCCGCGGCTGGCCGGCAACCGCGTCGCGGAGCGCGGGGCGCACCTGCTCAACCGGCTGGTCGCCTCCTCCCCGGAGCTGGGCGCGGCCCCCACCCTGTACGCCGCCACCGCCCCCGGTGTGCTCCCGGACTCCTTCACCGGCCCGCGCCTGCTGGGCGTGCGCGGCGCGCCCGGTCCGTCGCCGCGCGCCCGCCGCACCCGCGACGACGCCGCCTCCGCACGGCTGTGGGAGACCTCCGAGCGGCTCACCGGCGTGCGCTACGACTTCGCCGTGCGCTGAGCCACGCGTCCGGCGCGACGGCCGGTGTTGGGGCAACCGGCCGCCCCGCGCGACCGTTTGTTCATGCTCCGTCAAATTGGGCTCCCTACCGTTCCACGTCGTTCGACCCCGCGCCCGACCGGCCGCGGGGCCAGACGACTTCGGTGGAGTGACCATGGAACGCCGTAACTTCCTGCGCGGAGCCGTACTCACCGGATCGGTGGCCGCCTTCGGCGGATCCCTGTGGCGCGGAGCCTCCCACGCCGCGCCCGCCCAGCCCGGCGCCGGGCCCTACGGGGCCCTGCAGCCGGCCGACGCCAACGGCATCCGGCTGCCGCGGGGTTTCACCAGCCGGGTGATCGCCCGCTCCGGGCAGAAGGTGCCCGGCACCTCCTACACCTGGCACAACGCCCCCGACGGCGGCGCCTGCTACACGGACGGCAGGGGCTGGCTCTACGTCTCCAACTCCGAGATCAACCCCGGCGGCGGTGCGAGCGCCGTCCGCTTCGACTCCTCCGGGAACATCACCGGCGCCCACCGCATCCTGTCGGGCACCCGGCAGAACTGCGCGGGCGGGAAGACCCCGTGGAACACCTGGCTGTCGTGCGAGGAGGTCGACCGCGGCTACGTCTACGAGACCGACCCCTGGGGCGTGAAGCCCGCCGTGCGCCGGGACGCCATGGGCCGCTTCAAGCACGAGGCCGCCGCCGCCGACCCGGTGCGCAAGGTGATCTACCTGACCGAGGACGTCTCTGACGGCTGCCTGTACCGCTTCCGCCCCACCACCTGGGGCGACCTGTCCTCGGGGACGCTGGAGGTGATGACGGGCGGCTCGGGCACCTCCGGCTCCATCGGCTGGTCCCGCGTCCCCGACCCGTCGGCCGCCTCCACCGCCACCCGCCACCAGGTCTCGGCCGCCAAGCACTTCAACGGCGGCGAGGGCTGCCACTACGCCGACAGCACCTGCTGGTTCACCACCAAGGGCGACGGCCGGGTGTGGCAGCTCAACGCGGCGAGCGACACGATCGAGCTGGCCTACGACGACTCCCTGGTCTCCGGCACCGCGCCGCTGACGGGCGTGGACAACGTCACCGCCTCGTCCTCCGGCGACCTCTTCGTCGCCGAGGACGGCGGCAACATGGAGATCTGCGTGATCACCCCGGACGACGTGGTCGCGCCCTTCCTGCGGATCGGCGGCCAGTCCTCCTCGGAGATCACCGGCCCGGCCTTCTCCCCCGACGGCTCCCGGCTGTACTTCTCCAGCCAGCGCGGCACCAGCGGCAGCAGCTCGGGCGGCATCACCTACGAGGTGCGCGGTCCGTTCCGCTCCTGAAGCGCGGGCGCCGGACGCGGCGGGGTCCTCCGGCGGCCCCGCCGCGCCCGGCGGGGCCGCGGGGTGTCAGCGGTAGTCGTCGGGATGGTCCTGCATCCAGACGTTGATCCGGTCGCGGGTGCCGAGGATCAGGTCCTGGTGGGACTTGAGGTGCTCGTAGGAGCGGTCCTCCCCGATCCGCTCCCGCATCGCCGCGATCCACTCGATCGGCTCGGGGAAGTGACCGGGGCCCTTGCCGTCGGCCTTCATCGCCCCGTCGAGGCCGATGAGTTCGTCGACGACCCGGTTGAGCAGGTACTCGCAGTTCCCCGGGGTGCCGCAGGAGTCGTTCAACGTGGCCTGGAGCCCGGCGAACGCGTCGCGGACCGCCTTCGGCCCCGGGCTCGGCCTCCGCGGCGAGAAGGCGGCGGACTCCTCGGCCTCCGCCGAGGCGGAGGCGATGGCGCGCAGTTCCTCGGACACGGGCCCGGCCGTCTGCTCCAAGGCCGCGGACGGGGAGGGCGAGGGGCCGCCGCCCGCCTCCCGGTCCGCACCCCCGGAACAGGCGGACAGCGCCAACGCGAGGGGGACGGCGAGCACGGCGGCTCTGGCACGGCGGGTACGCACGGTGTGGTCTCCTGTCGGGCGGTCAGTGGTCAACTGTCTTGCCGAACCCAGGAGTTCACCGGCCGGGGCCACCCTCCGACCGTACGCCATGCCGCCCGGACCGCCGTGCGCGCGCCCGAAGTCGCGGGGCGCGCGCACGGCCGGGTCCGGTCAGCCGAAGGGGACGGTCAGCACCGAGCCGGAGCCGACCCGGAGCTTCGCCGGCGCGTCGCCGATCGCGCCCCACACCTCGACGCGGATCGTTCCGCCCCGCAGATCGCCCAGGCTGCCCGAGGCCGACTTCAGACCGGCGCGGGAGGCGTCGTACTCCTCCCAGCCGTCCACCGGGTCGGTGGCGAAGTAGCGGTAGGTCTCCACCCGGTCGAAGGTGCCGTCGCCGGTCAGGTCGTAGGAGACCCGCGCCTGCTGCCCGAGTCCGACGGCCGTGCCCGCGTCCACCTTCAGGCGGAAGCCGGTGGTGCCGCCGGGCTCGTAGGTGCCGTCGACGTTCCCGATCTCGTAGACCAGCGGCCGGTGGGGGGTGCCGTCGCGGTTGGCGCCGCCCGCCGAGGCGATGGTGTCGGCCGACGCGGTGGCGGCCTCGGTGGTGCTCAGCGCCCCGCCGGAGCGCAGGTGGAAGGTGTCGCCGGTGGCGGGCGGGTCCTGCGGGTCGCCGGGGTCGCCCGGGTCCGCCGTGCCGGTGCCGGTGGCCGTGGAGCGGGCCGGGACGGTCAGCTTCCCGCTGTCGGAGAACGTCACGGTCACCGCCGAGCCGGAGTGGTTGTGGGCGACGTAGGTGCGGGTGCCGCCCTTGGCGAAGACCGCGGCGGTCGGGCTGTCGGCGGTGACGGAGGTGTCGGGGGCGCCGATCGCGTCCAGGGTGGTGACCCAGTGGTAGGTGTGGGCCCTGGTCTCGCCCGCCTCCGGCTCGTACCCGCTGTGCTGCGCGTCCCAGGCCGCCTTGCCCCTGGCCGGGTCGGCCAGTGCCTGGAACTCCCAGAAGATGTCGCGCCACTCCACGGCCGGGCCGCCGTTGGCCTTCTCCATCTCGGCGATGCTGCGCCGGATGGCGTCCTTGTTGCGGGCCAGGTGCAGCGAACCGCCGGTCACGGGGAGGACGTTGATGCCGTGGATCTCCTCGGGGTTGGCCGTCCACCAGGTGGAGTAGGCGCCGCCGCTGCCCCAGACCATGCCGACCACGTCGTGGCCGAAGTCCTCGGGGTAGACCTCCTGATCGGCGTCGAACCAGTACTGGGCGATGGCCTCGGACTCGGTGGTCAGCAGGTAGACGCCCAGGTCGCGCAGGGAGTCGTCGCCGGTGGCCGAGCCCCACAGGACCAGGGCGGCGCTGAGGTTGACCGACTCCGAGGACGATTCCTGGTTGTTGCCCGCGGCGAAGCCGGCGTGCCCGGCGGCCCAGCTGTGGCCGGCGTAGACGTCGAAGCCGCGCAGGAAGGGGAACAGCTCGTCGGTGCGGCTGGGGTTGGCGGCGTCCCTCACCAGGGTCTTCACCATCCCGCCCCAGGCGGAGTCCGCCGCCCAGGCCCGGTCGTACTGGGCCACGATGGCGGCTGCCATCACGTAGTACGAGTAGTGGAAGTGGTGGTCGTTGAGCTCCTTGTCGCTGCCGTAGGAGGCGGGGTAGCCGATGAGGGTGCGCCAGTCGCGGTCGTAGGAGAACTCCGAGGCCCCGCCGACGGTGAACCACTCCTGGAGCCGGCCCTTGATCAGGCCGAGCAGCCTGTCGCGCAGGCCCGCCTCGCCGATCTGGTCGGCGATCGGCACCAGCTGGGCGAGCTTGCCGAGCTGCTTGCCCGTCCAGTAGGTGTCGGTGGCGCCGTCGAACGGGTCGGCGGCGTTCACGACCTCCTCGATGTAGCCCTTGAGTCTGGCCTCGTCCACGGCGTCCGGCACCGGCAGGCCGGGCAGTACACCGGTGACCTTCTGGGAGGTGGTGAAGGAGGCGCCCTCGCGGACCTTCATCTCACCGCGTGGCGAGGCGTAGGTCCAGCCGGTCAGGGCGTCGGAGGTGTGCAGCCACTGGTGGCGGTAGAGGGCCTGGAGGGTGCCGCGCTCGCCGCCCTCCTTGGCCGTCGTGGTCAGGGTGTAGGTGGCCTTCATCCGGCCGGCGGCCTCGTCGTAGTCCCAGGCCACTTTGGAGCCGGTGACGAAGCTGAAGGCGTACTTGCGGAAGGTGGCCAGCGCGTCCCGGCTGGGCAGGACGGCCAGCGAGAAGTAGTCCTTGCCGCCGAGGTCCGCGCGGACGTCGGTGCCCGAGACGGTCCAGTCGCTGCCGCCGGGGGCGAACAGCGCGTAGTGCCGGCCGCCGATGGTGATGCCGAGCACGTTGCCGTCGTCGGCGAAGACCTCCGGGGTGCTCGCGGCGGAGATCCGCGCGGCGCCACCGCTGCCCTGGGCGTAGACGTACGGCAGGCCGTGGCCGATGGTGGCGCGCAGGGTGCGGGAGCCGTCGGACCAGTAGGGGGTGACGGTCCAGTCGCTCCACCCGTCCGCCCTGGCGTCGGGGGAGTTCAGGCCGGCGATGCCGAGGGTCAGGTCGCGCTTGTGCGTGAACTCGTACTGGCGGCCCTCGCCCACGACGGCGTGCGAGGCGGGGTGGCCGACCTCCAGGCCGCCGGAGACGGCCCGGTAGGTCAGGGGGTGGCCGTACATGTTCTCGGAGTACGGGTTGTCGGGGTAGCGCTGGAAGGCCAGCGAGGACCACCAGTCGTTGGTGGGCACCGGCCTGTCCGCCACGGCCGCGGTGACCTTGGGCTTCACCGGTGCCCCGGCGTTGTTCTCCGGTCCGGCGGCGCCGGCGGGGCGGGTGTCGCTGTAGCCGCCCTGGCCGACGGGGACGGTGGCGGCCGTGGCGGTGTCCGCCCCGACGGCGCCGAGGCCGGTGGCGACGGCCGCCGTGGCCGCCACCGCCGCCAGCAGCGCGGCGGGACGTCTGCGGAATCTCATGAACGGCTCCTGTGGGGGGGTGTGCTCGGAGATTTCTGAGAGCGCTCTCAGATCCCGGCAACGTAGGTTTCCTCTGACCGAGCGTCAAGATGTTCGACAGAAACAATCTTGAACAACCGGTGAGCGTTCAGGTGTTGACGCCTTTGACCCCGGTACGTCCACCGGGTCCGCGCGGATCCGGCCCGGCACCGGGGTACGTATGTGCGGGAAGTCTCTCGGGGGGTGAGAGCGGGTGCCGGCGGGAGGGAGGGCCGTATGCTGGCCACATACCGTCCGTCGGGGCCACACCGAGACCGCCGGCCGGGCGAGGAGGTGAGAGGGAATGAGCGTTGCCACCGACCACACCGGGCCCTGGACCATCGCCGACGTCCTGGCCTTGCCCGAAGACCGCAGGACCCGTTACGAGCTGCTGGGGGAGTCCCTCGTAATGTCCCCCGCACCCGGTATCCGCCACCAGCGGGCATCGTTCCGCCTGCATGTCGCGCTGGACACGGCCGCCCGGGCCGTCGGTGCTCCGGTGGAGGTCCTGGAGGCCGTCAACGTCATCCTCCCCTCCGGCCTGGTGGTACCCGATCTGGTGGTCGCGGACGCCGGTGCCACCGTCGAGGACGGGGTCAGCGTGGACGCCGAGGCCGTGCAGCTCGTGGTCGAGCTGGTCTCCCCCGGCAACCGCACCGTGGACCGCAAGTTCAAGCCGATGCTCTACGCCGAGGCCGCCATCCCGCACTTCTGGCGCCTGGAGTTCGACCCGGCCCCGATGCTCGTCGTCCACGAGCTGGAGGGCGGCCGGTACACGGAGCGGACCACGGCTCTCGCGGGCACGACCACCCGCTTGGACGCCCCCTTCACCGTCGAGATCGACCCGGCCGGACTCGTCCGGCAGTAGCCGCCACGCGGCGCGGACGCGGAAGGGCGGCGCCTCCGCACAGGCGCCGCCCTTCCCTTTGTGCGCCGGGACCGCCGTTCCCGCCGGTGAGGGTCGGCCGGCGGGACGGTCCCGGTGTCAGGTGGTCTCTGTTCGCGGGTCAGCGGCTGTCGCTGCCCTCCCCGCTCTCCATGGCCGCCGCGCGGCCCGCCTCCAGGCGGGCGACGGGGATGCGGAACGGGGAGCAGGAGACGTAGTCCAGACCGATCCCGTGGAAGAAGTGGACCGACTCCGGGTCGCCGCCGTGCTCTCCGCACACGCCCAGCTTGAGGTCGGGGCGGGCGGCCCGGCCGGCCTCGGCCGCGCCTCGCACCAGCGCGCCGACGCCGTCCCTGTCGATGGTCTCGAACGGCGAGACCCCGAAGACGCCCTTCTCCAGGTAGGCGGTGAAGAAGCTCGCCTCCACGTCGTCCCGGCTGAAGCCCCAGGTGGTCTGGGTGAGGTCGTTGGTGCCGAAGGAGAAGAAGTCGGCGCACTCGGCGATCTGGCCGGCCGTCACCGCCGCGCGCGGCAGCTCGATCATGGTGCCGATCAGCAGCTTCAGATCCACGCCGCGGGCCTGCTGGACCTCGGTGATGACCTTCTCGGCCTCCTCGCGGACGCACTCCAGCTCCTGGACGGTGCCCACCAGCGGGATCATGATCTCCGCGCGGGGGTCGCCGCCGGCGGCGGCCCGGTCGGCGGCGGCCTCGGCGATGGCCCGCACCTGCATGGTGAACAGGCCGGGGATGACCAGCCCCAGGCGCACGCCGCGCAGGCCCAGCATCGGGTTCTGCTCGTGCAGCCGGCGGACGGCCCCCAGCAGCCGCCGGTCGTCCTCGTCGACCTCGCCGCGGGCCTCGGCGAGCGCGACCCGCACCGACAGCTCGGTGAGGTCGGGCAGGAACTCGTGGAGCGGCGGGTCCAGCAGCCGTACCGTCACCGGCAGGCCGTCCATGGCCTCGAACAGCTCGGTGAAGTCGCCCCTCTGCAGCGGCAGCAGCGCGGCCAGCGCGGCCTCGCACTCCTCGTCGGTCTCGGCCAGGACCAGGCGCTCGACCAGTTCGCGGCGCTCACCGAGGAACATGTGCTCGGTGCGGCACAGGCCGATGCCCTGGGCGCCGAAGCGGCGGGCGCGGGCGGCGTCCTCGGCGTTGTCGGCGTTGGCCCGCACCCGCAGGCGGCGCTCGCCGTCGGCCAGGGCCATGATCCGGTGCACGGCCCGGACCAGCTCGTCGGCCTGCTCGTCGGGCCGGGTGCGGCCCTCGAAGTACTCCACGACCGGGGAGGGCACGACGGGCACCTCGCCGCGGTGGACGCTGCCGGTGGAGCCGTCGATGGAGATGATGTCGCCCTCTTCGACGACCAGGCCGCCGGGGGCGGTCATACGGCGCTGCCTGAGGTCGACCTGGAGTTCCTCGGCGCCGCACACGCAGGTCTTGCCCATGCCGCGGGCGACTACGGCGGCGTGCGAGGTCTTGCCGCCGCGGGAGGTGAGGATGCCCTCGGCGGCGATCATCCCGTCGAGGTCGTCGGGGTTGGTCTCGCGGCGCACCAGGATGACCTTCTCCCCGGCGCGGGCGCGGGCCACGGCGGTGGCGGAGTCGAAGACGGCCGCGCCGACGGCGGCGCCGGGCGAGGCGGCGATGCCCCGGCCGATCCGCTCGACCGCGCCGTCACCGGTCCGGCTCTCGTCGAAGCGCGGGAACATCAGCTGGGCGAGCTGGGCGCCGTTGACGCGGCGCAGCGCCTCGGTCTCGTCGATCAGGCCCTGGTCGACGAGCTGGATGGCGATGCGGAACGCGGCGGCGGCGGTGCGCTTGCCCACCCGGGTCTGGAGCATCCACAGCTTGCCGCGCTCGATGGTGAACTCGATGTCGCACAGATCCCTGTAGTGGTTCTCCAGGGTCTCCATGATCCGCATGAGCTGGTCGTAGGACTTCTTGTCGATCGTCTCCAGCTCGGCCAGCGGCACGGTGTTGCGGATGCCGGCGACGACGTCCTCGCCCTGGGCGTTGGCGAGGTAGTCGCCGTAGACGCCCTGCTGGCCGCTGGCCGGGTCGCGGGTGAAGGCGACACCGGTGCCGGAGTCGGGGCCGAGGTTGCCGAAGACCATCGAGCAGACGTTGACGGCCGTGCCCAGGTCGTGGGGTATGCGCTCCTGGCGGCGGTAGAGCTTGGCGCGCTCGCCGTTCCAGGAGTCGAAGACCGCGCGGACGGCGAGGTCCATCTGCTCGCGCGGGTCCTGGGGGAAGTCGCGGCCGGTCTGCTCCGCGACGATGCCCTTGAACTGCTCGACCAGGCCCTTGAGGTCGCCGGCGTCCAGGTCGACGTCGGTGGAGGCGTTCCGGGCCCGCTTGGCCTCCTCCAGCGCCTCCTCGAACAGGTCGCCGTCGACGCCGAGGACGGTCTTGCCGAACATCTGGATCAGGCGCCGGTAGGAGTCCCAGGCGAAACGTTCATCCCCGGACTGGGCGGCGAGTCCGGCCACGGAGGCGTCGGACAGGCCGATGTTCAGGACGGTGTCCATCATCCCCGGCATGGAGAACTTGGCGCCGGAGCGGACGGACACCAGCAGGGGGTCGTCCGCCTGGCCGAGCTTCTTGCCCATCTTCTCCTCGAGGGCGTCGAGGTGGGCGCTCACCTCGTCGCGGAGGGCCGGCGGCTCGGAGCCGGAGTCGAGGTAGACCTTGCAGGCCTCGGTGGTGATGGTGAACCCGGGAGGGACCGGGAGACCGAGGTTGGTCATCTCGGCGAGGTTGGCTCCCTTGCCTCCGAGGAGGTCCTTGAGGTCCTTGTTGCCCTCGGTGAAGTCGTAGACGAACTTCTGGGTTACGTGAGGCTCTTGGTTTTCCGGCAAGAGAATCGCGCTCCTCGCTGGATCCCCTCGGCGGAGGCCGGGGGAAGGCTGCCCTGACGGCGGGGAGCGTACCCAGATCAAAGGATTTCGAGTACGGCCACCAGTGGTCCATGGGGGCGTAACCGCCGATCCGCCGAAGGATCGAAAGTAAAGGCTGATTCAAGTGGCTCGACTTGGTTCGTTCACCACTCGAACCGATCGATGCGCCGGGTGACGGGTGGCCCCCGTTTTCGCCACCCTGGGTGAGTGCGACGGCGGGCGGGTGAACGGAAGAAGGGTGGCACCGAGTGCCACTCTTTGAGAAGTGCAGGGCTGTTTTGAGTGCTCATATGAGCGAGAGCCCGATCAGAGTGGCGAGCATCACCCTCTTGACGGGCCCGGCATCTCAGCCATTGGACACATAAGGGAGCTACGCCGCTCGAATGAGCACCCGGTAGACGCGCCCCCGCCCGGCCCTCTCGGCACCCCGCCTCACAGCCCCATGGCGGCCAGCCGGGTATCGGCCCGCTCCGGTGCGTACAGGTGCTCCACGACCATCGCCCCCGCCCCCACCAGACCCGCCCGCTCCCCCAGCCGGGAGGTGACCACGGTCAGATGAGCGGTGCTGCGGGGCATCGCCCGCTGGTAGAGCAGCTCGCGCACCCCGGTGACGAACGGGGCGCCGGCCAGATCGCCCGCGATCATCAGCACTCCGGGGTTGAGCACGGTGACGACGGTGACCAGCACCTCCCCCACCCGGCGCCCCGCCTCCCGGGCCAGCCGCACCGCGTCGGGCTGTCCGGCCGCCAGCAGTTCGCGCACCCCGGTGCCGGAGGCGGCCGGAACGCCGGAGCCGGTCAGCCGCGCCGCCAGCGCCCGGCCGCTGGCGACCGCCGCAAGGCAGCCGTACGAGCCGCACATGCACAGCGCGTCGGGCCGGTCGTGCAGTCTGATGTGCCCGATGTCCCCCGCGCCGCCGTCGATGCCGCGGTACATCTCGCCGTCCACCACCAGACCCGCGCCGATGCCGGTGGAGACCTTGACCAGCAGGAAGGCGCCGCAGTCGCGCCAGCCGGTGCGCTGCTCGGCGTACGCCATGAGGTTGGCGTCGTTCTCCACCAGCACCACGGGGCCCTCGCCGTCCGCGCCGGTGCGCCGCAGATACGCCCGCCGCATCCGCTCCGGGATCGGGTAGCGGTCCCAGCCCGGCATGATCGGCGGCTGGACCACCTGCCCCGTCTCCCGGTCGACCGGCCCCGGCACCGACACCCCGATGCCGCAGACGTCTCCCGGCGCCGCCCCGGCCCGCTCCAGCAGCGGCGGGAACCACCTCGCCACCCGGTCGATCACGTTCTCCGGGCCGTCCTCGATGTTCAGCGGCCCGGTGTGCTCGGCCAGCACCCGGCCGTTGAGGTCCAGCGCGGCGGCCAGCCCGTGCCTGGTCTCCACGTCCACGGCGAGGACCACTGCGTGCGAGCCGTCGAACTCCAGGCGGTTCGACGGGCGCCCGCCCGCCGGCCCGCCCACGGGCACGGTGGCGCCGTCGCGGATCCAGCCCGCCCCGAAGAGCTGGTCGAGGCGGTGGCCGACGGTGGATCGGGACAGTCCGGTGGCTCGCTGGAGTTCGCCGCGGGTGGTCGCCTGCCCGCTGCGGATCAGTCGCAGCAGATGTCCCGCGCTGGATTGGTTCCCGGTCATACGGCCATCTTCTCCGCCCCTGTCGGCCGCAGCCGTCCCGCCCCTGCCACACGCCCTGCTCAGCCCCCGTCCGCCCACCCGCCGTGCACACCCGGCCACCCCCTGCGCCCTCCTGTGTCGGGTCTCACAGGATCACTTCTGCCTTTTCGCGAGACAGAACCCTAGGCTTATGGAGGCGTAACCTAGGAGTCGTACAGACACCGGAGTTCTCGTGGAGCGCGTCACCCAGTCCACCGACACCCCCATATGCCCGCCCGCCCCCCGGGCCGGGGGACCACGGGCGTGCGCGGCACGCTCCACCGCCCGCTCCGGCACGGGTGCGGCGGTCCGATGAAGCCCGTCCCGCTCCCCCTCACCACAGCCCGGCCGTTCATCCCCGCCCAGCGGCCGCCTGTCGGCGTCACCGCCGCCGAGCTGCGCCAGGCCGCGCGCCAGGTGCTGCTGCGCAACTGGACGGGCGCCTCGACCGTTCCCTCCCGCAGCCTGTACCCGCACCAGTGGAGCTGGGACTCGGCGTTCGTCGCGATCGGCCTGCGCCATCTGTCGGCGCCGCGCGCCCAGCGCGAGCTGGAGACGCTGATGGCCGCCCAGTGGGGCGACGGCCGCGTCCCGCACATCGTCTTCAACCCGTCCGTGCCGCTCGGCGCGTACTTCCCCAGCCCGGACTTCTGGCGCTCCTCGACCGCCGGAGCCGGGGCCGGGGCGCCCGGGCACACGCAGACCTCGGGAATCGTGCAGCCGCCCGTCCACGCGCTCGCCGCCTGGCTGGTGCACCGCGCCGACCCGGCGACCTCGCGGCGGCGCGGCTTCCTCAGACGCCTCTACCCGCGGCTGGTCGCCTGGCACCGCTACCTGACCGCCCACCGCGACCTGGGCGGGCACGGACTGGTGTCGGCCGTCCACCCGTGGGAGCCGGGCATGGACAACAGCCCGGCCTGGGACGCCCCCCTGTCCCGCGTGGAGCCCGCCGACCCCTGCTCCTTCCGCCGCTGCGACCTCGACCACGGCTCGGCCGCCGACCGCCCCACCGACCTGGACTACGGCCGGTACGTGCGGCTGGCGGCCGACTACCGCGACCACGGCTACCGGGACGCCGACGCCCCGCACCCGTTCGCGGTGGAGGACCCCGGCGTCAACGCCCTGCTGATCGCCTCCGAGCACGCCCTGGCGCAGATCGCCGCCGAGGTCGGTGCCGAGGGGCCGGAGGGCGACCCCGGCGGGCACCGCGCGCGGGCCGCGCGGCTGACCGGCGCCCTGGTGGAACGCCTGTGGGACGAGCACAGCGGCATGTTCCTGTGCCGCGACGTACGAGCCGGGCACCGCGGCGAGCCGATCCGGGAGCGCAGCGCCGCCGGACTGGTGCCGCTGATCGTCCCCGGTCTGCCGCGGCACATCGTCCGCACACTGCTGCGTACCGTCGGCGGCGAGCACTTCGGCCTGGGCGACACCGTCCGCCTGGTGCCCAGCTACGACCTGAAGGGCCACGCCTTCGACTCGTGCCGCTACTGGCGGGGACCGGCCTGGTTCAACGTCAACTGGCTGGTGGAGCGGGGTCTGAGGCAGTACGGGCACACCAACCGGGCCGACTCCCTGCGCGCCGCGGTGCTGGCCTCGGCCGCCGCCTCCGGCTTCGCCGAGTACGTCGACCCGCACACCGGGGCGGGCCGGGGCGCCCGGGAGTTCAGCTGGACGGCGGCGCTCGCCCTGGACCTGCTCTCCCGCAGCGCCGACCGGTCCGCGGACCGCGCGGCGGTGCGCACCGGGATGCGCGTCGGGGCGCTGGTGCGCAGCGGCACGGCGGGCTGAGCGGGCTCCCCGGGGCGGCTGAACCGGCCCGGTGCGCCCGGGGCCGGTTCAGCCGCCGGAGGTGTCCAGCTCGGCCTCGGCCGCGACGCCCGCGCGGTCGTACGGGTCGTCCAGCCAGCCGTCGGGCAGGGCCACCCGGTTGCGTCCGGAGGTGCGCCCGCGCGGTCCGTCCGCACCCTTCGGCCACGGCTGGTCCAGGTCGAGCTCGCCCAGCAGGTCCTCCAGCTCGGCGAGCGAGGACGCGACGGCCAGCTTCCGGCGCATCTCGGAACCGACCGGGAAGCCCTTGGTGTACCAGGCCACGTGCTTGCGGAAGTCGATCACCCCGCGCGCCTCGTCCTCCAGCCACTCCCCCAGCAGCCGGGCGTGCCGCAGCATCACCGCGGCGACCTCGCCCAGGGTGGGCTCGGCCCGCTCCGGCCTGCCCTCGCAGGCGGCCACCAGATCGCCGAAGAGCCACGGCCGGCCCAGGCAGCCGCGTCCGACCACGACGCCGTCGCAGCCGGTCTCGCGCATCATCCGCACCGCGTCGTCGGCCGACCAGATGTCGCCGTTGCCCAGCACCGGGATCTCGGGCACGGCCTCCTTCAGCGCGGCGATGGCGTCCCAGTCGGCGGTGCCGCCGTAGTGCTGGGCGGCTGTGCGGCCGTGCAGGGCGATGGCGGTGACGCCCTCCTCCACCGCGATGCGCCCGGCGTCCAGATAGGTGAGGTGGTCGTCGTCGATGCCCTTGCGCATCTTCATGGTCACCGGCAGCCCGCCGGCGCCGGTGACGGCCTCGCGCAGGATGGCCCGCAGCAGGTTCCGCTTGTACGGCAGCGCCGAGCCGCCGCCCTTGCGGGTCACCTTGGGCACCGGGCAGCCGAAGTTGAGGTCGATGTGGTCGGCCATGTCCTCGTCGGCGATCATGCGGACGGCCTTGCCGACGGTCGCCGGGTCCACTCCGTAGAGCTGGATGGAGCGCGGCTTCTCGGTCTCGGCGAAGTGGACGAGCCGCATGGTCTTGGCGTCCCGCTCGACCAGTGCCCGGGTGGTGATCATCTCGCTGACGAACAGCCCCCGGCCACCGCTGTACTCGCGGCACAGCGTCCGGAACGGCGCGTTGGTGATCCCGGCCATCGGCGCGAGGACCACTGGCGGCCGGACCGTGTGCGGACCGATGGCGAGCTGCTGTGACATGGGGGCGGGCATCCTCGTCGTCGCTCGGGGGCGGGGGCGGTCCTCAATTGTCCCCCATCCGGACCGCTCCCCCGTATGCCCCCGCCCCCGGCGGGGTCAGTGCCCCAGGAAGGCGGGCGTGAAGACCGCGAGGAAGCCTGCCAGCCCGATCAGCCCGAGGATCCAGGGCGCGGGGCTCAGCCGCGGCCCGCCGCCGCGCGCGCCGTGTTCGGCCAGGTGGTGGGCCGCCTCGGCGCGTGCGAGGCCGTGGGCCGTGAAGCGGCGGTCGCAGGTGCCGCAGACCAGATGGCGGCCCTCCCCCGTACCGCGGCGCAGACACAGCTCACGGGTGATCCTCACCTCGTGGATGCGCCCGTCCTGTCCGTAACCGCTGACCGTGCCCGTGGTCACCGTGCCCGTCGTCAGCATGCGTCCCCCCTTTTGCCGTCCTCCGGACCCCGTCCGTGTGTGCCCGGCCGATTCTGGGAGGCGGCGCGCGGCGGCACCAGAGCCGTGTGGGGCAGTGTTCGGCGGCGGCCGGTTTCCGGATCCCGGCAAACGGGACGCGGCCGGGGCGGCGGCAGGGCCGTCCCGCCTTCCGGACCCGGTGCGGGTGCCGGGGACGGCCGGAGGCCTCCGCACCCGCACCGGGTCCGGAGGCCTCCGCACAAGAGCCGCGCGTACCGCCCTTACGGCGGGTTCAGCAGCCGATCAGCCGCGCCGCGAGGTAGGACTCGATCTGGTCGAGCGAGACGCGCTCCTGCTTCATGGTGTCGCGCTCGCGCACCGTCACGGCGTTGTCGTCGAGGGTGTCGAAGTCGACGGTGACGCAGAACGGCGTGCCGATCTCGTCCTGGCGACGGTAGCGGCGGCCGATGGCGCCGGCGTCGTCGAACTCGATGTTCCAGTGCCGGCGCAGCGTCTCCGCCAGGCCCTTGGCCTTCGGGGAGAGCTGCGGGTTGCGCGACAGCGGCAGGACGGCGACCTTGACCGGCGACAGGCGCGGGTCGAGGCGCATCACGACGCGCTTCTCCATCTTGCCCTTGGCGTTGGGCGCCTCGTCCTCGGTGTAGGCGTCCAGCATGAAGGCCAGCATCGTGCGGCCGACACCGGCCGCGGGCTCGATGACGTACGGCGTCCAGCGCTCGCCGGCCTCCTGGTCGAAGTACGACAGGTCCTGGCCGGAGGCCTTGGAGTGCGAGCTCAGGTCGTAGTCGGTGCGGTTGGCCACGCCCTCCAGCTCACCCCACTCGCCGCCGCCGAAGCGGAAGCGGTACTCGATGTCGGCGGTGCGCTTGGAGTAGTGGGAGAGCTTCTCCGCCGGGTGCTCGTACCAGCGCATGTTCTCCTCGCGCAGGCCCAGCCCGGTGTACCAGTTCCAGCGCTGCTCCATCCAGTACTCGTGCCACTTCTCGTCCTCGCCCGGCTTGACGAAGAACTCCATCTCCATCTGCTCGAACTCACGGGTGCGGAAGATGAAGTTGCCCGGGGTGATCTCGTTCCGGAAGGACTTGCCCATCTGCGCGATGCCGAACGGCGGCTTGCGGCGCGAGGTCTGCTGCACCTGGGCGAAGTTGGTGAAGATGCCCTGTGCGGTCTCGGGACGCAGGTAGGCGACCGAGCCGGAGTCCTGGGTCGGGCCGAGGTGCGTGGACAGCAGGCCGGAGAACTGCTTGGGCTCGGTGAACTGGCCCTTGACGCCGCAGTTGGGGCAGTTGACGTCCGACAGGCCGGCGGCGGGGAGGCGGCCGTGCTTGGCCTCGTACGCCTCCTCGAGGTGGTCGGCGCGGAACCGCTTGTGGCACGAGGTGCACTCGGTCAGCGGGTCGGTGAAGGTGGCCACGTGGCCGGAGGCGACCCAGACCTCGGAGGCGAGGATGACCGACGAGTCGATTCCGACGACGTCGTCGCGCGAGGTGACCATGTAGCGCCACCACTGGCGCTTGATGTTCTCCTTCAGCTCCACACCCAGTGGGCCGTAGTCCCAGGCGGCCCGCTGCCCCCCGTAGATCTCGCTGCAGGGATAGACGAAGCCACGGCGCTTGCTGAGGCTGACGATGGTGTCGATCTTGTCGGCGGCCACGGTGCTCTCTTCGGTACAGACGACGGAATGCCTCAGGTTACCGGCGATGACCGGGGCGGGATCAAATCGGTTCGGGGTTCGGACGCGGGATGCCGGAAACCCGGTCGCCGCCGATCGCCGAAACCTCCATCTCATTTGACAATCATTTCCAACTAGGGCGAAAATGAGTGTCATGAACGCTCGACGCCGTCCTCTCATATCCAGCCCCCGCCGCCGCGCCGCCTCCCGTACCGCACTGGCCGGAGCCGCCGCTCTGGGCATGCTCGGCCTGACCGCCTGCGGCTCGGGCGGCCAGACGGGAGGAGGAGCGGGCGACGGGGTGAACGTCGTCGCGTCGTTCTACCCGATGCAGTTCCTCGCCGAGGAGATAGGCGGGGAGCACGTCTCGGTCACCTCCCTGGTCGAGCCCGGCGTCGAGCCGCACGATCTGGAGCTGAGCCCGCGGCAGACCGCCGAGCTGGGCGAGGCGGACCTGGTGGTCCACCTCAAGGGGTTCCAGCCGGCCGTGGACAAGGCGATCGAACAGTCCGGCGTGGAGAACGTCGCCGAGGCGACCTCCTACACCGAGCCCCTGGAGCACGGCTCGGGCCACCAGGAGGAGCACGGGGACGAGCACACCTCCGAGCACGAGGAGGGTCACGGGGAAGAGGGTCACGGGGAGGAGCCCGCCGAGGAGGGCCACGAGGGCCACGACCACGGCGGCGAGGGAGCCGCCGACCCGCATGTCTGGCTCGACCCGGTGAGGTACGCCGAGGTGGCCGAAGGCGTCGGCGACGCCCTGGCGAAGGCGGACCCGGACCACGCCGACGACTACCGGAAGAACGCCGACGCCCTGGCGAAGAAGCTCAAGGACCTGGACGCGGACTTCCGCGAGGGCCTGGAGAACCGCAGGACCGACACCTTCATCACCGCACACGCGGCCTTCGGTTACCTCGCCGACCGCTACGGCCTCCACGAGGAGTCCGTCGCCGGTCTCGACCCCGAGTCCGAGCCCAGCGGCGCGAGGATGAAGCAGCTGCACCGGGTGGCCGAGGAGGACGACGTCGACACGGTCTTCTTCGAGGCGGCGGCCGGCGAGCGCACCGCGAAGACCCTCGCCGACGACCTCGGGCTGCGCACCGACGTCCTCGACCCCGTCGAGGGAATCACCGACGCCTCCCCGGGCGACGACTACTTCGAGGTCATGCGGGCCAATCTCCAGGCCCTGCGGAAGGCGCTCGGCGCCCGGTGAGGAGGCCGATCATGACGGACGAGCACACCGCCGCGGCACGGAACGCGGCCGACGCGACGGCACCGGCGACGGCGCCTTCGGTGCTCTCCCTGCGGGGC
This sequence comes from Streptomyces sp. SS8, assembly GCF_054072955.1. NCBI lineage: Bacteria > Bacillati > Actinomycetota > Actinomycetes > Kitasatosporales > Streptomycetaceae > Streptomyces > Streptomyces sp. SS8. The sequence goes on from NZ_JBSVCZ010000001.1 coordinate 66,707, forward strand.
GTGACCGCCTCGCTCGGGGCGCGGCCGGTGCTGCGCGGCATCGACCTGGCCGTGGGGCGGGGCGAGGTCGTCGCCCTGCTCGGCGCCAACGGCTCGGGCAAGTCCACGACGGTGCGGGCCGCCGTCGGCCAGGTGCAGACCTCGGGCGGTGAGCTGGAGCTGTTCGGCACCCCGCTGCGCCGCTTCCGCGACTGGCACCGCGTGGGCTACGTACCGCAGCGCTCGACGGCGGCGGCCGGCGTGCCCGCGACCGTGCGCGAGGTCGTCGCCTCCGGACGGCTGGCCCGCAGGCGGCTGGGGCCGCTGGGCCGCGGCGACCGGGCGGCGGTGCGGCGGGCTCTGGAGCTGGTCGGGCTGGCCGACCGGGCGCGGGACTCGGTGAACGCGCTCTCCGGCGGCCAGCACCAGCGCGTGCTGATAGCCCGTGCGCTGGCCGGCGAGCCCGAGCTGCTGGTCATGGACGAGCCGCTGGCCGGCGTGGACCTGCTCAGCCAGGGCGTCCTGGCCGAGGCGCTGCGCGAGCAGACCGGCGAGGGCGTCTCCGTCCTGTTGGTGCTGCACGAACTCGGCCCGCTGGCCCCGCTGATCGACCGCACGGTCGTCCTGCACGACGGCCGCGTGGAGCGCGTGGAGGGCACCGCGCACCTCCACGACCAGGCGTGCCACCCGCACGCCGATCACCTGGCCGAACCGACCCGGACCGGACTGCTGACATGATCGAGATCCTCCAGCCCGCCTTCATGCAGCGCGCCCTGCTCGCCGCGCTGCTGGTCGGCGTCGCGGCCCCCGCCATCGGCATCTACCTCGTCCAGCGCCGCCAGGCGATCATGGGCGACGGGATCGGGCACGTGGCCCTCACCGGTGTGGCGCTGGGCTTCCTGCTGAGCACCAGCCCCGTGTGGACGGCCGTGGTGGTCGCCTCGCTCGGCTCGGTCGCGATGGAGCTGATCCGCTGGTACGGCAGAACGCGCGGCGACGTGGCCCTGGCCATGCTGTTCTACGGCGGCATGGCGGGCGGCGTCCTGATCATCAACCTGGCGCCGGGCGGCACCACGGCCGATCTCCTCTCCCCGCTCTTCGGGTCGGTCATGACCGTCTCGTCCGAGGACGTCACCGCCATCGTGGTGCTGTCCGTCCTCGCCCTGGCGGTCTCCTTCGGACTGCGGCGGCAGCTCTTCGCCGTCTGCCAGGACGAGGAGTTCGCCCGGGTCAGCGGGCTTCCGGTGCGGCTGCTCAACCTGCTGCTGGCCGTCACCGCCGCCGTCACCGTGACCGTGGCCATGCGGGTGGTGGGCCTGCTGCTGGTGAGCGCCCTGATGGTGATCCCGGTGGCCGCGGCCCAGCAGGTCACGCGCGGCTTCGCGACCACCATGGGACTCGCGGTGGGCATGGGCGTGCTGGTGTCCGTGTCCGGCACCGCCACCTCGTACTACGCCGACGTCCCCCCCGGCGCCACCATCGTGCTGCTGGCCATCGCGCTGTTCGCCCTCCTGTCCGCGGCGGCCCCGCTGCTCAACCGCGCGCGGCTGAGGGCGCGGGCGCGACAGGAGGAGGGGAGCGGACCCGGCGAGCGGGCAGGAGACCGGGAGGGGGAGGACCGGCGGGCGGCCGAAGGCGTTACGGTCGTGCGGTGACCGATGGTTGTCGGCGGACGGCGCGGCCGATGACACCACCGGTGCGCGGCGCCCGGCGGCGCCCGCCGCACCTGGCACAATGGCCGATCAGCTACGCGAGGTAGCGCCGACTCTAGGAGGCAATGGTGGCGACCGCAGGTCCCCCCGTACGCGGCCGGTCGACCCGGCAGCGCGCCGCTGTGGCGGCGGCGCTCAGCGAGGTCGACGAGTTCCGCAGCGCCCAGGAGCTGCACGACATGCTCAAGCACCGAGGCGACTCCGTCGGTCTGACCACCGTCTACCGCACGCTTCAGTCGCTCGCCGACGCCGGCGAGGTGGACGTGCTGCGCACCGACGAGGGCGAGGCCGTCTACCGCCGGTGCAGCACCGACGACCACCACCACCATCTGGTCTGCCGCAACTGCGGCAGGGCCGTGGAGGTGGAGGGGCCCGCGGTGGAGAAGTGGGCGGACTCCATCGCCGCGGAGCACGGCTTCGTGGACGTGGCCCACACCATCGAGATCTTCGGCACCTGCGGCGAGTGCGCCGCCGCCCGGAGCGCCAAGGCCTGAGGGCCCGGACGCGGCGCGGCCCGGACGTTCCCGGCGGGAGCGTCCGGGCCGCGCCGCGCATCCGGCGCCGCGTGCCCGGACGCGCGGCGTCAGGCCTGCGGCGGTACGGTCCCCTCCGGCTGCCCGGAGGCCTCCCCCGGGGCGGGCGCCACGGGCTCGGCGCCGCCGAAGCGGCGGTCGCGGCGGGCGTACTCCAGGCACGCGTCCCACAGGTTGCGGCGGTCGAAGTCCGGCCACAGCACGTCCTGGAAGACCATCTCGGCGTACGCGCTCTGCCATATCAGGTAGTTGGAGGTGCGCTGCTCGCCCGAGGGCCGCACGAAGAGGTCCACGTCCGGCATGTCCGGGTAGTACAGGTACTTCGCCACCGTCTTCTCGTTCACCTTCGACGGGTCCAGCCGCCCGGCCCGCACGTCCGCCGCGATGGCCGCCGCCGCGTCGGCGATCTCGGCCCGGCCGCCGTAGTTGACGCAGAAGTACAGCGTCATGGCGTCGTTGTCCTTGGTCTGCTCCTGCGCCACCTGGAGTTCCTGGACGACCGACTTCCACAGCTTGGGCATCCGGCCGACCCAGCGGATGCGGATGCCGAGCGCGTCCATCTCGTCGCGGCGGCGGCGGATGACGTCGCGGTTGAAGTTCATCAGGAAGCGGACCTCCTCGGGGGACCGCTTCCAGTTCTCGGTGGAGAAGGCGTACAGGGAGAGGTTCCTCACGCCCATCTCCAGGCAGCCCTTGAGCACGTCCATCACGACGCCCTCGCCGACCTTGTGCCCCTCGGTGCGCGGCAGCCCGCGCTGCTTGGCCCAGCGCCCGTTGCCGTCCATCACCACCGCCACGTGCCTGGGCACCAGATCGGCGGGGATGCTCGGCGGGCGCGCGCCGGAGGGGTGCGGTTCGGGCGTGAGGTACTCGCGACGCTGCCGGGACAGCATTCCGCGCCGTGCCATGCGGTTCATCTCCAGTCGGGCGGGGCCCGGGAGGGCCGCGCCTGGGTGAGGACGGGGAAGGGATACCGGGAGCGTAGCCGGTCGGCTCCCTCAGGTCTTCTCGACGTAGCGCAGGGAGCGCAGGCCCCGCTCCAGGTGCCAGTGCAGATACGCCGACACCAGCCCGCTGCCCTCGCGCACGTGCCGGGCCTCGGCCGCGTCGGCCGTCGCCCAGTCGCCCGTCAGCAGCGCGCCCAGCAGCCGCAGCGCCTCGGGGGACGGCACGACGCTGCCCGGCCTGCGGCAGTCGGCGCACACCACCCCGCCGGCGGCGACGGAGAAGAACCGGTTGGGGCCGGGCAGCCCGCACTGGGCACACGCCTCGAAGCTGGGCGCGTAGCCGCCCACCGCCAGGGAGCGCAGCAGGAAGGCGTCCAGCACCAGCGCCGGGGCGTGCTCGCCGGCGGCGAGGGTGCGCAGGCCGCCGATCAGCAGCAGGTACTGCTGGACGTTGGGCTCGCCCTCGTGGTCGGTGAACCGCTCGGCCGTCTCCAGCATGGCCGTCCCGGCGGTGTAGCGGGCGTAGTCGTCGACGATGTTCCGCCCGTACGGCGCGATGGTCTCGGTCTGGGTGCACAGCGGCAGGCCGCGGCCGACCAGATCGCTGCCGCGCGCGAAGAACTGGATGTCGACGTGGGAGAACGGCTCCAGCCGCGCCCCGAACTTCGACTTGGTGCGCCGCACGCCCCGGGCCACGGCCCGTACCCGTCCGTGTCCGCGCGTGAGCAGCGTGATGATGCGGTCGGCCTCGCCCAGCTTCTGGGTGCGCAGGACCACGCCGTCGTCGCGGAACAGACTCATTCCCCCATTGTCTCCCACCCTTCCCCCGGCCGGGGGACGCGGGCCGGAGGAACACGGGCGGGGCGCGCGGGGCCGGGAAGCGTCAGGAAGGGGTGGTGCGGGCGGCGTTCAGCAGCCGGTCGGTCTCCTCCCCGCACAGCCTCAGCGTCCGCCCCACCATGCCCAGCGTCCTGCGCTCGCCGGGGGTGTAGGGGCCGTCGGCGAGCGCGATCCGGGCGCCCAGCAGCAGCAGGCTCTCGCGGCCGGGCCCGGCCAGGTGCGGGGCGAGCGGGGCCAGGGCCTCGTGCAGCTCTATCTCCATGGTGACCCCGTCGCAGCCCACCGCCGCGAGCAGGGCGACCAGCTGCTCCTCGGAGCAGCTGGTGAAACCGGCGGCCCGCACGCCCTCCACGGCCGCCTCACGGGCCGACCGCGCCTCGCAGCCGCCCACCGCCAGCACCGCCAGCGCGACGGCGTGCACGGCGTCGCGGAGCATGGCGCCCAGCCGGGTGGTGGTGGGGTGGTCGAGGGCGTCGGTGCCGAAGTGCCCCTCGCAGGCCGCGCACTCCAGCACGGGCCCGGCCTCGCCCCGCGGCAGCACGGGGAGGCCGAGCACCACCAGGCGGCGGCGCCCGGTGCGGCGTCTGTAGTTGCGGTCGCCGCCGCAGGAGGGACAGAAGAACTCGCCGTCGTCGACCGTGTGCCAGGCCGTGCGGACGCCCGCCAGCCGCAGTCTCCGGCCGTCCCGGCCCCGGGGGTGCACCACTGCCGTACCTCCGTCACGCTCCTGCGCCATTGCCGCGTGGGCGTGATGTTAACCACATCGGTGAGGTGCCGTCAGTACCCCGGAGGTCACCCGTCCCTTCCCCTTGTGGCCCTTGCGGGCCGGTCCGGAAGGCGTACGCGCAGGTCGGAAAGGGTTCCGTGGCGTCCCCGCGCCGGACGTAAACCTTTGCGAAAGCATGGGGCGCCGAGGACGCCGGGAGCCCCGGCAAACCGGTCGCGTACCGCCGCCGCGGCCAGCAGGATGACACCCGTGAACACCATCCACCCGGAGGACGCGGACATCACGCGGACCATCACGGGCCCGGAGCGCACGGGCGAACAGCGGCTTCCCGGCGGAAGACGGCTGGGCTGGGCGGAGTGGGGGCCGCGGGACGGCCTCCCCGTGCTGTTCTGCCCGGGCGCGGGCACCAGCAGGCACCTGGGGTTCGGCGCCGGCGCGGTAGCCCGGCTAGGAGTGCGGCTGGTCTCCCTGGACCGGCCCGGGCTGGGCGCCTCCGGCCCGCTCCCCGGGCGCACCTTCGCCGACTTCGCCGAGGACGTCCGCGCCTTCGCCGCCGCCCGGGGCCTGGTACGGCCCGCCATGGTGGGCAACTCGCAGGGTGCGCCGTTCGCCCTGGCCTGCGCCGAGCGGGGTGTGGTGGCGGCGCTCGCGGTGGTCTCCGGGGCGGACGAGGTCGCCGAGCCGCGGTTCGCGGGTGTGCTCCCGCGGGAGCTGCGGCGGCTGGTGGACACCGCCGTCGCCGATCCGTCCGCCGCCGAGCGGATCTTCGCCGGTCTCACGCCCGGCGCCCTGCGCGAGATGATCGTGTCGAACAGTCCCGGGTGCGATCTGGCGGTCTACCTGAACCCCGCCTTCGACGCCGCCTGGCGGCGGGCCCTGGAGGAGGGCTTCGCCCAGGGGCCGGGCGGCTACGCCCGCGACACCGCCCTGGCCATGGGCCGTTGGAGCGCCCACGGGCTCGACCCCTCGCGCATCGCGGTGCCGGTGGACCTGTGGTACGGGGAGGAGGACACCGGCCACTCCCCCGACCGGGGCGCGGGCCTGGCCGCCCGCATCCCCGGCGCGGTGCGCCACACCGTCCCCGGCGCCGGGGGCGCGCTGCTGTGGACGCACGCCGGGGAGATCCTGCGCGCCCTGCTGGACCGCGCCCGCCCCGCGCGGTGACCCCCGTGGAGACGGCCCGCCCCCGCCGGACGTCCGGCGGGGGCGGGCGGTGCTCGCAGCGGAGGGTGCCGCGTCAGCGGAAGGCGCGGTTGACGGCGGAGACGATCGCCTTCAGGGAGGCGCGGGTGGTGTTGGGGTCGATGCCGATGCCCCACAGCACCTTGCCGTCGATGGCGCACTCGATGTACGAGGCGGCCTGCGCGGAGGCGCCCTCGCTCATGGTGTGCTCCTGATAGTCCAGCAGCCTGGCGTCGATGCCGATGCCCTCCAGCGCGTCGAAGAACGCGGAGATCGGGCCGTTGCCGCTGCCGGTCAGCACGGTGTCGGTGCCGTCGACGGCCGCCTCGACGGTGAGGGTGTCCACGCCGTCGGTGTCGGTGGTGGTCTGGCCGTTGCGGACCTGGACGCGGCCCCAGGGGTTTTCGGGGTTGGGCAGGTACTCGTCGCGGAAGGTCTCCCAGATCTGCGCCGGGGTGATCTCGCCGCCGTCGGCGTCGGTCCTGGCCTGGATGATCTTCGAGAACTCGATCTGCATCCGGCGCGGCAGGTCCAGCTTGTGTTCGTTCTTCAGGACGTAGGAGACGCCGCCCTTGCCGGACTGGGAGTTGACGCGGATGACCGCCTCGTAGGAGCGGCCCACGTCCTTGGGGTCGATGGGCAGGTACGGCACCGCCCACTCGATCTCCTCCACCGGCTTGCCGGCCGCGGCCGCGTCGGCCTCCATGGCCTCGAAGCCCTTCTTGATGGCGTCCTGGTGGGAGCCGGAGAAGGCGGTGTAGACCAGATCTCCCGCGTACGGATGGCGCGGGTGGATCTCCATCTGGTTGCAGTACTCGGCGGTGCGGCGGATCTCGTCGATCCGGCTGAAGTCGATCTGCGGGTCGATGCCCTGGCTGAACAGGTTCATCCCCAGCGTGACCAGGTCCACGTTGCCGGTGCGCTCGCCCTGCCCGAACAGGCAGCCCTCGACCCGGTCGGCGCCGGCCATCACGGCCAGCTCGGCGGCGGCCACGGCGGTCCCGCGGTCGTTGTGCGGGTGGGTGGACAGGCAGACGAACTCGCGCCGCGACAGGTTCCGCGACATCCACTCGAAGCGGTCGGCGTGAGTGGAGGGCGTGGAGCGCTCGACGGTGGCGGGCAGGTTCAGGATGATCTCGCGGCCCTCCTCGGGCTGCCAGACGTCCATGACCGACTCGCAGACCTCCAGGGCGAAGTCCAGCTCGGTGTCGGTGAAGATCTCCGGGCTGTACTGGTAGCCGAAGACCGTCTCGTCGCCCAGGATCTTCTCGGCGTACTCGACCACCAGACGGGTGCCGTCCACGGCGATCTGGCGGATGTCGTCCCTGGAGCCGCGGAAGACCACGCGGCGGAAGACCGGGGCGGTGGCGTTGTACAGGTGGACCGTGGCCCGGTGGGCGCCGGCCAGGGACTGCACGGTGCGCTCGATCAGGTCCTCGCGGGCCTGGGTCAGCACCGAGATCGTCACGTCCTCGGGGACGGCGCCCTCTTCGATGATGGAGCGCACGAAGTCGAAGTCGGTCTGGCCGGAGGAGGGGAAGCCGACCTCGATCTCCTTGTAGCCCATGCGGACCAGCAGGTCGAACATCTCGCGCTTGCGGGCGGGCGACATCGGGTCGATCAGCGCCTGGTTGCCGTCGCGCAGGTCGGTGGACAGCCAGCGGGGGGCCTTGGTGATCCGCTTGCCGGGCCAGGTGCGGTCGGGCAGCTCGACGGCCTCGTAGCCGTGGTAGCGGTGGATCGGCATGCCCGAGGGCTTCTGGGCCACCGTGGCGGCGGTGACGGGCGTGGGGCGGCCTACGCGGGAGGAATCACTGCTCATGTGGACTGGGCTCCTGTGGAGGGCGATGGGCTTCGAAGCGCTTTCCGAACGCTTTCGAAGGGGCCGACGACGGCATCACCGAACTCCGCGGGGAGGGGGTCGGCCGTATGACTACAGGCCCTCGCCGCGGCAGCTAAGGAGAAGCAGCCCAAAACGCATGATGCGATTCAGCGTAACCGAGGCGGACGGTGCGTGGCGGCGCGTATCAGTATGCGAGAACTCACATGGGTGAGCACGGCTTTCGCGGACCGGCCCCCGCACCGCGCCGAGGCGGGGTGCGGGGGCCGGGTCGTACGGCGTACGGCGGCCTGCGGGCGCGCCCTCCTCCGGGAGCGGCTAGAAGCCGAGCCTGCGCAGCTGCTTGGGGTCGCGCTGCCAGTCCTTGGCGACTTTGACGTGCAAGTCGAGGTAGACGGGGGTGCCCAGCAGCGCCTCGATCTGCTTGCGGGACTTGGTGCCGACCTCCTTGAGCCGGCTGCCCTTGGGGCCGATGACGATGCCCTTCTGGCTGGGGCGCTCGATGAAGACGTTGGCGTGGACGTCCAGCAGCGGCCGGTCCGCCGGGCGCCCCTCGCGCGGCGTCATCTCCTCGACCACCACGGCGATGGAGTGCGGCAGCTCGTCGCGCACCCCCTCCAGCGCCGCCTCGCGGATCAGCTCGGCGACCATGACCTGCTCGGGCTCGTCGGTGAGGTCGCCGTCCGGGTAGAGCTGCGGGCCCTCGGGCAGGAGGGGGACGAGCAGGTCGGCCAGCAGGCCCACCTGGTCGCCCGCGGTGGCGGAGACGGGGACGATCTCGGCCCACTCGATGCCCAGTTCCTTGCCGAGCCGGTCGACGGCCACGAGCTGCTCGGCCAGTGCCCTGGAGTCCACCAGGTCGGTCTTGGTGACGATCGCGACCTTCGGGGTGCGCTTCAGCGCCGCCAGCTCGCCCGCGATGAAGCGGTCGCCGGGGCCGATCCTCTGGTCGGCCGGCAGGCAGAAGCCGATCACGTCGACCTCGGCCCAGGTGGTGCGCACCACGTCGTTGAGGCGCTCGCCCAGCAGGGTGCGCGGCTTGTGCAGGCCGGGGGTGTCCACCAGGACGAGCTGCGCGTCGGGGCGGTGGACGATGCCGCGCACGGTGTGGCGGGTGGTCTGCGGGCGGTTGGAGGTGATCGCGACCTTCGTCCCCACCAGGGCGTTGGTGAGGGTCGACTTGCCCGCGTTGGGGCGGCCGACGAAGCAGGCGAAGCCCGCGCGGTGCGGTGCGGACTCCGCCTGCTGCTCGGGCCGGGAAGAGGGGGAACGGTCGCTCATGGTGGCCATTCTCCCCGATTCGCGGGGTGCCCCCGCACCGGCCGCCCCGCCCCCCGCCCGGCCGTTCAGCCCACGGTGACGGTGGAGCGGACCGCGCCGTCGGGGCCGGCCAGCAGTACCGGGGTGGCGGGGCCGCCCAGCTCGTGGACGGCGGCGAGGTCGGCGGAGGGCACGGCGGGCGCCTCGGAGACCACGGCCGCGGCCTCCAGGGACTTGGCTCCGGACGCCACCGCCATCGCGACGGCCGTCTGCAGCGCGCTCAGCCGGAGCGACTTCAGGGCGACGGTTCCGGCCACGTACGTGCGCCCGGTCTCGTCGCGCACCGCCGCGCCCTCGGGCACGGCGTTGCGGGCCCGCGCGCTGCGGGCGAGGGTGACGATCTTGCGGTCTTCGGGATCCAGGTCGGCGGCTTCGCTCATGCGGGTGAGCATATGTGTTCACCGCGCGAAGGGGCGGCCCGGTCCGGGAACGGGCGCCCCGCCGGCCGCCCGCGCCCGCCGCCCTTGGGTCGGCGGCCGTCAGCCGCCGGTCCCGGCCGCCTCGTCCTCCGGCTCCGGCTCGAAGGCGCGGACCGGCTCGACCAGGACCGTGACGATGCGGTTGCGGCGGCCGGCCGGGGACTCGGCGGTGAGCCGCAGGCCGCGCAGCGCCGGCTCGCCCAGGTGGTCGGTGTGGTGGCCGCCGCGCCCCTCGGGCAGCTCCACCGTCGCGGCGGCGCCCGCGATGGGGACGCGGCCCAGGAGCTTGGCCAGCAGCCCGCCGACCGTCTCCACGTCCTCGTCCTCCAGGTCCAGGCCGTACAGCTCGCCCAGGTCGCCCAGGTCCAGGCGGGCGGTGACCCGGTGGCGGCCCTCTCCCAGGTCCTCGACGGGCGGCAGCTCCCGGTCGTACTCGTCGGTGATCTCGCCGACGATCTCCTCCAGGATGTCCTCGATGGTGACGATCCCGGCGGTGCCGCCGTACTCGTCGACCACGACGGCGACGTGGTTGCGGTCCTTCTGCATCTCGCGCAGCAGGTCGCCGGCGTTCTTGGTGTCGGGGACGAAGACGGCCTGCCGCATCGCCGTGGAGACCAGGTCGTTCTCGGTCTCGCGGTTGATGTGGACCTTCCGGGAGAGGTCCTTGAGGTAGACGATGCCGACGATGTCGTCCTCGTTCTCGCCGGTCACCGGGATGCGGGAGAAGCCCGAGCGCAGGGCCAGGGTGAGCGCCTGGCGGATGGTCTTGAACCGCTCGATGGAGACCAGTTCGGTGCGCGGCACCATCACCTCGCGCACCAGGGTGTCGCCCAGTTCGAAGACCGAGTGCACCATGCGGCGCTCCTCGTCCTCGATCAGCGCCTCCCGCCCGGCCAGGTCCACCATGGCCCGCAGTTCGGCCTCGGTGGCGAACGGGCCCTTGCGGAAGCCCTTGCCCGGGGTCAGGGCGTTGCCCAGGAGGATCAGCAGCTGCGGCAGCGGGCCGAGCACACGGGCCAGCGGCAGCAGCACGTACGCGGCGGCCGTGGCGGTGTTCAGCGGGTGCTGGCGGCCGATGGTGCGCGGCGAGACCCCGACGGCGACGTAGGAGACGAGCACCATCGCGCCGCCGGCCGCCGCCAGCGCCTGCCAGGTGACCTCGAAGGTGTGCAGGAAGCCGTAGGTGACCAGGACTCCGGCCGACATCTCGGCGGTCACGCGCAGCAGCAGGGCGAGGTTGAGGTACCGGGTGGGGTCGGCCGCGACGGCGGCCAGCTTGTCACCGCCGCGCCGCCCGGAACGTACGGCCTCCTCGGCGCGGTAGCTGGTGGTGCTGGCCAGGCCGGCCTCGGCGCAGGCGGCCAGCCAGGCGAGGCCGACCAGCAGGACCGCCGCGGCGATCAGCGGAGTGCTCATGTCGTCGTCGGGGCCGGGGAGGGCCCCTCCATGCCGCGCTCGGCGCGCCAGCCGTCGACGATCGCCGTCTGGAGACCGAACATCTCGGTCCGCTCGCCGGGCGTCTCGTGGTCGTAGCCGAGCAGGTGGAGCACCCCGTGGACGGTGAGCATCTGCAGCTCCTCGTCCATGGAGTGCTTCGTCGGGGCGTCGGCGCCCTGCTTCTCGGCGACGTCGGGGCAGAGCACGATGTCGCCGAGGAGGCCCTGGGGGGGCTCGTCGCCGTCCTTGGAGGGCGGGCGCAGCTCGTCCATGGGGAAGGACATCACGTCGGTCGGGCCGGGGAGGTCCATCCACTGCTTGTGGAGCTGCTCCATGGCGTCGGTGTCGACGGCGATCACCGACAGCTCCGACAGCGGGTGGATGCGCATCCGGGCGAGGGCGTAGCGGGCGATGTCGAGGATCGCCCGCTCGTCGATCTCGCGGCCGGACTCGTTGTTGACGTCGATCGACATGTGGATGGCGGTTGCTTTCCGTTACTTTCGGTCACTGCCGTCGGTGGTGCCGTGGCTGTCGTCGTAGCGCTGGTAGGCGTCGACGATACGGCCGACCAGCTTGTGCCGCACGACGTCGGTGCTGGTGAGCCGCGAGAAGTGGACGTCCTCCACGCCCTCGAGGATCTCCTGCACCTGGCGCAGGCCGCTCCTGGTGCCGCCGGGCAGGTCGACCTGGGTGACGTCGCCGGTGATCACGATCTTGGAGTCGAAGCCGAGCCGGGTGAGGAACATCTTCATCTGCTCGGGATTGGTGTTCTGCGCCTCGTCCAGGATGATGAAGGCGTCGTTGAGCGTCCGGCCGCGCATGTACGCCAGCGGCGCGACCTCGATCGTCCCGGCGGCCATCAGGCGCGGGATCGAGTCGGGGTCGAGCATGTCGTGCAGCGCGTCGTACAGCGGCCGCAGATACGGGTCGATCTTCTCGTAGAGGGTGCCGGGCAGGAAGCCCAGCCGCTCCCCCGCCTCGACGGCGGGCCGGGTCAGGATGATGCGGGTGACCTGCTTGGACTGCAGGGCCTGCACCGCCTTGGCCATGGCGAGGTAGGTCTTGCCGGTGCCCGCCGGGCCGATGCCGAAGACGACGGTGTGCTTGTCGATCGCGTCCACGTAGCGCTTCTGGTTGAGCGTCTTGGGGCGGATCGTGCGGCCGCGGTTGGACAGGATGTTCTGCGTGAGCACCTCGGCGGGTGTCTCCTCGGCGCCGCCGTCCGCGTCGCGGAGCATGGCGATCGATCGTTCCACCGCGTCCTCCGTCAGCGGCTGGCCGGTGCGCAGCACCAGCATCATCTCGTCGAAGAGCCGCTGGACGAGTTCGACCTCCGCCGCCTCGCCGGTCGCGGTGATCTCGTTCCCGCGTACATGGATGTCCGTCGACGGGAAGGACTTCTCGATCACGCGGAGGAGGGAGTCGCCGGAACCCAGCACCGTCACCATCGGGTGCTTGGCCGGGACGGTGAAACGGGCACTCGCTTGGGTGGACCGTGCCTGGTCCGTCTGTGTCTGAGTCATGGGCCGGCTCTGTGGCCTGCGCGTCCCTCTCTGTCGCTGCTGTGCCGCCGGTCTGTCGCCGCCGCGCGCCTGGACCTCCAGGGTACGACGTGGCGCTGACAGGTCAGTAGCGATTTGCATGCCCGGCTCCGCGGGCGGATGCCGCGGAGCCGGGTCAGGGCAGGCGGAAGCCGATGGTCGGCACCGCGCGGCGCAGCGGCCACGGCCGGGCGCAGCCGGGCAGCAGGGCCTCCAGGAAGCCGTAGCGGCTCAGGGCGGCCGGATCCTGTTCGTCGAAGTCGCGTACGCGCTGCCACCAGGCGGCGATCTCGGCCCAGCCCGGCGCGGACAGCGAACCGCCGAACTCCTGTACCGACAGGGCGGCGGTGAGGACGGCGAAGGCCAGCCGGTCGGCCAGCGGCCAGCCGGCCAGGCTGCCGGTGACGAAGCCGGCCACGAACACGTCCCCGGCGCCGGTGGGGTCCAGTGCCTCCACCGAGATGGCGGGCACCTCGGCGGTCTCGCCCGTGGCGCCGTCCACCGCGACGGCGCCCTCGGCCCCCATGGTCACCACGGCCAGCGGCACCCTCTCGGCCAGGCGGCGGGCGGCGGCGCGGGGGCAGTCGGCGCGGGTGTAGCGCATCGCCTCCTGGGCGTTGGGCAGGAACGCCTCGCAGTGCTCCAGGTCGGCGAGGTCGTCCGGGTCCCAGCGGCCGGTCTCGTCCCAGCCGATGTCGGCGAAGACCCGGCTGCCGGACCGGGCCGCCCGCGCGATCCACTCCTGGCGCCTGCCGGGCCGGAGGGAGGCGACGCAGGCGCGGGCGGCGGGCGGGTCGCCGGGTGCGGGCTCCTCGGGCCGGGGGGCCTCGTGCCCGTGGGAGACCATCGTCCGCTCGCCCTCGTAGGCCATCGAGACGGTGACCGGCGAGTGCCAGCCGGGTGCGGTGCGCGACAGCGACAGGTCGATGCCCTCGCCCTTCTCCAGCGCCTCCCAGCAGTACTCGCCGTACATGTCGTCGCCGAAGGCGGCGGCGAGCGAGGTGCGCAGGCCGAGCCGGGCCAGGGCGGTGGCCATGTTGGCGACGCCGCCGGGGCTCGACCCCATGCCCCGCGCCCAGGACTCGGTGCCGCGCACCGGCGCCGAGTCCAGGCCTGTGAAGACGATGTCCAGGAAGACCGTCCCGGTCAGGTAGACGTCGCAGGGCGGGTCGTCGGGGGTGCGGAGCGCGGCGAGCGGGTCGAGCATGCGGCCAGTGTGCACGATCGGCGCGGTGGGCCGGCCGCGAGTTGCGTACGGCGTCACCAGCGCGGTACGGAGGGGGTTTCCCACTCCGGGTCGGCCCGGCGCATGGCGGCGGCGTCGTCCCGGTCGCGCATCGGGCCGTCGTCGGCCAGCCACCGGCGGTGGAGGGCGTCGAGGCGCTCGCGGTCGAGGGTGACGCCCAGGCCGGGGGCGTCGGGGACGGTGACGGCGCCTCCGCGGAGGGCGATGCGCTCGGTGAGCACGTCCTCGGTCTGCCAGGGGTAGTGGGTGTCGCAGGCGTGCTCCAGGCCGGGGACGGTGGCGGCGACATGGGTCATGGCGGCGAGGCTGACGCCCAGGTGGGTGTTGGAGTGCATGGACACCCCGACGCCGAAGGCGCGGCAGATCGCGGCCAGTTGCTGGGTGTTGCGCAGCCCTCCCCAGTAGTGGTGGTCGCTGAGCAGTACCTGGACGGCGCCGGTGGTGAACGCCTCGGCGATCTCCGGGAAGGTGGTCACACACATGTTGGTGGCCAGCGGCAGCCCTCCGGCCCGTGCGGCGACCTCGGCCATCGCGGGCGTGCCGGTGACCGGGTCCTCCAGGTACTCCAGCACGTCGCGCAGTTCGTCCGCGACCTTCAGAGAGGTCTCCACCGACCAGGCGCCGTTGGGGTCCAGGCGCAGAGGGCTGCCGGGGAACGCCTCCGCCAGTGCCCGGACGGCGGCGGTCTCCTCCTCGGGCGGGAAGACCCCGCCCTTGAGCTTGAAGGAGCCGAAGCCGTGGTCGGCCGCGAGACGGCGGGCCTGGGCGACGATCCCGGCCGGGTCGAGGGCGGCGCCCCAGTCGTCGCCGGCAGTGCCTCGGCCGCCGCTGCCGCCCGCCGCGCCGCCGGGGTGCTCGGCCCAGCGGTAGAACAGGTAGGCGCTGTACTCGACCCGGTCGCGCACCTTCCCGCCGAGCAGGGCGTGCACGGGCATCCCCAGTGCCTTGCCCAGGGCGTCCAGGCAGGCCACCTCGAAGCCGGAGACGACGGACAGCCGCAGCTTGCCGGCGGTCTGGACGCCGCGCAGTCCGCCGACGTCCACCGAGCCGTCCGTCCGGTGGCCGTCCAGGGGGAGTCCGCCGGCGAGGGCGAGCAGCCCGTTCAGGTCGCTGACCGGATGTCCGGGCAGCCGCCGGGCGAGGGAGCGTGCCAGGTCCAGGTACTTGGTGTCGCCGTAGGTCTCCCCGACCCCGGTGACGCCTCCGGCCGTGACCACCTCGACGATCAGGCGCGGGGTGTGGGGCTGGTGGACGCCCTGGGTGTTGAGCAGGGGCGGGTCGGCGACGAGGATCGGGGTCAGGCGCACCTCGGTGACGGTCAGGTCCTTCATCGGCGGCTCCTGCCGGGTCGGGGCCGGCGGCGCCGGGCTCCCGGATCACGGAGCAGCCCCGCCACCAACATGTTCTCCTATGTGAACCCTGTCCATGTGCGGAGACGGAGACTAGGTACGGCGGAGGAGGGCGTCAAGGGCGCCCGTACGTTTTCGGAAAGGGGCGCGCGGCGGCGCGGCCGGAAGCGGGCCGGGCGGGCGCCGGGGAGGGGGAGGGTGCGGGCGGAGAGGGTGCGCGGGCGGCGGTCAGCGCCGCCGGGGCATCGGCACCCGCATCAGGTCCTCGGCCACGGTCAGCTCCCCGGCGAACCCCGCCTCCCGGGCCTGGGCGGCGAACCGGGCCGGGTCGTCGTAGCGCTGCGAGAAGTGCGTGAGCACCAGGTGCCGAACCCCCGCCCGCACCGCGACGGAGGCCGCCTGGCCCGCCGTGAGGTGGCCGTACTCCTGCGCCAGCGCCTCCTCCTCGTCGAGGAAGGTGGCCTCGATGACCAGCATGTCGCAGCCCTCGGCGAGGGCGTGCACGCCCTCGCACAGCCGGGTGTCCATCACGAAGGCGAAGCTCTGCCCTGGACGGGTCTCGCTCACCTCGTCGAGCGTGACCCCGCGCAGCTCGCCCTCGCGCTGGATGCGGCCGACGTCCGGGCCGAGGATGCCGTGGGCGGCGAGCCGCTCGGGCAGCATCCGGCGCCCGTCGGGCTCGACCAGGCGGTAGCCGTAGGACTCCACCGGATGGGACAGGCGCCGGGCCTGGAGCGTGTACGCGGCGGTGGCGGCCAGCGTGCCGTCGGCGCCGACCGGCTCCTCGCGCAGCTCGGCCGTCTCGCGGTAGGCGGTGGCGTACCGAAGGCGGTCGAAGAAGCGCTGCCCGCTCGCCGGGTAGTGCGCCGTGACCGGGTGCGGCACCCGGTCGAGGTTGATGCGCTGGATGACCCCGGCCAGGCCCAGGCTGTGGTCGCCGTGGAAGTGGGTGACGCACAGCCGGGTGAGGTCGTGGGCGGCCACGCCCGCGCGGAGCATCTGGCGCTGGGTGCCCTCGCCGGGGTCGAACAGCAGCGCCTCGCCGTCCCAGCGCAGCACATAGCCGTTGTGGTTGCGCCGGCGGGTTGGCACCTGGCTGGCGGTGCCCAGCACGACCAGTTCGCGTACGGACAACGGGCTTACCCGGGGGGCCAGTTCAGACCGCGTCCGCCCAGGACGTGGGCGTGCGCGTGCCAGACGGTCTGCCCGGCGCCCGCACCGGTGTTGAACACGATCCGGTATCCGACGGTGGCGCCCCCGGGCGGGGCGATGTTCTCCTGCTCGGCGACCTCGCCCGCCGCGCGCAACACGTCGGCGGCCAGCTGCGGGGCGGCGGCGGCCAGCGCCGCGGCGTCGGGGTGGTGCTCCTTGGGGATCACCAGCACATGGGTGGGCGCCTGCGGGTTGATGTCCCGGAAGGCGAGCGTGGTGTCGGTCTCGTGGACGATCGTCGCCGGAACGTCCCCCGCGACGATCTTGCAGAACAGGCAGTCCGCCTGCGGTTCCTCCGCCACGGTGGCGCCTCCCGCTGTGAGGTGGGTCGATCGGTGGTCACGCAGCGCCGATCGTACCCCGGCCCCGGCGCGGGTGATCAGGACCAGCGGCCGGTGCGTCCCAGCAGCAGCGCCGCCGCCGCCGTGCCCGCCGTGGAGGTGCGCAGCACGCTCGGGCCCAGCCGGTACGGGCGCGCGCCCGCCCGCGCGAACGCCTCCAGCTCCTCCGGGGCGACCCCGCCCTCCGGGCCGACGACGAGCACCAGCTCGCCCTCGTCCGGCAGCCCGGCGGTCGCCAGCGGCAGCGAACCCTCCTCGTGGAGGACCGCGGCGAAGGCGGCGGACGACAGCAGCGGGAGCAGCTGCCGGGTGGTCGCCGGCTCGGCGACCTCCGGGAAGCGCAGCCGGCGCGACTGCTTGCCGGCCTCGCGCGCGGTGGAACGCCACTTGCGCAGCGCCTTCTGCCCGCGCTCGCCCCGCCACTGCGTGACGCAGCGCGAAGCGGACCAGGGCACGATCGCGTCCACGCCCGTCTCCGTCATCGTCTCCACGGCCAGCTCGCCGCGGTCGCCCTTGGGCAGGGCCTGGACGACGGTGATCCGCGGGCGCGGCTCCGGCTCGGTGCGCACCTCGGTGACGGCGACCTCCAGCCGGTCCTTCCCCTCGACCGCCGCGACGGTGCCGAAGGCCCCGGTGCCGGCCCCGTCGGTGAGGACGACCTCCTCACCCGCGCGCAGCCGCCGTACCGCGACGGCGTGCCGGCCCTCGGGCCCCTCCAGCGCCAGCACGGCGCCGGGGGCGGCACCGGCCAGGGCGGCGGTCTCGGCCAGGAAGACGGGGGCGGTCACACCGGCCGCCCGGCGGGGTGCGCCGGCCCGGTGGCCGGGGTGATCAGCTCGGTGGGCATGACGGCATCCTGCCACGCCCGCCGTGGACGGCCCCCGGACCCCCGGCCGACCCGCCCCAGCACCGCCTGAGCACCGTCTCAGCGACCGTTGAACGCATCCTTCAACCGCGAGAACAACCCCTGCTGCCCCGGCTGGAACTGGCCCGTGGGCCGCTCCTCGCCCCGCAGCTTGGCCAGGCGGCGCAGCAGCTCCTCCTGCTCCGGGTCCAGCTTGTTCGGCGTCTGGACCTCCACATGGACGATCAGATCACCGCGGCCGCCGCCGCGCAGATGCGTCACGCCGCGCTGGTGGAGCGGGACCGACTGGCCGGACTGGGTGCCGGGCCGGATGTCGACCTCCTCCAGGCCGTCCAGCGTCTCCAGCGGGACCTTGGTGCCCAGCGCCGCCGCCGTCATGGGGATGGTGACCGTGCAGTGCAGGTCGTCGCCGCGCCGCTGGAAGACCGGGTGCGGCACCTCGTGGATCTCGACGTACAGGTCGCCCGCCGGGCCGCCGCCCGGGCCGACCTCGCCCTCGCCGGCGAGCTGGATGCGGGTGCCGTTGTCGACGCCGGCCGGGATCTTCACCGTCAGGTTGCGCCGCGAGCGCACCCGGCCGTCACCGGCGCACTCCGGGCAGGGGGTGGGCACGACCGTGCCGAAGCCCTGGCACTGCGGGCAGGGACGAGAGGTCATGACCTGCCCCAGGAAGGACCGGGTGACCTGCGAGACCTCTCCGCGGCCGCGGCACATGTCGCAGGTCTGCGCGGAGGTGCCCGGGGCCGCCCCCTCGCCGCTGCACGTGGTGCAGACGACCGCCGTGTCCACCTGGATGTCCTTGGTGGTGCCGAAGGCCGCCTCGTCCAGCTCGATGTCGAGCCGGATCATGGCGTCCTGGCCGCGCCGGGTGCGGGACCTCGGCCCGCGCTGGGAGGCGGCGCCGAAGAAGGCGTCCATGATGTCGGAGAAGTTCCCGAAGCCCCCGCCGAAGCCGCCGCCCCGGCCCGCGCCGCCCGTGGGGTCGCCGCCGAGGTCGTACATCTGCTTCTTCTGCGGGTCGGAGAGCACCTCGTAGGCGGTGTTGATCTCCTTGAACCGCTCCTGCGTCTTCGGGTCCGGGTTGACGTCAGGGTGCAGTTCGCGCGCGAGCCTGCGGAAGGCCTTCTTGATCTCGTCCTGCGAGGCATCGCGCTGTACGCCCAGGACCGCGTAGTAGTCGGTTGCCACTTACGACTCCGCGAGGATCTGTCCGACGTAACGTGCCACTGCGCGTACCGCTCCCATCGTTCCGGGGTAGTCCATGCGGGTCGGCCCGACCACACCGAGCTTGGCGACCGCCTCGTCTCCCGAACCGTAACCGACCGAGACGACCGACGTGGACGTCAGCCCCTCGTGAACATTCTCATGACCGATTCGCACCGTCATGCCCGGATCCTTCGCCTCCCCCAGCAGCTTGAGCAGGACGACCTGCTCCTCCAGAGCTTCCAGCACCGGCCGGATGGTCAGCGGGAAGTCGTGCACGAAGCGGGTGAGATTGGCGGTGCCGCCGATCATCAGCCGCTCCTCGGTCTCCTCCACCAGAGTCTCCAGGAGGGTGGCGAGCACCGTCGAGACCGTGCCGCGGTCCTCGGCGTCGAAGGACTCCGGCAGGTCCTGCACCAGCCTGGGCACCTCCGAGAAGCGCTCGCCGACCACCCGGCTGTTGAGCCGGGCGCGCAGATCGGCCAGGGACGACTCCGAGATGGGGGCGGGGCAGTCCACCATGCGCTGCTCGACCCGCCCGGTGTCCGTGATCAGCACGAGCATCAGACGCGCGGGGGCCAGGAGCAGCAGCTCGACGTGGCGGACGGTCGAGCGGGTCAGCGAGGGGTACTGGACGACGGCGACCTGGCGGGTGAGCTGGGCCAGCAGCCGTACGGTGCGGCTGACGACGTCGTCGAGGTCGACGGCGTCCTCCAGGAAGTTCTGGATCGCCCGGCGCTCCGGCTTGGACAGCGGCTTGACGCCCGCCAGCCTGTCGACGAACAGGCGGTACCCCTTGTCGGTGGGAACTCGGCCCGCGCTGGTGTGCGGCTGGGCGATGTACCCCTCGTCCTCCAGGGCCGCCATGTCGTTGCGCACGGTGGCCGGGGAGACCTGGAGGTTGTGCCGCTCGGTCAGCGCCTTGGAGCCCACCGGCTCCTGCGTGCCCACGTAGTCCTGGACGATGGCGCGCAGGACTTCGAGTCTGCGTTCGCTGAGCATCTGGGCGCACCTCCCGTCCGGCCGTCTCTTTCCGGTCCTCTTTCCCTGGCGTTCTCTGGCACTCTCAGCCGGTGAGTGCCAGTCACCCTGTGCCAGTGTACGGCCGGTGACCGTGGCCAGGGCAAGGGCGGGCGCCGACCGGGAGGGCGATCCCCGCCACATCCCGGCGGGCACCGCCCGCGTGATGGCGCTAGCGTCGCGGTATGGAGACGGATTGGGAAGAGCTGTCGCCTGGAGTCGTACGCCGCCGCATGCCCGGCTGGGACGAGACGGTCGGGGCCGTGGCGGGCGAGTCGGGGATGCTGGTGGTCGACACGGGCGCGACGCTGGGTGACGGCGCGCGCGTCCGGCGGTACCTGCACGAGCGCTTCGGACTGCCGGTGACCCATGTGGCGCTGACCCATCCGCACTTCGACCACGTCCTGGGCGCCTCGGCCTTCGCCGGGGTGGAGGTCTACGGGGCGGTGGGGATCGAGGACCTGCTGGTCCACTCGAAGGACGAGTTGCGCCAGGACGCCGTGCGGCACGGCGTGGACCCGCGGGAGGCGGCCGAGGCGGTCGACGTACTCGTCCACCCGCACCACCGGGTAGCCGGCGAGCTGACCGTCCAGCTGGGCGGCCGGGAGGCGCTCCTGGCCAACGTCGGTCCGGCGCACACCGCCCACGACCTGGCGGTCGTGGTCCCCGGCGCCCTGGGCGGGCCGGACGTGGTCTTCTGCGGCGATCTGGTGGAGGAGTCCGGCGAGCCGCAGGCGGGCCCGGACTCCCACCCCGTCCACTGGCCGGCCGCGCTGGACCGGCTGCTCGCCCTGGGCGGCGAGGACGCGCGGTACGTGCCGGGCCACGGGGCGGTGGTGGACGCCGCCTTCGTCCGCGCCCAGCGTGACGGGCTGGCGGAGCGCTTCGGCACCGTCTGACGGGTGCCCCGGCGGGTTTCGCGGCGGGGCTCCGACCCAGGTTTCACAGCGGAGATCACGTAACACAATGACCGCATGCGCAGCAGACAGTACGGCCCCGACCTGACCCCTCCGTGGAAGCGGACCTCGCGGAACCACAGGCCCGCGCCCGAGGTGCCCGCCGAACCGGATCTGGTGGTGGAGGAGGTCACGACCGGCTTCTGCGGGGCCGTGGTGCGCTGCGAGAGGACGGCGCAGGGGTTCACCGTCACGCTGGAGGACCGCTTCGGCAGACACCGGGTCTTCCCGATGGAGCCGCGCGGTTTCCTGCTGGAGGGGAAGACCGTCACCCTCGTCCGGCCCCGGGCGGCGGCCCCGCCCGCCCCGAAGGCGTCCCGGCGCACGGCCTCGGGGTCGGTGGCGGTGCCGGGCGCCCGCGCGCGGGTGGCGCGGGCGGGGCGCATCTACGTCGAGGGGCGCCACGACGCGGAGCTGGTGGAGAAGGTCTGGGGCGACGACCTGCGGATCGAGGGCGTGGTCGTGGAGTACCTGGAGGGCGTGGACGACCTCCCGGCGGTCGTGGAGGCCTTCGGCCCCACTCCCGAGGCCCGGCTGGGCGTGCTGGTGGACCATCTGGTGCCCGGCTCCAAGGAGTCCCGGATCGCCGCCGAGGTAACCGATGAGAACGTGCTGGTCGTCGGCCATCCGTACATCGACGTCTGGGAGGCGGTGAAGCCGTCCGCCCTGGGCATCGGCGCCTGGCCCCGGGTGCCGCGCGGCCAGGACTGGAAGACGGGGGTGTGCCGGGCGCTGGGCTGGCCGGAGAACACCGGCGCGGCGTGGAAGCGGATCCTGGGGAGCGTGCGCGACTACACGGATCTGGAGCCGGGGCTGCTCGGCCCGGTCGAGCGGCTGATCGACCACGTCACGGTGGGCTCACCGGCGGGCGGGCCCGACGGGCGGTGAGCTCCGGGGCCGGTGCGCCATCCGCCCGCCCGGCCCTCCGCCCTCCGGCCCGGCCTGCCGCGGGCCGCCGGGGCGCGGCCCGGTTCGGAACGGGTGCGGGACAATGGACCCCATGCCTTCCGCACTGCCCGACGGCGAGCCCGTCCCCGCCGACGGTTCCCTGCCCGCGCACGCCCTGGCGGACGCCGCACGGCGCCCCCTCGGCTTCTACCTGCACGTGCCGTACTGCGCGACGCGCTGCGGCTACTGCGACTTCAACACCTACACCGCGAGCGAGCTGCGCGGCTCCGGCGGCGCGCTCGCCTCCCGGGAGAACTACGCACAGACGCTGGCCGAGGAGGTGCGGCTGGCCCGCAAGGTGCTCGGCGACGATCCCCGGCCGGTTCGGACGGTCTTCGTCGGCGGCGGCACCCCCACCCTGCTGCCCGCCGCCGACCTGGGGCGGATGCTGGCGGTGATCCGCGAGGAGTTCGGGCTGGCCGAAGGCGCCGAGGTCACCACGGAGGCCAATCCGGAGTCCGTCGGTCCGGCGTACCTGGCCGGACTGCGCGAGGCGGGCTTCAACCGGATCTCCTTCGGCATGCAGAGCGCCCGGCGCCATGTGCTGGCCGTGCTGGACCGCACCCACACCCCGGGCCGTCCCGAGGCGTGCGTGGCCGAGGCCCGCGCGGCGGGTTTCGAGCACGTCAACCTGGACCTGATCTACGGCACCCCGGGCGAGAGCGACGACGACTGGCGGGCCTCGCTGGAGGCCGCCCTCGGCGCCGGGCCCGACCACGTCTCGGCGTACGCGCTGATCGTGGAGGACGGCACGCGGCTGGCCTCCCGCATCCGGCGCGGCGAGGTGCCGATGACGGACGACGACGTGCACGCCGACCGCTACCTGATCGCCGAGGAGATGCTGTCGGCTGCCGGTCTTCACTGGTACGAGGTGTCGAACTGGGCGGTGACGGAGGCCGCCCGCTGCCGCCACAACGAGCTGTACTGGACGGGCGCCGACTGGTGGGGCGCCGGTCCGGGGGCGCACAGCCACGTCGGCGGGGTGCGCTGGTGGAACGCCAAGCACCCCGGCGCGTACGCCCAGGCGCTCGCCGAGGGCCGTTCACCGGGCGTGGGCCGCGAGGTGCTGGACGACGGGGACCGGCGCGTGGAGCGGATCCTGCTGGAGCTGCGGCTGGTGGACGGCGTACCGCTGGACGTCCTGGCCCCGGCCGGGGCGCGCGCCGCCGAGCGGGCGCTGGCGGACGGGCTGCTGCGCCCGGAGGCGTACGAGCGCGGGCGCGCGGCGCTGACCCTGCGCGGCCGGCTGCTGGCCGACGCGGTCGTCCGCGACCTGGTGGACTAGGCGGGCGCCTCCGCTCCACCGCACGGAACGGTGCCGCACGGAACACGCCGGATCTCCGCAGGGATCGGGCCGCCGTGCCGACCGGGTGCCAACTTGCCTCGCCGAGGGGGCAGTCGGGTTACGTTGTGCGACGACCATCGCCGTGATTCGCGACAGGAGGCACCTCCCGTGAGCGACCACCCGCCCGTACCCGAACCGCAGGCGCCGCCGGTGATCGACACCACGGTGTCGCACGTGGCCCGGATCTGGAACTACTGGCTGGGAGGGAAGGACAACTACGAGGTCGACCGCGCGGTCGGCGACCAGATCACGGCGATCCTCCCCGACGTGCCCCGGCTGGCCCGCGCCTCCCGGGCCCTCCTCGGCCGGGCCGTGCGGTACCTGGTCACCGAGGCCGGCGTCCGCCAGTTCCTGGACATCGGCACCGGGCTGCCCACCGTGGACAACACCCACGATATCGCGCAGCGGCTGGCCCCCGAGTCGCGCGTCGTCTACGTCGACAACGACCCCCTGGTACTGGCCCACGCCCGCGCCCTGCTCACCAGCTCGCCCGAGGGCACGACCGAGTACATCCACGCCGATCTGCGCGACCCCGAGACGATCATCCGGCGCGCCGCGTCGGCGCTGGACCTCACCCGGCCCGTCGCCCTGCTGCTGATGGGCATCATGGAGTTCGTCACCGACGACGACGAGGCGTACGGCATCGTGCGCCGGCTGATGGCCGCCCTGCCGCAGGGCAGCCATCTGGTGCTGTACGACGGCACCAACGTCATCCACGGCGAGCGGTCGGACAGGATCGTGGAGGTGTGGAACTCCTCCGGCAACGCACCGCTCGTCCTGCGCGGCCCCGAGCGGATCGCCGCCTTCTTCGACGGCCTGGAACTGGTGGAGCCCGGGGTGGTGTCGTGCAACCGCTGGCGGCCCGACCTCGCGCGGGAAGGCCGGCCCGGGGAGGACGAGGAGGAGGTCGACGCCTTCTGCGGTGTGGGGCGCAAGCCCTAGGCCCACGGCCCGCACGGAGCCCGGGGGGAGAAGGCCGGAAGGGCCGGGGACGCCCGCGTCACGACGTCCCCGGCCCCTTCCGGGCCCCGGGTCTCACGCCTCGCGTGCGCCCTCGTACATCTCCTCGATCAGGTGGCCGAACTCCTTCTCCACCGCGGGCCGCTTCAGCTTCAGGCTCGGGGTGAGCTCACCGTGCTCGATGTCCAGGTCGCGCGGCAGGATCCGGAACTTCTTGATCGTCTGCCAGCGCTGGAGGCCCTCGTTGAGGCGCTGGACGTAGCCGTCGACGAGCTTGTGCACCTCCTCGGAGCCGACGACCTCCGCGTAGCTCTTCCCTCCGAGCCCGTGCTCCTCGGCCCAGCCCATGATGGTGGGCTCGTCGAGCGCGATGAGCGCGGTGCAGTAGTTGCGGTCGGCGCCGTGCACCAGGATGTTGGAGACGTAGGGGCAGACCGCCTTGAACTGCCCCTCGACCTCGGCCGGGGCGATGTACTTGCCGCCGGAGGTCTTGATCAGGTCCTTCTTGCGGTCGGTGATCCGCAGGTAGCCGTCCTCCGACAGCTCGCCGATGTCGCCGGTGTGGAACCAGCCGTCCTCCTCCAGGACCTCGGCGGTCTTCTCCGGCAGCCTGTGGTAGCCCTGCATGATGCCGGGGCCGCGCAGCAGGATCTCGCCGTCCTCGGCGATGCGCACCTCGGTGCCGGGCAGCGGCTTGCCGACCGTGCCGGTGCGGTACGCCTCGCCGGGGTTGACGAAGCTGGCGGCGCTGGACTCGGTGAGGCCGTAGCCCTCCAGGATGTGGACGCCGGCGCCGGCGAAGAAGTAGCCGATCTCCGGCGCCAGGGCGGCGGAGCCGGAGACGCAGGCGCGCAGTCTTCCGCCGAAGGCCTCGCGGAGCTTGGCGTAGACGAGTTTGTCGGCGACCGCGTGCTTCATCCTCAGGCCGGCGGGCGCGGAGGCCGTGCCGGTGCGGCGGAAGTTGTCCTGGGTGACCTTGGCGTACTCGCGCGCGACCCCGGAGGCCCACTTGAAGATCTTGTACTTGGCGCCGCCGCCCGCCCGCGCCTTGGCCGCGACCCCGTTGTAGACCTTCTCGAAGATCCGGGGGACGGCGGCCATGTAGGTGGGCCGCACGACCGGGAGGTTCTCGATGATCTTGTCGACCCGGCCGTCCACGGCGGTGACGTGGCCGACCTCGATCTGGGCCGCGGTGAGCACCTTGCCGAACACGTGCGCCAGCGGCAGCCACAGGTACTGCACGTCGTCGGCGCGGACCAGCTCCGTCGCGGCGATGGCCTTGGCCATGTAGGACCAGGCGTCGTGCGGCAGCCGTACGCCCTTGGGCCGGCCGGTGGTGCCGGAGGTGTAGATCAGGGTGGCGAGCTGGTCGGAGCGCAGGGCGCCGACGGTCTCCTTGACCGCCTCGGGGTGCTCCTCCAGGTACGCCTCACCGCGCTTGCGCAGCTCGTCCAGCGACAGCACCCAGCCCTCCGGGTCGCCCTCGGCGGCCACGGCGCCCTCCGCCTCGATGACGACGACGTGGGCGAGGTCCGGCAGCTCGGCGCGGCGCTCACGGGCCTTGGCGAGCTGCCCGGCGTCCTCGGCGATCAGCACACGGCTCTCGGAGTCGGCGAGGATGTAGGCGGTCTCCTCGGCGTTGGTGCTGGGGTAGACGGTCGTGGTGGCCGCTCCGGCGCACAGCACTCCCAGGTCGCACAGGATCCAGTCGGCCCGGGTGTTGGAGGCGATGGCGACCCGCTCCTCGGGCCTCACCCCGAGGTCCATCAGGCCCGCGGCGATCGCGAAGACCCGCCGCGCGGCCTCGCCCCAGGTGTAGGAGCGCCACTCGTCCGGGCCCTCGCCCGAGGCCGGGGGCACGGGATAGCGGTACGCCTCGCCGTCCGGGGTCGCCTCGATGCGCTCCAGGAAGAGGTTCGCCACCGAGGGCGGACGGTTCTGGATCAGGGACTGGTTGTCGCTCACAACATCCTCCGGGGCCCGCGACGGTGCAGGGGGGTGGCTCCAAGGCTCGGTCCACCGCGAGTGCTGGGGTGGGGAAAAGACGGAACGGTTCCGTGCTGTGCGTACTGCTCTGTGCGTATTGAGTGACTCGCGAGTAACAACCGAGCGGGCGATCAGCCTAAGACGGAAGGCCCCGCCTTGAAAGAGCTTGCACACCGCCTGCGTGAAGCCGTGACCTGTGCGATACATACACCACATACACCGCCGCCCGCCCGTGCGCCCGCGCACCGGTCCGCACGTGTGAGGGCGTCGGCAGGGCCCGAGCGGGCCCTGCCGACGCCCTCACGAACGCTCCGTCCTGCTCCGTCCCGCGGTTTCCGGCCCGCGCACCGGCCCGCGGGGGCGGGCCCGGGCGGACCCTACTTCTTGCCCTTGGCGTCGCCGCCGGCGTCGGAGTCCGAGGAGAGCGCGGCGATGAAGGCCTCCTGCGGGACCTCCACCCGGCCCACCACCTTCATGCGCTTCTTGCCCTCCTTCTGCTTCTCCAGCAGCTTCCGCTTGCGGGAGATGTCACCGCCGTAGCACTTGGCGAGCACGTCCTTGCGGATGGCGCGGACGGTCTCGCGGGCGATGACGCGCGAGCCGATGGCGGCCTGGATGGGCACCTCGAACTGCTGCCGGGGAATGAGCTCGCGCAGCTTGGAGGCCATCCTGACCCCGTAGCTGTAGGCCTTGTCCTTGTGGACGATCGCGGAGAAGGCGTCCACCTTGTCGCCGTGCAGCAGGATGTCGACCTTGACCAGGTCGGCGGTCTGCTCACCGGTCGGCTCGTAGTCGAGCGAGGCGTAACCGCGGGTCTTGGACTTGAGGGCGTCGAAGAAGTCGAAGACGATCTCCGCCAGCGGAAGGGTGTAGCGCAGCTCGACGCGGTCCTCGGACAGGTAGTCCATGCCCAGCAGGTTGCCGCGCCGCGACTGGCACAGCTCCATCACGGCGCCGACGAAGTCGTTCGGGGTCAGCACCGTCGCGCGGACGACCGGCTCGTGCACCTGGGCGACCTTGCCCGTCGGGTACTCGCTGGGGTTGGTGACGATGTGCTCGGTGCCGTCCTCCATGTCCACCCGGTAGACCACGTTGGGCGCGGTGGCGATCAGGTCGAGCCCGAACTCGCGCTCCAGGCGCTCGCGGATGACCTCCAGGTGCAGCAGGCCGAGGAAGCCCACGCGGAAGCCGAAGCCGAGGGCGGCGGACGTCTCCGGCTCGTAGACCAGCGCGGCGTCGTTGAGCTGGAGCTTGTCCAGGGCGTCGCGCAGCTCGGGGTAGTCCGAGCCGTCCAGCGGATACAGGCCGGAGAACACCATCGGCTTGGGGTCCTTGTAGCCGCCCAGCGCCTCGGTGGCCCCCTTGGAGAACTGGGTGATGGTGTCGCCGACCTTGGACTGGCGCACGTCCTTCACGCCGGTGATCAGATAGCCCACCTCGCCGACGGACAGGCCGTCGGAGGGCAGCATCTCCGGGCTGTTGGTGCCGATCTCCAGCAGCTCGTGGGCGGCGCCGGTGGACATCATCTGGATGCGCTCGCGCCTGGAGAGCTTGCCGTCGACGACCTTCACGTACGTCACGACGCCCCGGTAGGCGTCGTAGACCGAGTCGAAGATCATCGCGCGGGCGGGGGCGTCCGCGACGCCGACCGGGGCTGGGACCTGCCGCACGACCTCGTTCAGCAGCGCGTCGACGCCCTCGCCGGTCTTGGCGGAGACCTTCAGGACCTCCGACGGGTCGCAGCCGATGAGGTGCGCCAGCTCGGCCGCGAACTTCTCCGGCTGGGCGGCCGGGAGGTCGATCTTGTTGAGGACGGGGATGATCGTGAGGTCGTTCTCCATCGCCAGGTAGAGGTTGGCGAGCGTCTGGGCCTCGATGCCCTGGGCGGCGTCGACCAGGAGGATGCACCCCTCGCACGCGGCCAGCGAGCGGGACACCTCGTAGGTGAAGTCGACGTGCCCGGGTGTGTCGATCATGTTGAGGATGTGGGTCGTCCCCTTCTCCTCACCCTCGGTGGGGGCCCACGGCAGGCGGACCGCCTGGGACTTGATCGTGATGCCGCGCTCGCGCTCGATGTCCATGCGGTCGAGGTACTGGGCGCGCATCTGGCGCTGCTCGACGACACCGGTGAGCTGGAGCATCCGGTCGGCGAGCGTCGACTTGCCGTGGTCGATGTGCGCGATGATGCAGAAGTTGCGGATCAGCGCCGGGTCGGTACGGCTCGGCTCCGGCACGTTCGATGGGGTCGCGGGCACGCAGGGTCCTGTCGGGTCATGGCTCGGATCGGTACGTCTCCCCCATCGTCCCATGAGTGGCGCTTACGGTCCGGTTTGGGAGCCGATCAGGCCTGCTGGTACCCTGACCGACTGTGTCTCAATGCCCTCGCGCGGGGCCCGGCGCGCGGACGGTGCGACGGGACCGCACGGGGAGACGGGCACGGAATCACACCTCATCACACCCGAGAAGGCTCCTTCGTGGCGAACATCAAGTCCCAGATCAAGCGGATCAAGACCAACGAGAAGGCCCGCCAGCGCAACAAGGCGGTCAAGTCCGAGCTGAAGACCGCGATCCGCCGCACCCGTGAGGCGATCGCCGCCGGTGACGCCGAGAAGGCCGTCGAGGCCGCGCGCGTGGCCGGCAAGAAGCTCGACAAGGCCGCCAGCAAGGGCGTGATCCACAAGAACCAGGCCGCCAACAAGAAGTCGGCTCTGGCCCAGAAGGTCTCCGCTCTCAAGGGCTGAAACCCCCGGGCCTCCGTCTGACGGCCCACCCCGGTGCCGAAGCGGAATCCAGCGGACCCTCTCACCGCTCCGCGCCGGCCCACCGCGCCGCACGCGGCCTGCGTTCGCCACGCGGGTGCGGCGCACGACAAAGAGCCTGCTCACAGGCCGTAAAGCGAGACTGCCCGCCGGATTCCCCCCGGCGGGCAGTACACATTCCGCCTCCGTACGCACCCCGTGCGCATCGCTCCGCCGCGCGTCGCTTCCCCGCGGGTTCCCCTCGTGTCTCTCCGCCTCAGCGGGAGCGGGCCGCGCGGGCGATGGTGATGACGGCCTTCTCCAGGGCGTACTCCGGGTCGTCCCCGCCGCCCTTGACCGCCGCGTCCGCCTCGGCCACCGCGCGCAGCGCCGCCGACACCCCGGCCGCCGACCAGCCGCGCATCTGCCGGCGGACCCGGTCGATCTTCCACGGCGGCATCCCCAGCTCACGGGCCAGATCCCCGGGACGCATCCCGCGCGGGGCCGACATCAGCCTGCCGATGCCCCGCACCCCCTGGGCGAGGGCACTGGTGACCAGCACCGGGGCCACCCCCGTGGACAGCGACCAGCGCAGCGCCTCCAGCGCCTCGGGCAGCCTGCCCTCCACCGCCCGGTCGGCGATGGTGAAGCTGGACGCCTCGGCGCGCCCGCTGTAGTAGCGGGCCACGACCGCCTCGTCGATGGTGCCCTCGACATCGGCGGTGAGCTGGGAGCAGGCACTGGCCAGTTCACGCAGATCGCTGCCGAGGATCTCCACCAGGGCCTGGCAGGCCTCCGGCGTGGCCGATCGCCCGGCGGCACGGAACTCGCCGCGCACGAACGCCTGCCGGTCGGCGGGCTTGGTCATCTTCGGACAGGCGACCTCGCGCGCGCCCGCCTTGCGGGCGGCGTCCAGCAGCCCCTTGCCCTTGGCACCGCCCGCGTGCACCAGCACCAGGGTGATCTCCTCGGCCGGGGAGCCCAGATACGCCTTGACGTCCTTGACCGTGTCGGCGGCCAGGTCCTGCGCGTCCCGGACGACCACGACCTTGCGCTCGGCGAACAGGGACGGGCTGGTCAGCTCCGCCAGCGTGCCGGGCCGCAGGTCGGCGGGGGCGAGTTCGCGCACGTCGGTGTCGGCGTCGGCGGCCCTGGCCGCGTCGATCACCTGGCGCACCGCGCGGTCGAGCAGCAGATCCTCCTGGCCCACCGCGAGCGTGACGGGGGCGAGGGGGTCGTCGGTCGGGGACTTCCTGGTTTTACCGGCCATCGCGCACCAGCATCCCATGAGCCGCCGACAGTCCGGGGGCGCCGGGGGCGCCCGGGGCCAGGCGAGGTCGGCCGGGGCCAGGCGAGGTCGGCCGGGGCCGGTCGGGACCGGCCGGGACCTGTCCGCGGGCTGGTCGGGACCTGTCCGCGGGACGCTCCGGCGGCTGTCGCACAATGGCGCGGTGGACGACGTACGACACATCCTGGTGCTCCCCGACCGCGACGCCGCGCAGGAGGTGGCCGAGGAGGTCGCCGAGCGGCTCGGCCTGGCGGAGGAGCCGCGGCCGGTCCGTGAGGCACTGGCCGGCGAGGACGACGCGGAGGACGCCCAGTGGCTGGTCGTCCTCGACGACCCGGGCGGCGCGTACGACCCGGCCGGACTGGACGCCCTCGCCGCCGAGTACGACGGCTGGCTGGAGAGGGACTGAGACCGGCGCGGGCGGTGTCCGGCGGACGGGCCGGAAACGGTTTGTCCGGGCGGTGGGCGGCGTAGGGCCTGCGGCCCGGGGCGTCCGCCCGATGCGCCGGGCCGGGCCGCCGGTTAGCGTCCGGCGTATGACGGCCCCTCATCCGGCTCCGCGTACGGCGGAGCAGCGCAGACGCGATGTCCTGAAGCGGCTGGAGGAGGACGTGGACGCATGGGTGTCCACGGTGAATCCCGACGCCACCCCCTGTCTCGTGCCGTTGTCGTTCCTCTGGTCCGAAGGCTCGCTGCTGATCTCCACCCGCGCCTCCCGGCCCACCGTCCGCAACCTGCGGGCGGCGGGCCGGGAGGCGCGGGCACGGGTGGCGCTGGGACACACACGGGACGTGGTCCTGATCGACACCCGCGCCGAGATCCTCGCCCCCGGCGAGCTGCCCGGACCGGAGGCGGACGCGTTCGCCGCGAAGCTGGGCTGGGATCCGCGTGAGAAGTCCGGATGGGTCTACCTCCGGCTGCGGCCGGAGAGGCTGCTGGCCTGGCGAGAGGAGAACGAGCTGGCCGGCCGGGAGCTGGTGCGCGGCGGGCGGTGGCTCGCGTGCTGACGGGCCTGCGGTGAGACCCCGCGGCGAGGCGGCCCCGACGGCGACCGGTGGACGCGCACACCACTCTCCCGCTCCGGCCTGCCCGCCGGACACGGCCGGCACCCCGGTGTCCCGTCAGCCCGATGGAACCACCGTGCCGTCCGCGGTGACGGCCAGGGAGCCGTGGGTGTCGGTGCGCACGACGGCGGAGCCCAGGGCGTGCAGTCCGGCGAGAACCTTCGGTGACGGGTGGCCGTAAGGGTTGCCCTCCCCGCAGGAGACGAGGGCGACGCGGGGACGCAGCCGCTCCAGCAGAGCCGGATCCTGGTGGGCCGATCCGTGGTGGGCCACCTTGAGGACGTCCACCGCGGGCAGGCCGGGGTGTGCCGCCAGCAGGCCTCGCTGCGCCGGGGGTTCGAGATCTCCGGGGAGGAGGACGGTCAGGCCGGCCGCGCGGACGAGGAGGGTGACGCTGGCGTCGTTGGCGTCCTCGCCCGAGGCGGAGGGCGGCCCGGGAGGCGGCGGTCGGCGGGGCCAGAGCACCTCCCAGGACAGGTCGCCGATCCGGCGCCGCTCCCCCGGCTCAGCCCCGATCACCGGCACCCCCGCGCGGACCGCCTCCCGGCGCACCGCCGCCGCCTGCCCGGCCGGCTCGCCCCGGGAGGTGGTCTGGATCGCCCCGACCGCACGACCCCGCAGCACCCCGGCCAGTCCCGCGACATGGTCGGCGTGGAAGTGGGTGAGCACCAGCAGGGGAACGGATGTGACGCCGAGGGTGCGCAGGCAGCGGTCCACCGTCTCCGGCTCGGGGCCGGCGTCGACGACCACGGCCGCGCCGTCCCCGGCCGCCAGTGCCAGCGCATCGCCCTGGCCCACGTCGCAGACCGCCAGCCGCCAGCCCGGCGGCGGCCAGCCGGTGAGCGGGCGGATCAGCGGGGCGGGGCGCAGGACCGCCAGGGCCAGCAGTACGGCGCAGGCCGCGCAGAGCCAGCGGTGCCGCACCAGCCGGCGGGCCGCCAGGACCGCCGCAGCGGTGAGAGCGGCCAGCAGCAGTGCGCCGGTCCAGCTGCCGGGCCAGTCGATCTCGGCGCCGGGCAGGGAGGCCCCCGTCCGGGCGATGGCGGCGACGGCCCCGGTGGGCCAGCCCGCCAGCCGGGCCAGCGCCTCGGCCATCGGCGGCGCGAGGGGCGCGGTGACCAGGGCGGCGAAGCCCAGCACGGTGGCGGGCGCGACCAGGAACTCGGCCAGCATGTTGCACGGGATCGCCACCAGGCTGACGTGGGCCGCGAGGACCGCGACCACGGGCGCGCACACCGCCTGCGCCGCCGCGGCCGCCGCCAGCGCCTCGGCGAGCCTCCCCGGCACCCGTCGGCGGCGCAGGGCCTCGCTCCAGCGGGGTGCGACGGTGAGCAGCGAACCGGTGGCCAGGACCGAGAGGATGAAGCCGAAGTCGCGGGCGAGCCACGGGTCGTAGAGGACGAGCAGCAGTACGGCGGCGGCCAGGGCCGGCAGCAGGGATCTACGCCTTCCGGTGCCGATCGCCACGATGGTGATCAGCCCGCAGGCCGCCGCCCGCAGCACACTGGGCTCGGGGCGGCAGACCACCACGAAGGCGAGGGTGAGCAGCGCCCCGGCGACCGCGGTGGTGCGCAGCGACATCCCCAGCCGGGGTGCCATGCCCCGGCGTTCGGCGCGTACGGCCCTGCCCGGCGGCCCGATGAGGAGCACCAGCAGGATCGCGAGGTTCGACCCGCTGACCGCCAGCAGATGGAGCATGTCGGCGGCCCGGAAGGCGGCGTCGAGGTCGGCCGGGATGCGCGAGGTGTCGCCGACGACCAGCCCGGGCAGCAGCGCCCGCGCGTCGCCCGGCAGGCCGTCGCTGGCCTCCCGCAGCCCGGAGCGCAACTCTCCCGCGATGCGCTGGACCGCCGTCGGCCCAGCGGTCACCGTGGGCGGTCCGCCGGTGCTCACCCTCAGGACGGCGGCGATGTCGCGCCCCCCGGCACCGTCCTGAGGTGGCAGGAGCCGGGCCTGGACCCGCAGCCGGGTGGTGGGCAGCAGCTCGAGCCATCCCGCGGGCGGTCCGGCCGCCGAGTCCGTGTCCCGTACCAGGACGAGCACCGGCGACCGGGTCGCGGTCACCGTGCCGTCGGCGGCGGTGACGCGCAGGGCCTCGGCCCGCAGTATCACCGTGCCCGCCGTCTGCTCCGAGCCGCGCACGCGGGGCCGGACCACACGCGGATCGCCGGTGACGGCCACCTCGGCGGTGACGTGCGCGTACTGCCGGGCCGCCGCCGGGAGGGGGCCTCGGTGCAGATCGGCCGCGTGCGCCGCGGCCACCCCGCCGCCGGCGGCGGCGCACACCAGCGTCATGGCGGCGGCCGTACGCCCGCCTCCCCGGACTCCGCCCCGGCCCCGGCCCGGGGCCAGGCACGCCGCCGCGCCGAGGAGGCACAGCGCCACACCCGCGACGGCCGCGCCGCCCGGAGCGCCCAGGGCCAGGGCCGCCGCGCCCCAGGCGGCCAGCGCCGGCGGCACCAGCCGCAGGTCGGCCGGGCCCTCCTGGCGCGGCTCCGCCGCCCCCAGCCGGCGGCCGGCGGCGGAGTGGACCGCCGGCCGGGCCGTCGTACGGCCCTCCTTGTCCGCCTGCGTGTTCGCGGTCACGGTACGACCAGCGGCTTCAGCTCGGCGAAGCGGCGTTCCCCGATTCCACTGACTTCGCGGAGCTCCTCGACGGAGGAGAAGCCGCCGTGCTCGGTGCGGTGGTCGATGATGCGCTGGGCCATCACGGGCCCGATACCGGGGAGGGCGTCGAGCTGTTCGGCCGTGGCGGAGTTGAGGCTGACCGGTCCGCCCGCCGCCGGCCCGCCCCCGGCCACGGCCCCGGCGGCGGGCGGGCCTGGTGCGGCCGCCTCGGTGGGAGGCTCCCCGACGACGATCTGCTCACCGTCGGCCAGCGGCCGTGCCCGGTTGAGGCCGTGGAGGTCGGTGCCCGGCCGGACGCCGCCCGCGGCCCGCAGGGCGTCGGTCACCCGGGCGCCGGCCGGCAGCCGGTGGACCCCTGGCCTGCGGACCTCGCCCGCCACGTCCACCAGCAGTGCTCCTCCCCCGGCACCCGCACCGGGGACCGTGCCCGGGGCCGCCGCGGGCGCCGGTACGGAGGAGGGCACCGAAGCAGAGGTCTGGGAGGGCACGGGAGTCGAGCGGGAGGCCGATTCCACCGGGGGCGCCTGCACCACCTGCGGGCGCCCGCCCCAGAAGTGGTGCAGGGCGAAACCGAGGGCCACGGCCAGGGCCAGGGCGAGTGCGGCCAGCGTGCGCGGTTCCACTCCGCACCGCGTGCGCACCCACAGCGGCAGCCTGTCCCGTACGGCCTCCGCCAGCCGTGCGCGCCGGGACGCGCCCACGGGGCCGGGACCTGAGCCTGCGTCCTTCTCGGCCTCGGAAGCGGGAGCGGGCGTGGACACGGGAGCGGGCGTGGACATGGAAGCGGGCGTGGGCGTGCTGCCGGGGACGGAACCGGCCGGGCGCGGCACCGGCACCCGCTCGACCGTCCGCTCCCGTGGGCGCCCCGCCGCCAGGCGGTCGGCCCGTGCCTGCCGGACCGCGTCGCGCGCGGCCGTGACGGCCTCCGTCCGCGACAGCGGGGCGGCCGGGACGCCGGTGTCCGGCCCACCCGGCTCCGGCCTGGCAGGCCCATGCCCCGGCGCCGGCACCGGCATCGGCGGGGCGTTTCCGAGCAGCGCGTCCGCGCGGGCCCTCAGGGGCGCCCCCTCGGCGGCCCGCCGGATCTCCCGCCGGCGCCCGCGCCGCCCCGCGTACGGGACGGCCGGACCGGGGCCCCGGTGGCGGCCGGGGCCTGCCGCCAGAGGACGCAGGGGCGGGCGGGCCGAAGGGCGGGAGGTGGAGATACGGGAGGCAGGAATGCGTGACCGGAGACGCGGTGGGGTGCTCATGCCGCCCGACGGTAGGCGGGAGTGCCCGCCCCGTCCGGTCGCGGCTTCTCTCCGTGGACTACCCGCCGGTTGTGGACAACCTCGTCACCTGTCGGAGTGACACCACGACACCCAGCAGCCCCGGTCCCGTGTGTGCGCCGATGACCGCTCCCACCTCGCTGACGTGCAGTTCCCCAAGCCTGGGCAGCCGGGCGCGCAGCCTCTGCGCGAGCTGGTCGGCACGGTCCGCGGCCGACAGGTGGTGGACGGCGACGTCCACCTCGGCGTCCCCCGCCCGCTCCGCCACGATCTCCTCCAGGCGGGCGATGGCCCGGGAGGCGGTGCGGACCTTCTCCAGCATGCCGATACGGCCGTCCTCCAGCTCCAGCAGCGGTTTGACCGCCAGGGCCGAGCCCAGCAGGGCCTGGGCCGCGCCGATACGGCCGCCGCGCCGCAGGTACTCCAGGGTGTCCACGTAGAAGAACGCGGAGGTCCCCTCGGCCCGCTTCCGGGCCGCGGCCACCGTCTCGTCCGGCGTGCCGCCCGCCTCGGCCGTCTCGGCGGCGGCCAGGGCGCAGAAGCCCAGCGCCATCGCCACCATGCCGGTGTCCACCACCCGCACCGGTACGGGCGCCTCCCGCGCGGCGGTCACGGCCGCGTCGTAGGTGCCGGAGAGCTCGGCCGACAGATGGAGGGAGACGATGCCCTCCACTCCCGGCTCCCGCGCGATGGAGCGGTACACCTCGGCGAACACCTGCGGGCCGGGACGGGAGGTGGTGACGGACCGCCGTTTCCGCAGGGCCTCGGCCAGCGAGCGGGCGGAGAGCTCGGTGCCCTCCTCCAGTGCCCGGTCGCCCAGCACCACGGTCAGCGGTACCGAGGCGATGCGGTGGTGTTCGAGCGCCGCCTGCGGCAGGTAGGCCGTGGAATCGGTGACGATCGCGACATGGCGGGACATGGGGCGGAGATTACCGGGCCTTTCCTCGCCGCGGTGAAGCGAGCGGTGCGCCGCGGTCCGCGGTACGGCGGCCGGCTGCCCGGAGGTTCACTCGACGGCCTTTCGCGGTGGTGCGGTTCGGGCGGTGGGGCCGGACCATCCGGACGGGCGGCCGGGGCCGGCCGCGCCGGGGTCACGAGGCGCTCTGCGGGCGGCCCTTGCCGAAGTCCGGCCCGAACTCCTTGGTGAAGTCGGTGCCGAAGTCCGCCGTGCGGTCCTGCGGACCGCCCTTCGGGCCCTCGATGCCCGGTGCCTGCCGGGCCCGCGCTCCGGGGGCGTCCGCCGCGTCCGGGCTCTGCCGCTCCCTCGGGTCCCGCTCAGGGCTCTGCGCGCCGGAGGCCGTCCCGGGGACCGCGGCCCCGGATGCGTTCCCGGCGACCGGGTCCGTCCAGTGCCGCAGCGCGCCCGCCTCGATCTCGATCTGCTCGCTCAGCGCGGTCAGTCCGTCCTCGTCGTGCCGCCGGGCCCGGTCCTGTGCGGCGAAGCGCAGCGAGTCGGCGGAGGCGCGGATGCGGTCGGCGCGCTCCCGCGCGTCCGGGAGCCGGGCGGCGATCCGGCGGCGGTCCGGCTCGCGCTCCATCAGCAGCCGCAGCTCGCCGTCGAGCTGGCGGGCGTGCTCGTCGAGCCGGTCGAGCAGGCCGGCCGCCTCGCTCAGCGAGGGGTCGTGCCGGGCCCCGGTCTCCAGCGCGCGGCGCGTGCTGTCCAGGGAGCTGCGCAGCTCCAGCCGTACCCGGGCCAGTTCGCCCACCGGGCCCGGCTGGGCGCTGCGGGCCTTGAGCGTGGTCTCCTCGACGGTGCGGCGCACCTGCTGCCCCGTCCGCTCCACGCCGCGCCTGACCGCTCGCACGGTCTTCACCGTGGCGATCGCGCCGAGGACGACGAAGAGCACGAAGAGGAAGGCCAGCAGACCGATGACGAACTCCACAGCTCCGCTCCCTCGTCGGCCGGTGTGCCGCCGCCCTCCGGCAGTCCGGAGGGGGCGGTCGTCCTCCCAGGGTAAACGCGCGGAGCCGGTCCCGGGTTCCGGCGGGCCCGGAGTGCCCCCCGCATCCGTCCCGTAGGGGTTCCGGCGGTCCCCGATCGTTTCCCCGCCGCTTCCCTGAGCACTGCCCGGTCCTCCTCTTCTCCCCGCCTCCTCGCCGCCGTCCGCCCGCTGGTCTACCGTCGGTCCACGCCCGTAGTCGGACTGGATGGTGGTGCGCCGATGCACACGCACGCGGAGACGGGCCCGGCCGGACGCCGGGCCGGGGAACCGGCGGGGAGTCCGCCGGGCGGTCCGGCCGGCGGCCTGCCCCGGGGACTGCCCGGGGACCTGCCCGGGGATCTGGCCGCCATCGTGGGGCACGACCACGTCAGGACCGACGACGGGGCGCTGGCCGCCTACGCCCGTGACGCCACCCCCCTCTTCCACGCGCGGCCGCAGGCCGTGGTGCTGCCCGGCAGCACCGAGGAGGTCGCCGCGGTCCTGCGGTACGCCACCGAGCGGGGCGTACCCGTCGTACCGCGCGGCGCGGGCTCCAACCTGTGCGCCGCCACCGTGCCCCTGCGCGGCGGCATCGTCATGGTGCTCACTCGGCTCGACCGGATCCTGGAGGTCAGTCCCGCCGAGCTGCTGGCCCGCGTCCAGCCCGGGGTGACCACCGCCGCGCTGGCGGACGCGGCGGCGCGCGAGGGCCTGCTGTACGCCCCCGACCCCGGCAGCCGCACCGTCTCCACCGTCGGCGGCAACGTGGCGACCTGCGCCGGCGGCCTGCGCGGCCTGAAGTACGGCGTCACCCGCAACCATGTGCTCGGCCTGGAGGCCGTCCTGCCCACCGGGGAGGTCATCCGCACCGGCGGCCGACTGTGGAAGGACGTGGCCGGCTACGACCTCACCCGGCTGCTGACCGGCTCCGAGGGCACCCTCGCGGTGATCACCGAGGCCACCGTGGCCCTGCTGCCCGCTCCCGAGGAGACCGGTACCGGGGTCGCCTACTTCGACTCGCTCGCCGACGCCTCCCGGGCCGTCGCGGCCGTCATCGCCGACGGGATCGTCCCGGCCACGCTGGAGTTCCTCGACCGCAAGTGCGTCTCGGCCGTCGAGGAGTTCGCCGGGCTCGGTCTGCGGCGGGACGCCGGGGCGCTGCTGCTCTTCGGCGACGACGGCTCCCGGCGCACCGTGGCGGGCACCCTCGCCCGTATCGGGGAGGTGTGCGAGGGCTCCGGGGCACTGGAGGTCACCCTCGCCGAGGACGTCGCCCGCGCCGACGCCCTGCTGGCCGCCCGCCGCTGCTCGCTGCCGGCGCTCTCCCGGCTGGGTTCGCTCACGATCCTGGAGGACGCGACCGTGCCCCGCCACCGGCTCGCCGAGATGGTGGACCGCATCGACGAGATCGCCGACCGCCACGACCTGCGGATCGCCACCTTCGGTCACGCCGGGGACGGCAACCTCCACCCCACCTGCGTACTCGATCCCGACGACGGCGAGGGGGCCGGCCGCGCCCACCGGGCGTTCGCCGAGATCTTCGCGGCCGCCATCGCCCTGGACGGCACCATCACCGGCGAGCACGGCGTGGGCGCCGCCAAGCTGCCCTACCTCGCGGACCGGATCGGGGACGACCAGGTCGCCCTGCTGCGCCGTGTCAAGAAGGCCTTCGACCCGGCGGGCATCCTCAACCCCGGAAAGCTCGGATCCTGACTTCCTCCCCGCCCGACGGCGGGGGTGTCCACGGAAGGACCCCCGATGACCGACTCCGCACCCCGTCCCGCGCCCGGCCCCGATCCCGCGCCCTCCCCCGGGCCCCCTTCCGATCCCGTCCCCTCCCCCGGGCAGGGCGAGGGGCTCGGCGTCTTCGACAAGGCGCTGCTCGACCGCTGCATCTCCTGCGGGTTCTGTCTGCCCGCCTGCCCCACCTACGCCCTCACCCGCCAGGAGCCCTCCTCCCCGCGCGGCCGTATCACCCTGATGCGGGCGCTGGAGTCCGGCGACCTCGCCCCGGACGACCCCACCCTGGCCGAGGAGTCGTCGTTCTGCCTGGGCTGCCGGGCCTGTGAGCCGGTCTGCCCGGCGGGCGTGGAGTACGGGCAGCTGCTGGAACAGTGGCGCGACCACCAGTGGCAGGGGCGCGGCCGGCCCATGATCGCCCGTCTGCTGATGGCCGTGGTGTCTCGGGCGTGGCTGCTGCGTCTCCAGGGGCTGGTACGGCGCCACGCCCGGGACCGCCGTCCCGCGCGCGGGGAGCGGGAGCGGCCGGTGTCGCTGATGCTGGGCTGCGTCGAGCGCGGGCTGTATCCGTCCGTCTCGCGTGCCGTGCGCGAACTGCGGCCGGAGGTCGCCGTCCCCGCCGGGCAGGGCTGCTGCGGCGCGCTGCACGCCCACAACGGCGACTCCGCCGCCGGTGCCGGGATGGCCCGCGCGCTGGGCGAGCGGCTGCCCGGCACCATCGTGACCACCTCCGGCGGCTGCGCCGCCCATCTCGCCCACCACCTGGGCCGGGACCGGGTCAGGGAGCTGAGCGAGTACCTGGAGCGCACCGGCCACCGGCCCCTGGGCCGGGTCACGGTCGGCGGCCGCCGGGCGCGGGTCGCCCTCCAGGACTCCTGCCACCTGCGCAACGGCCTGGGCGTGACCCGCCCGCCCCGCGAACTCGTCGCCGCGGTGGCCGACTACGTCGAGCTGCCCGGCGCGGACGGCTGCTGCGGCGCCGCCGGCACGTACGCGATGCTGCGGCCGGACGACAGCCGGGCGGTGCTGGACCCGAAGCTGGAGGCCCTGCGGAAGCTGGACGTGGACTACGTGGTGGCGGTCAACCCCGGCTGCCTGCGCCAGTTGAGGCAGGGGCTGCGCCGTACGCGCTCCCGGACGAAGGCCGTGCACCTGGCCGAACTGCTCGCCATGGCGGCGCGGTCGGAGCCGGGGACCGGGCCGGCGGCGGGCTGAACGCACACGGCGGCGGGGCCGCGGCTCACCGGCCGCGGCCCCGCCGCCGTGTGGCGCGGGTGCTCCGCAGATCAGGCGGGGACGACGTTCACCAGCTTCGGTGCCCGCACGATCACCTTGCGGACGCCCGCCTCGCCCAGTGCGCCGACGACCGCCGGCTCGGCCAGCGCCCGCGCCTCCAGGTCGGCCTCGGAGATGTCCGGGGCGACCTCCAGACGGGCCTTGACCTTGCCCCGCACCTGCACGACGCAGGTCACCGTCTCGTCCACCACGTACCGCGGATCGGCCGCGGGGAAGTCCTCGTGGACGACGCCGGTGTCGTGGCCCAGCCTGCGCCACAGTTCCTCGGCGATGTGCGGGGCCAGCGGCGCGATCAGCAGCACCAGGTGCTCGGCCACCGAACGCGGCACCTCGCGCAGCCGGGTGACGTGGTTGTTCAGCTCGGTGATCTTCGCGATGGCGGTGTTGAAGCGCAGGCCCTCCATGTCCTGCCGTACCCCGTCGACCGCCTTGTGCAGCGCGCGCAGGGTCTCCTCGTCCGGCTCGGCGTCGACGACCGAGACCTCGCCCGTCGCCTCGTCGACGACGTTGCGCCACAGCCGCTGCAGCAGCCGGTACTGGCCGACGACCGCGCGGGTGTCCCACGGACGGGAGACGTCCAGCGGACCCATCGCCATCTCGTACAGCCGCAGGGTGTCCGCCCCGTACTCGGCGCAGATCTCGTCCGGGGTGACGGCGTTCTTCAGGGACTTGCCCATCTTGCCCAGCGCCCGGTCGACCTTCTCGCCGTTGTACCAGTAGGCGCCGTCGCGCTCGGTCACCTCGGCCGCGGGCACCGCGATGCCTCGGGAGTCGCGGTAGACGTAGGCCTGGATCATGCCCTGGTTGAACAGCTTGTGGAACGGCTCGGCCGAGGAGACGTGACCCAGGTCGTACAGCACCTTGGACCAGAAGCGGGCGTACAGCAGGTGCAGCACGGCGTGTTCGGCGCCGCCGACGTACAGGTCCACGCCGCCGGTGGGCATCCCCTCGCGCGGGCCCATCCAGTAGCGCTCGATCTCCGGGTCGACCAGCTTCTCGCTGTTGTGCGGGTCCAGGTAGCGCAGCTCGTACCAGCAGGAACCGGCCCAGTTGGGCATGGTGTTGGTCTCGCGGCGGAACCTGCGCGGGCCGCGCCCGTCGCCCAGGTCCAGGGTGACGTTCACCCACTCCTCGTTCCGCGACAGCGGGGTCTCGGGCTCGGTGTCGGCGTCGTCGGGGTCGAAGGTGCGCGGGGAGTAGTCCTCGACCTCGGGCAGCTGCAGCGGCAGCATCGACTCGGGCAGCGCGTGCGCCACGCCGTCCTCGTCGTAGACGATCGGGAACGGCTCGCCCCAGTAGCGCTGGCGGCTGAACAGCCAGTCGCGCAGGCGGTAGTTGACGGTGCCCTCGCCGATGCCGCGCTCGGTCAGCCACTCGGTCGTCCGGGCCTTGGCCTCGGTCACGCCCAGACCGTCCAGTGACAACTCCACACCGGTGGAGTTGACGATGGCCGCGTCGTAGGAGGAGAAGGCGTCGTCCCAGGTGGCCGGGTCGGTGCCGCGGCCGTCGGTCGGCTCGACGACGCAGCGCATGGGCAGTTCGAAGGCGCGGGCGAAGGCGAAGTCGCGGCTGTCGTGCGCGGGGACGGCCATGATCGCGCCGGTGCCGTAGCCCATCAGCACGTAGTCGGCGATGAAGACGGGGATCCGCTCACCGCCCGCCGGGTTGACGGCGTAGGCGCCGGTGAAGACGCCGGTCTTCTCCTTGGCATCGGCCTGCCGCTCGACGTCCGATTTGGCGGCCGCCCGCTTGCGGTACTCCGAGACCGCCTCGGACGGCGTGGAGTGGCCGCCCGTCCACACCTCGCGGGTGCCCTCGGGCCAGGCGTCGGGGACGATCCGGTCCACCAGCTCGTGCTCGGGCGCCAGCACCATGTACGTGGCCCCGAACAGCGTGTCCTGACGGGTGGTGAAGACGGTGATCCGCTCGCCGGGGCCGGCGTCGGAGGGGCCGCCGGCGCCCTCGACCGGGAACTCGATGCGGGCGCCCTCGCTGCGGCCGATCCAGTTGCGCTGCTGCAGCTTGATCGCCTCGGGCCAGTCCAGCGCGTCCAGGTCGCGCAGCAACCGCTCGGCGTAGGCGGTGATGCGCATGTTCCACTGGCGCAGCTTGGCCTTGAAGACGGGGTAGTTGCCGCGCTCGGAGCGGCCCTCGGCGGTGACCTCCTCATTGGCCAGGACGGTGCCCAGACCGGGGCACCAGTTGACCGGCGCGTCGGAGGCGTACGCCAGGCGGTACCCGCCCAGTACGTCGGCCCGCTCGGTCTCGCTCAGCTCGCTCCAGGCACGGCCGTCCGGCGTGGGGCGGGTGCCGGACTCGAACTGCCCGACCAGTTCGGAGATCGGCCGGGCCCGGCCGGCCTCCTCGTCGTACCAGGAGTTGAAGATCTGCAGGAAGATCCACTGGGTCCACTTGTAGTAGTCCGGGTCGATCGTGGCGAAGGACCGGCGCTGGTCGTGGCCCAGGCCCAGCCGCCGCAGCTGGGCCTTCATGTTCTTGATGTTGGCCTCGGTGGACACCCGCGGGTGGGTACCGGTCTGCACGGCGTACTGCTCGGCGGGCAGGCCGAAGGCGTCGAAGCCCAGGGTGTGCAGCACGTTGTGGCCGGTCATGCGCAGATAGCGCGCGGTGACGTCCGTGGCGATGTAGCCCAGCGGATGTCCGACGTGCAGGCCCGCGCCCGAGGGGTAGGGGAACATGTCCATGATGAAGCGCTTGGGGCGGGCGACGGTCTCCGGATCGCCGGCCAGCTCCCCGGTGGGATTGGGGGCCTCGTACACCCCGCGCTCGTCCCAGAAGTCCTGCCAGCGCGCCTCGATCTCCGCGGCCAGTGCGGCCGTGTAGCGATGGGGGGCCGCGGTCTCCGCGGCGGCGGTGGTCTCGCTCATCGTCCTCTAAGCTCCATCGGTCGTCGTCTGCCTGCGGGAGGGCTCACGGCCCGGAAACGAAAAGACCCCTCGCACAGGAGGGGATGCCGCGCTGGTTCCGACCTCACCGGAACCGGGACCGGAGGGTCGGCGCTGGTTCAGCGCGGCCCGCTAAGCAGAAGGCGTACGGCACGCATGCCGTCAGGGTACCGCAAGGCGTCTTCCCGCTCCCGCGGCCGTCCGGGGCGCGGACACGGCCCGGCCATGACCCGGCCATGACCCGGACACGGCCTGGAAACGGTCCGGACAGACGGAAGCGGGCCGCCCTTCCGGACGGCCCGCTCTCCCACTGTGGAGCTAAGGAGAATTGAACTCCTGACCTCTTGCATGCCATGCAAGCGCTCTACCAACTGAGCTATAGCCCCTTGCTTTCTCCGCCGCGGTCCCCCGCTGCGGCGATGCCTACTGTACACGCCTGTGAGCGTCCTTCGCCAAATCCCATAACGGGTAGGTCACGGCCGTCCGGGTACTGTCGTACCCCCACGCCCGTACGCACCCGCCCGCCGCGTCCGGGCAACCGGCCGCGCCCGCGCGCACGTCCACGCACACGGCCGGCCGTGGAAGGTCCCGACCACCCCGCCCGACCCGACGACCGCCACCGCCAGGACCCGGAGCCGCCCGTGAGTACGCTGCAGTTGACCGCCGAACGCCGGCTCCCCGCGGCGCGGGCGTACCTGCTGAAGCGGTCCACGCGGCTCGCCGCCGTGTTCTGCCTGATCTCCTTCACCGCCTTCCTGGCGGCCCGGAGCGCGGCGGACGTCTCCATGATCGATCTGATGGTCTACCGGGCCGGGGGCTGGACGGCCCGCACCGGCGGCGACCTGTACGCGATGCGCACCACGCACGCCGAACTGCCCATGACCTACCCGCCGTTCGCCGCGCTGCTGTTCATACCGCTGACCCTGGTCGACGTGCCGACGGTGCGGCTGCTGGCGACCGGGGCGAACCTCGCCCTGCTGGTCGCCCTGGTCCACCTGTCGCTGCGGCTGACCGGGCGTCCGCTGCGCCTTCCCCGCCCGGCCGCCGTCCTGGCGCTGTCGGCGGTCGCCGTCTGGTGCGAGCCGGTGTGGACGACGCTGCGGTACGGCCAGATCAACCTGCTGCTGGCGGTGCTGGTGCTGTGGGACCTGTCCCGGCGTTCCGGTCACCGCTGGGCCGGCGCCGGCATCGGGGTGGCCGCCGGTATCAAACTGACCCCCGCCCTGTTCGCGGTGTTCCTGGCCCTGTGCGGGCTGACGCTGGCCTGGCGGCAGAGGCGGCTCGCCGGCCCCTCGGCGCGGCTGTGGAACCACTGGCTGCGCCGGGCCGCCGTCGCCTCGGGCACCTTCGCCGGGACGGTCGTCCTGGCGGCGCTGGTGCTGCCGCGGGACTCGCGGAACTTCTGGACCGGGGCCGTCTTCTCCCCCGAGCGCGTCGGCCGGGTCGAGGACACCGCCAACCAGTCGCTGCGCGGCGTCCTGGCCCGGCTGCTGCACACGGCCGAGCCCGGTGCCGGCTGGACGGTGCTCGCCGCCGCGGCGGCCGCGGCGGGGCTCGCCGTCGCGGTGGCCGCCGTGCTCGCCGGCCCGCGCCGGCTGCCCTCCGCGCACGCCTGGGCCGCCGTCTGCGTCGCCTGT
The DNA here is from genome assembly GCF_054072955.1 of Streptomyces sp. SS8. NCBI lineage: Bacteria > Bacillati > Actinomycetota > Actinomycetes > Kitasatosporales > Streptomycetaceae > Streptomyces > Streptomyces sp. SS8. The sequence goes on from NZ_JBSVCZ010000001.1 coordinate 111,102, forward strand.
ACCGCGCTGCTGGTCAGCCCCGTCTCCTGGTCGCACCACTGGGTGTGGTGCGTGCCCGCCGTGCTGCTGCTGGGCTCGGAGGCGCTGCGCCGCCGCAGTGCGCCGTGGTGGACGGGCACGGTACTGGCGACGCTGCTGTTCTGCTCGTACGCGCTGTGGTGGGTGCCGCACGGCTCGTCCCTGGAGCGGTTCGAACTGCGGCAGAGCGGTGCGCAGATGGCGCTGTCGGCGGTCTACCCGGCGGCCGGCTCGGCGCTGCTCGCCCTCGCCGCCGTCCTGGCGGTACGCGCGCTGCGGCGGCCCGCTCCGTGCCAGGGGCCGCCCGGCTCCTTCGGCACCCTCCCCGCTCCCAGGGCCCGTACGGCCTCACGGCCTTGTGCGGGGGCGGGTGACGGTCAGGCCGCCACGAAGGAGTAGAAGCGCTTGAGGGTGCAGTGCTCCTCCAGGAGCCGGCCGTAGATCGGCTCGCCCTCCAGCTCGCGGTAGGTCTCGATCGGGTCGCCCTTGATGATCAGCGCCCGCGCGCACTCGACGCACCAGTACTGGTACGCCGTGTTGACCGGTTCCATGTCGCGGACGATCGGGGTCCCGCTGCCGCACCAGTCGCACTTCCTGCTGTGTGCACCCATGTCCGTCAGTCAACTCCAGCCGTGACCGCAGGCGTGCGCACGTGGGGAACCCCTCCGCTGTCTCTGCCGTCCTCGATGTCTCCGAACGCCCCGGCGGGCCCGCGCCGCGCGCGGCGGCCCGTCCGGCGTTCCGATTCTGCCATGCTCCGTCCGCGGGCAGGAGGGCGCGAACGGGGGCGGCGAGGTTCCGCTTCCCCCTCGCCTCTCCGGGGCGGCCCCTGCCGGAAAAGCGAAGATCCCGCCCCCGGTGGGGGACGGGATCTTCGTCGCCTGTGGAGCTAAGGAGAATCGAACTCCTGACCTCTTGCATGCCATGCAAGCGCTCTACCAACTGAGCTATAGCCCCATCGCTCCGGCTCCGCCGCTTTCACCGCGGTGCCGTGAACGGGAAGAAGCTTAACCGGTGACCTGCCCGAATGCGAAATCCGCCGCCGGCCCGCCCCGGGCGCGCCTTCCGGGCCGTCTCCGGGCCGGTCCTCCGGGCCTGCCCTCGGAGCGTGTCAGACGTCGTCGCCGAGGACCGGCTGGGGAAGCGTTCCGGCGTTGTGCTCCAGCAGCCGCCAGCCGCGCGCCCCCTCGCCCAGGACGGACCAGCAGCAGTTGGTCAGTCCGCCCAGCGACTCCCACGAGCCCGGCTCCAGGTCCAGCAGGCGGCCGATGGTGGTGCGGATCGTGCCGCCGTGGCTGACCACGACCAGGACTCCGCCGTCGGGCAGCTTGTCGGCGTTGCGCTCGACCACCGGCGCCGCGCGGTCGGCCACCTCGGTCTCCAGCTCACCGCCGCCGCGCCGCACGGGCTCGCCGCGCTTCCAGGCGGCGTACTCCTCGCCGTGGCGCTCGAGGATCTCCTCGTGCGTCAGCCCCTGCCACACGCCCGCGTACGTCTCACGCAGGCCCTCGTAGCGGGTGACCTCCAGGCCGGTGACCGCGGCCAGCTCGGCGGCGGTGTCCACGGCCCGCTTCAGGTCGGAGGCGATGATCGCGTCCGGCCTGAGCGCCGCGAGCAGCCGCGCGGCCCGGCGGGCCTGCTCCAGACCCTCCTCGGTCAGCTCGATGTCCGTGGTGCCCTGGAAGCGGCGTTCGAGGTTCCACGCGGTCTGTCCGTGCCGCCACAGCACGATGCGGCGGCCGCGCCCCGCCACGCGCCCGTTCAGCTCGGTTCACCGCCCTCGCTCGCGGCGGCCCCGGCCTCACCCTTGCCCCGGGTGGCCTTGGCGTCCTCGGGCAGGTCGATCTCCGGGCAGTCCTTCCACAGGCGCTCCAGCGCGTAGAAGACCCGCTCCTCGCTGTGCTGGACGTGCACGACGATGTCGACGAAGTCCAGCAGGACCCAACGGCCGTCGCGCTCGCCCTCGCGGCGCACCGGCTTGGCGCCCTTCTCCTTCTGCAGCCGTTCCTCGATCTCGTCGACGATCGACTTGACCTGGCGGTCGTTGGGCGCGGAGGCCAGCAGGAAGGCATCGGTGATGGAGAGCACATCGCTGACGTCGTACGCGACGACGTCCTGGGCGAGCTTGTCGGCGGCAGCCTGGGCTGCTGCGTTGATCAGCTCGATGGAGCGGTCCGTGGCGGTCACAGGCAACGCTTTCGGTCGGTGGTCTACAACCCCTCCAGGGTCTCACGATCCGCCGCGGACCGGCTCCGTAGGGCCCGGCGGCGGCCCGGCGGAGCCCCACCCGCCGGGCCACCGCCGCCGCCACCGGGCCTTCCGCCGCTCCACCGCGGCCTCACGGCCCCCCGGGCTCGTAGTCGCGGCCCAGCACCACCGTGATGTCGGCGTTCGCCGCGCCCCTGCCCTCGGCCACGGCCTTCTCTGACAGACCGAGCGTCCTGGCGACCTCCTCGGCCCTGGCCCTGTCCCCGGCTTCGGAGTAGGTCACGCTGGTGGTGGCCTGCGCGGCGTCCGCGCTGCCGCCGCCGACCACGGTGTAGCCGCCGTTGACCAGCGCCACCCGGGCGTTGTTCGCCGCCTTCTCGTCCCCGGTGGCGTCCTTCAGGCTCACCCGCGGCGTGGCGTTCGGGTCGGTGTTCTTCACCGTGCCGCCCAGCACGTCCTTCACCAGGCCCTCGCTGGTGGCGTCGCTGAGCGTGCCGTCCGTCTCCACCGGCAGCAGTTCGGTGCCGTAGGCGTCCTTCTTGGCGTATCCGGCCAGCGAGGCGAGGCTGGCTCCGAGCTGTCCGTCGGTCAGGGAGGGGTCGAGGATCTGGGTCAGCGCCCGGATCGTGCCGGTGGCGGTCCTGGGATCGTCGGACATCTTCTCCAGCGTGGCCCGCAGGACCTGTCCGAACCGGGCGAGCTGCTTCGTCTGCGGTTCGCCCGCGGCCCGGTGGGTGGCGTAGGCGACGGCGGCCCTCCCGTCCAGGTCGCGTCCCTTTCCCCGCCGCACCTGCGGATCGTCCCCCTCCTTCGCGCCGGGCACGGTGGTGTCGGCGTCCAGGGAGATGCCGCCGACCAGGTCGACCCAGTTCTCCAGATAGGGGGTGTCCAGACGCCAGGTGCCCCTGATGTCGGTGCCCAGCAGCAGGCCCAGCGCGTCGCGGGTGGCCGCCGCGCCCTCGGCCTCGAAGGACTTGCCCAGCGTCGTCCCCTCCCCCGCGCCGCCGGAGGCGACGACCAGGGAGTTGGGCAGCAGGACGGTGGTGCCCCTGCCCGCCGTCTCGTTGTTGACCAGCAGCGCGGTGGACATCTCCCCGCCGTCGATCTCGCGCAGGTGGACGACGATCACCTTGCGCTTCTGGGCGCCCGACGCCGCCTCGCCGGTCCCGCCGTCCCCGGAGGTGCCGGGCAGCATCCCCGCCCACCAGAGCCAGCCGACGCCGCCGGCCAGCACCACGGCGAGCGCGGCGACCAGGGCCACCGTGCGGTTGCGGCCCCGGCGCTTGGCCTCCTCGCGCCGCTCGGTGCGGCTCTCGGAGAACTTCAGCCAGTCGATGACGTCCTCGGACTCCTCGTCCTGTTCCTCGACGAAGGAGAACTCCTCGGTGCGGTACTCGTCGGCATCGGCACCGGCGGGGGCCGTGGTGACGGTGGCGCCGGTTCCGCGGCCCGCGCCGGGCCCGGGCTCCGGCGCGTCACCGGCCTCCGCGGACCCTGCGGCCCCGGTAGGCCCGGTGGACTCGGCGTGCTCCGCGGGCCCCTCCCCGTACCAGGGCTCCTGGGCCTGCTGCGGGATCCACGTCTGTGTCACCGGGTCCTGCCGCCCGGTGGCGGAGGTGTCCCAGTCGCCGTACCGGCCGTCCTGCCCGTCGTATCCGCCCCCGCGGGGCTGGGGGACGTAAGTGCCCTGGGTGTAGGGGTCCTGGGTGTACGCGTCCGGCGCGTATCCGGTCCGGGCGCCCCCGGCGTGGGGGTCGGCCGTATGGGGACCGGCGGCGTAGGGGTCGGAGGTGTACGTGCCGGGGTCGTAGGACCCCGTGCCGTACGCGCCGGCGCCGTACGGGTCGTACGCGGGCTGCTGCCCCGTCTGACCGCCCTGGCCGTACGCGGAGCCGTACGAGGGGTCGTACGGGGTGTCGCCGTGCGGCGCGCCGGTTCCCGGCTCGCCGTAGACCGGCCGCCCGTACTCGTCGTAACCGTAGACGTGGCCGCTCGTCTGCGACGGGTCCCCCGGCCCGTACGGGTCCTGTCGGTCGTTCACGACTGCCGCCCCTCTAGCCCTTCGGCGCCCGGCTGTCCCGGTACAGCCTGCGTTTGTTGATGTAGCGCACCACACCGTCCGGCACCAGATACCAGACGGGGTCCCCCTGCGCCACACGTGCGCGGCAGTCCGTCGAGGAGATGGCCAGCGCCGGGACCTCGATCAGGGACACCCCGCCGGCCGGCAGGCCCGGGTCGGCGAGGGCGTGCCCCGGGCGGGTGACCCCGATGAAGTGGGCGAGCGAGAACAGTTCGTCGACGTCGCGCCAGGTCAGGATCTGGGCGAGCGCGTCGGCGCCGGTGATGAAGAACAGGTCGGCCTCGGCGTGCAGCGCCCTGAGGTCCCGCAGGGTGTCGATGGTGTACGTCCGGCCGCCGCGGTCGATGTCGATGCGGCTGACCGAGAACTGCGGGTTGGAGGCCGTGGCGATGACCGTCATCAGGTAGCGGTCCTCGGCCGGCGACACCGCCTTGTGGCTCTTCTGCCACGGCTGCCCGGTCGGCACGAAGACCACCTCGTCCAGGTGGAACCTGGCCGCCACCTCGCTGGCCGCGACCAGGTGCCCGTGGTGGATGGGGTCGAACGTACCGCCCATCACGCCCAGCCGCCGTCTGCCGGCGCCGGACACTATGTGCTCTCCCATGCGTGCCGACCTTAGCCGTCCGGCGCCGATCGCGCCGCCGCCCGGACCCGTCGCCTCAGCGGTCCCGGTTGAAGCGGGTGGTGATCCACAGCAGCAGGAGCAGCACCGCCAGAGCGCCGAAGCCGGTGGCGTACGGGTTGGCGGAGGTACCGCCGCCCTCGGCGCCGGAGGCCAGGAGGGACAGGGTGTGCGCGGTGTCGGGGAGGGTCATCGTCGGCAGACCTATCGGGTAGGGGCGGAAACTTGAGCACATCGTAAGCGGGGCGGTGTGCTGTGGCGTGTGGCACCCACCACCTAGGCTGGGGGCCGACAAGGGGGACGGGCCCACACCAGACCCGCAGGGGGCGGACCATGACAGACGGCAACGGCACCACCGAACATCTTCCCGGCCGCAGCAGGCGGCGCTTCCCGGGGATCTCCTCACGGGCGTACGAGCACCCCGCGGACCGCTCCGCGCTGGTGGCCCTGCGCAAGCTGAGCGGCTTCGACACGGTCTTCAAGACGCTGAGCGGTCTGCTGCCCGAGCGCAGCCTGCGCCTGCTGTTCCTGTCGGACTCGGTCCGGGTGGACGACGCGCAGTTCACCCACCTGTACGCCATGCTGCGCGACGCCTGCTACATCCTGGACCTGGAGAAGGTCCCGGCGATGTACGTCACGCAGGACCCGAAGCCCAACGCCATGTGCATCGGCCTGGACGAGCCGGTCATCGTGGTGACCACCGGGCTGGTCGAGCTGCTGGACGAGGAGGAGATGCGGGCGGTGATCGGCCACGAGGTCGGCCACGCCCTGTCGGGCCACGCGGTCTACCGGACGATCCTGCTGTTCCTGACCGGCCTGGCCGTCAAGGTGGCGTGGATCCCGCTGGGCAATGTGGCGATCATGGCGCTCGTGACGGCGCTGCGCGAGTGGTTCCGCAAGTCGGAGCTGTCGGCGGACCGGGCCGGGCTGCTGGTCGGCCAGGACCTCCAGGCGTCGATGCGCGGCCTGATGAAGATCGCCGGCGGCAACCACCTGCACGAGATGAACGTCGACGCCTTCCTGAAGCAGGCCGACGAGTACGAGTCCTCCGGCGATCTGCGCGACTCGGTGCTGAAGATCCTCAACGTGCTGCCGCGCAGCCACCCCTTCACCACCGTGCGCGCCGCGGAGCTGCGCAAGTGGGCCGCGAGCCGCGACCACCAGCGGATCATGGAAGGCCATTACGACCGGCGCGAGGACGACAAGGACACCTCGGTCTACGAGTCGTTCCGGCAGTCCGCGAGCCACTACTCCGACACCGTGCGCACCAGCAAGGACCCGCTCATGGGCCTGCTGCGGGACCTGGGCGACGGCGCCGGCGACCTGGGCGGGAAGCTGCGCGACCGCTTCGCCGGACGCGGCACGGGCGGAGCGGGCGGCACCGGCGGCGGCGCGGACCGGAAGGGCGGCGAGGGCGCTACGGGCGCGGCAGGGAGCTAGGGTCCAGCGTCCCGCACACCGGGCTGTCGCCGCCGTCGCGCACGTACGGGTCGGTGCCGGCCGGGTGGTCGGCGCCGGCGCTCTGCCCGGCCGTCAGCGGGCGCAGGGCGTCGTGGGCCGGGGCCGCACAGGACATCGGCCCGGCCCGCACCTCGCTGCGCTCCACCGTCAGGTGCTGGTCGCGCAGGTCCTCGCGGTCGAAGCGCAGCCGCAGTTCGCGCCGGACCGTGAACAGTGAGGCGGCCTCCCCGTCCGGCCGGTCGCCGGCCGCCCGCTCGCCGCTCGCCCCGGCGGGGCGGACGGTGTAGACGAAGACGTGGTCGGTGACGATCTCCAGCGCGTCGGCCTCGCTCTCGCGGACCTCCATCGTGCCGCGGACGCGCACCCCCTCGCCGGCGAACTCCGTGTGCCCGGGGGCGAAGCGCACCAGCCAGCCGGTCGCCGCGTGGTGGCCGTCGGCCGCGGGCCGCTTGATGCTGCGGTCGAACTGCGCGTGCTGGTCCGGGTCGATCAGTATCCGCACCGGCCGCGCGGTCTCGCCGCTCAGCACCTCGGGGTTGAGGGAGCTCTCGACCACGTACTCCTTGGCGACGGCCAGCGCGGCGAGCACCTGGCTGTCGGCGAAGTGCGCGGTGGAGCGGACCGGGGGCAGCGTCACTCCGGCGGCCCCGGTGTAGAACTCCGCCGCCGGGCTGCGTTCGAGCAGCCGTGCCGGCCGCCCGCCGGGCACCCTGCTCTCCCCGCCCGGCGAGAGCGGGACGACCGTACTGCTTATAACCCGCGGCCCCGGCCTGCTCACGGACTGCTGTTGCTGCTGGGTGCGGATCCCCGCGTAGACCACGGCACCGAAGGCGAACACGATCAGCACCGCCAGGACCAGGCCCCGCCACGGCCTGCCGCGCAGCGGCCGGGGCGGGAGGGGGCGTACGGGGTGTTCGCGGTCGGCCAGCCGCTCCCGCGCGGAGAACTCCTGGAGACGGGCAGCCCTGACGAACGACTCGTCGAAGACGGTGGAGCGGTACTCGTCGTCACCGCCCCCGGAGAAGCCCCGGGGCGGTGGTTCTCCAGGCCCGGTCATACCCCCAGGGTAGATCCGGCAAAGGCCGCCAAACCCGTCCCCAGTCCCCGATTCAGGGAAAAATCGGTCAGAGTCCGCCGGGCGGCCTACCCGGCGCCGGACCGGCGGGCGGACCGGCGGGCGGACGTTATGCCCGGCCGCCGAGCGAGGACGTGCTGTAGTGGCCGGAAAGGGAGGGCAGCGCGCCGGACCGGCCGGCCGGTGGCGGGGCGTCGGCCCCGCTGGTCGCCGGCGGTGGCTCCGGCGGGGTCTGCTGCCGCTGGTCGGAGGCGCCCCGGTGGACGGCGGCGAAGGCCATCGCGACGATGCCGACGCCCATCACCACGGCGAGCACCCAGGCCACCGGCCGCTGCCAGCGGACGTGGCCGCGGTAGGGGCGCGGTGGGTGCCCGTGGAGGCCGCTCCGGCCCTCGGCCTCATCGGTGTAGGCGGCGTACCCGGCGTCCTCCGGGTACTCGGCGTCCTCCACGTACTCCAGGTGGTCGAGGCGGTCGGCGAACTCCAGCCGGCCGTAGCGGTACCGGCCGTGGTGGTCGCCACCGTCCTCCGCCCCCGCGTCGCGGTCGCCGCCGTGGTCGCGGTCGTGTTCGGCGCCCTCGGGATCGTCCCGCCACGGTCCGTAGCCGTACTGGTCGTCGTGCGCGAGGGCCGCCTCGGTCTCGGAGGGGGACTGGGCGGCGGCAAGCGTGCGTTCGGCGGCGGTGGGCTCGTGGATCAGGGCGGCACGTACGAAGGACTCGTCGAGTACCACGGAGGCGAACACGTCGTCCGCCGCCGCGTGGTCGCGGTCGTCGGGCTCCTCGCCGCTCTGGTGCGGCTGGCCCCCCACATCCTCCGGCACGGATCCAGCCTAGACCGGCCGGAGGACTTTGGGCAGGGAGAACGGTGATTCGTCTGCTTCGCGCCCCCCGCGGGAGTGCGCCGGGAGGGCGGCGGGCTCAGTCGCGCACGTGCCCCTCGCCCGTGACCACGTACTTCGTCGAGGTCAGCTCCGGCAGGCCCATGGGTCCGCGGGCGTGCAGCTTCTGCGTGGAGATGCCGATCTCGGCGCCGAAGCCGAACTGGCCGCCGTCGGTGAAGCGGGTGGAGGCGTTGACCATGACCGCGGTGGAGTCCACCAGCGACACGAAGCGGCGGGCCGCCGAGGTGTCGGAGGTGACGATCGCCTCGGTGTGGCCGGAGGTCCAGCGGCGGATGTGCTCCACCGCCGCGTCCAGGGAGGGCACCACGGCGGCGGCGATGTCGTAGGAGAGGTACTCGGTGGCCCAGTCCTCCTCCGTGGCGGGCACCACGTCCACGCCGCCCGCCTCGCCCGCCTTCACCCAGGCCCCGTCGCCGTGGACGGTCACGCCGGCCTTCTCCAGCGCGGCCAGGGCGCGCGGCAGGAAGGCGTCGGCGATGCCGGAGTGCACCAGCACGGTCTCGGCGGCGTTGCAGACGCTGGGGCGGTGCGCCTTGGAGTTGACCAGGATCTCCACGGCCGTGTCGAGGTCGGCGTGCTCGTCGACGTAGACGTGGCAGTTGCCGGTGCCGGTCTCGATGACCGGGACGGTGGACTCCTCCACGACCGTCCTGATCAGGGACGCGCCGCCGCGCGGGATCAGCACGTCCACCAGGCCGCGGGCGCGCATCAGCTCCTTGACGCTGTCGCGGCTCTCGCCGGGCACGAGCTGGACGGCGTCGGCCGGCAGGCCGGCGGAGGCCACGGCGTCGCGCAGCACGGCGACCAGGGCGGTGTTGGAGGAGTACGCGGAGGACGAGCCGCGCAGCAGCACCGCGTTGCCGGCCTTCAGACAGAGCACGGCGGCGTCCACGGTGACGTTGGGCCGGGCCTCGTAGATGATGCCGACCACGCCGAGCGGCACCCGCACCTGGCGCAGCTCCAGGCCGTTGGGGAGCGTGGAGCCGCGCACCACCTCGCCCACCGGATCGGGCAGGGCCACCACGTCCCGCACGTCGGAGGCGATGGCGGCGATCCGCTCGGGGGTGAGGGTGAGCCGGTCGACGATGGAGTCGGCCGCCCCGGCGGCGCGGGCCCTGTCCACGTCGGCGGCGTTGGCCTCGACGATCTCACCGGTGCGGGCCACCAGGGCGTCGGCGATCGCGAGCAGCGCGCCGTCGCGCGCGGTGCGCGGCAGCGGGGCGAGCGCGGCGGCCGCCTCCTTGGCACGGCGGGCGGTGTCGGTCACGGGCGAGGTCTGCGATGCGCTGCTCATGCTCCCAGCGTAGCCAGGGCGGGCGGCGTCCATCCGGAGGTCCGCAGTGCGAGACGGGTGGTGTGCCCGTCCCACCGCCGTGCGGGACGGGGTCAGAACGGGTGGACGCCGGCCGGGATGACGGGGTGCGGGCCGTAGCCCTCCGCCACCCGCTGGTGGTACGTCTCCCGGCCGATGACCTCCAGCCCGACGATCTCCCACGGCGGCAGCTTCGCCGACGCCCGGTGCTCGCCCCACAGCCGCAGCGCCACGGCCGCGGCGTCGTGGAGGTCGCGGGCCTCCTCCCAGTAGCGGATCTCGGCGTGGTCGTTGGCGTACCGGCCGGCCAGCAGGAAGGGGTGGTCGTGGGCGAGCCGCTCCAGCGCCCGTCTGACGTCCCGCAGCGGCGCCTCGGCCCCGGAGACGCTGAGGGTGACGTGCCACAGGCGCGAGGCGCCGTCGGAGCGGCCCTCCTCACCGCCGCGGCGGGCGCCCGGCTCCGCCGGGCCCCGCAGGGGGCTCCCCGCCCCGTCGCCTCGCTGGGGGTACCCCAAGTCGACGCTGGTCAGTCGTCTCACCGGCGGCCTCCCGTGTGGTGCCGAACTCGTGCGAACGCGCTTGTGCGGCTGCGCTGTCGCGGCCGCCTCCCGGAACGCCGTCCCGGCGCGGCCCTCCCACAGAAGTTGACCAGTACTCGAGCCGCCGTGTGGCGGTTTTCGGGAAGCTGTCCGTTGAAAGGCTGACCCGAAGGCTCCCTCGAGGTGCCGTCGAGGCGCCGTCGAAGGCGCCGTCAGTGGCGCAGCAGGACCAGGTCGTCGCGGTGGACGACCTCCCTCTCGTACGCGGGGCCGAGCTCGCGGGCCAGGTCACGGGTGGAGCGGCCGATCAGCCGGGGGATCTCGCGCGCGTCGAAGTTGACCAGTCCGCGGGCGACGGCCCGCCCGGCGGCGTCCCGCAGCTCGACCGGGTCGCCCGCGGAGAACTCCCCCTCCACCCCGGCCAGCCCGGCGGGCAGCAGCGAGGTGCGCCGCTCCACCACGGCCCGTACCGCGCCGTCGTCCAGCACCAGCGCGCCGCGCGGGGCGGAGGCGTGGGCCAGCCACAGCAGCCGGCCGGCGGAGCGGCGGCCGGTGCGGTGGAAGTAGGTGCCCACGGGCCGCCCGGCCAGGGCGTCGGCGGCGCGGGTGGCGGAGGTGAGCACCACGGGGACGCCCGCCCCGGCGGCGATCCTGGCCGCCTCGACCTTGGTGACCATGCCCCCGGTGCCCACCCCGGCCTTCCCGGCGCTGCCGATCTCCACCCCGTCCAGGTCGTGCGGGCCGCGTACCTCCCCGATGAGGGAGGTGCCGGGGGTGGCCGGGTTGCCGTCGTAGAGGCCGTCGACGTCGGAGAGCAGGACCAGCAGCTCGGCGCGGACGAGGTGGGCGACCAGCGCGGCCAGGCGGTCGTTGTCACCGAAGCGGATCTCGTCGGTGGCGACGGTGTCGTTCTCGTTGACGACCGGCACCGTGCCCATGGCCAGGAGTTGGTCCAGGGTGCGGTAGGCGTTGCGGTAGTGCGCGCGGCGGCTGGTGTCGTCCGAGGTCAGCAGCACCTGGCCTACGCGCCGGCCGTAGCGGGCGAAGGAGGCGGTGTAGCGGGCCACCAGCAGGCCCTGGCCGACGCTGGCGGCGGCCTGCTGGCGGGCGAGGTCGCGCGGGCGCTTCTCCAGTCCCAGTGGCGCCAGCCCGGCGGCGATGGCACCGGAGGAGACCAGCACGATCTCCTTGCTGTCCTCGTCCTCCGGTGCGCCGAGGTGCCGGGCCACCACGTCCACCAGCGCGTCCACCCGGTCGGCGTCCAGCCCGCCGGCGGCCGTGGTCAGCGAGGACGACCCGATCTTCACCACGATCCTGCGGGCGTCTTGAACATCCCGCCGAAGGCCCTGCTCTGCCGCTGCCACCTGCGTCGTCCCCTGCGTGTGATCCTCGTCCGGTCGCTGTGCAATCTACGCGAGCCCCCACCCGCCCCGCCCGCCCGTTCCGCCCGGCGGACGGTGCGCCCGATCGGGCGCCGCAGGGGGCGGCCTTCCGCCGGAGAGCCCCCTGGCGACCCACTGGGCCGTGCCCCGGAGGGGGTCCCGGGCCGGCTCTGCCACCGCTACGCGGCCCAGGAATTCGGCGCTCCCGGCTGGGTCGGGGTGCTGATGACGCTGGGCATGCTCGGCTGCTCCCTGCTGCTGAGCGCCGCCTTCCTGAGCCTGACGCCCTCCCCCGCGCGCCTGTTTCACGGCACTGGGGGCCGGGAGACTGTACGCGCACCCGCCGCACGGCTTTCCGGTCAAGGGTGCGCACTACCGGGACTGGCACGAGGGCGGTTTCGTGAACAGCCCGGCGGGTGTGCTGTTCGTCACCGCCACCCCGGTGGCGGCCGCGGCCACGGTGGCCGTGACGCTGACCACGCCCCCGGTGGTCAGGGCCTTCCGCCGGCTCATGGAGCCGGGGGTGGAGTGGTTCTTCGCGCCCGAGCGTCCATCGCGGACGGGGGCGGGAGCGGCGCGCCGCGGTCTCCGGCACCTGAACCGGGGCCTGCTCGACCATCCGGCGAACATGTGGCCGAAATCGAGGGCAACCATCCGGTCATCCCATGTGTCTTAACTTCGGGTTCAGATTGATTGCACCCGCAGGTCACCCAATCTGCGGGCTGCGTACACTCTGCGCGCCCTTGCGAGGGTTGCGCGGAACATCCGGGTGTGCAAGTTCCGCGGACGCCGCCTGGCTCCGGCCCACCCCACGACCGGCTACGAGGATTATCTACCTGACATGGACATACCCCCCCTTTCCGAAGTGCGCCGCATCACCGAGAAGAAGCGCGATGCCTGGTGGACGGTGCTGCTCGTCGATCCCGTGGCCACACCCCTGGTCCGGTGGACGGCGAAGTGGACCAGGGTGACGCCGAACCAGATCACCTGGGGGGCGCTCTTCCTCGGCCTCGCCGCCGCCGCCTGCTTCGCGCGCGGCGACTGGAAGTGGCTGCTGATCGGGGCCGGCCTCTACCACCTGAGCTTCATCCTGGACTGCATGGACGGCAAGCTCGCCCGGCTCACGGGGAAGGGCTCGGAGTTCGGCGGCTGGCTGGACTACGTGTTCGACCGGGTGAGGGTGCTGATCTGCGCCATCGCACTGATGGGCGGCCAGTACTCCCGCACGGGGGAGGTGGCCTACGTCTGGCTGGCCCTCGTCGTGGTCTTCCTGGACGCCCTGCGCTACCTGGACGCGCTCCAGATCTTCAAGGTGCGCCACAGCATGCGCAAGAAGATCAGGGCCCGCGCCAAGGCCAGCCGCCGCGCGGCGAGGGCCCTGATGACCGCCGAGGAGCTGGAGCAGGACCGCGAGCGCGAGCAGCGCGAACGGGAGCGGGAGCAGGAACGGGAGAACGAGGCCGACGAGGAGCAGGGGATCGCCTTCATGGAGGACCTCCTCCGTGAGAACCCCACGGCCGACCTCGGCGACGGCCCCGGGCAGGGCGGTCAGGACGACCCGGACACCGGGGCCGGGGACGGTGCGCAGGCCCGGCCGCAGGAGAAGAAGGTCATCGACCTGCACGTGGAGTTCAAGAGCCGTTTCCCCTGGTACGGCCGCTTCCGCACCTTCCTGCTCCGGCACCGCGTCCGCACCCACCTGGTGAGCGGCATCGAGTTCCAGATGGCCGTCTTCATCGTGGGGCCGATCCTCGGCGCGATCATGCCGGTGACCATCGCGGCGGGTGCCCTGCTGATGGTGTTCGAGCTCGCGATCATCTACAAGCTGCTGCTGTCCACCAGGGACTTCGAGCGCACTCTGGCCTCCTACCCGGTCCCCGAGGCCGCCCCGCAGACCGCATCCGAGGCCGCTCCCGGCACCGCCGCCGGGATCCCGGCCCAGCCCGGCGGCCCGGCCGGGGAGAGCCTGCCGTCCCGCGACGGAGCCGCCGCGAAACGATAGGCGGGCAGGACACGCACGCCACCGGGCGGGGCGGCGGACGGAGGCGATGTCTTTCCGTTCACCGCCCCGCCCGGCGTTGCGCGAGGGCACCGCGCGAGGACACCGCCGCGGTGACCGTAGGATGAGCGCCGCAAACGCATCACCGAGTGGTCGTCGAACACTCCGTCGCATGCCGATCGCCGTTGGGGAGCGGTGCCGGGAGGCCCGGAAGGCAGGAGGTGGGCGGTAGGCGAGACGACACGCATGACGTCCCTTCCTGGAGCGTGACCTGCCTGATGTCCGCCTCGTTCCCAGCCCTGAGGCTTTTCCGCAGCAAGAAGCGGTCCGAGAGAGGTGCCGCCCGGCCCGCCCCCCCGGGTTTCTCGGTGAAACACGCTCTGGCCCTCTCCGTGCTGCTGGGAGCGGCCTTCCTCACGCAGGCGCTGGGCGCGCTGCTGGCGGACACCGCACTGTTCGTCGTGGGCTCGTCCGTCGGCCTCGTGCTCGACCTGTACCTGGTGCACCGGCAGCCCTGGCTGGTCACCGCGCTGGGCAGGCTGCGCTTCGACGTCACCACCCGCCAGCTGCTGCGTGACGCGCTGATCGTCGTCGGCCTGGTCCGGCTGCCGGGCATCGACCCGCTGGAGGAGCAGCCCCTCGCCCTGGCCCTGCTGGCCGGCTACCTCCTGCACTTCTGCTGCCAGGCGATCTCCCTGCTGATCAGGCGCCGGCGCACCCTGCCCTTCGTCACCCGCAACATCGACGCCTCCGCCCTGCGGCTGTCCTCCGCGCCGCCGCGGCTGCTGGCCCGCCAGCCCAGCCGCCGGCTGCTGTACTTCGCCCTGCCCGCCACGGCCGGCCTGATGGCCTCGGCCCTGACCACCGACGGTCGGTGGGGCCTGCTGGGCGTGGGCCTCACCCTGGCGCTCCACCTGGGCGGCATACTGCGGCTGGCCGCCTGGCTGCGGCCGGGCGCACAGCCCGTGAACGAGCGGCAGGCGCTGGAGTGGCTGGACCGCTGGCTGGCCGAGTACCGGCCGACGGTGGCGATGTACTTCTCCGGCGGCGCCGCCTCCGCCTACCAGGCCAACATGTGGCTGGGCACGCTCTCCGAGCTGGAGGCCAGGCCGCTGATCGTGCTGCGCGAGCGGTTCATGGTGCAGAAGATCGACGCGACCGACGTGCCCATCGTGTGCATCCCCAAGGTCGCCCACCTCATGCGGCTGGAGCACTCCTCGCTCAAGATGATGCTGCACCCGGCGAACTCCGGTAAGACCTCGCAGGTGCTGCGCATCCCCTCGATCAAGCACGCCTTCATCAACCACGGCGAGAGCGACAAGCTCTCCAGCTGCAACCCCTACGCCAAGGCATACGACGAGGTGTGGGTCGCGGGCCGGGCCGCACGGGACCGCTACCGGCTCGCCGACATCGGCGTCGACGACCGCGACGTGGTGGAGGTCGGCCGCCCGCAGCTCGCGCCGATCCGCCCGTACGCCGGACCCCCGGCCGCGGACGGCCCCGTCACTGTGCTGTACGCGCCCACCTGGGAGGGCTGGACCGACGACCCGGGCAACACCTCCGTCATCCTGGCCGGCGAGAACATCGTCCGCGCCCTGCTGGCGGACCCGAAGGTGAGGCTGCTGTACAAGCCCCACCCGATGACCGGTTCGGTGGACCCGCGCGCGGCCCGCGCCAACGAGCGCATCCAGCAGATGATCGCCGAGGCCAACGCCCGGCGCTCCGGCCCGCGCCCCGGCCCGGAGGCCGCCGCCGAGCTGGCCCGCCGTACCGCCGAGCTGGACGAGCTGACCAGCGCGGCGTTCCGGCCGAGCGCGGACGAGATGGAGCGGATGCTGCTCCAGTCCGCCCCCGAGGGGGACCGGGAGGCGGCGGTGACGGCGGCGACGGCCGCCTGGGAGGAGGCCTACTGGGCGTCCTTCCCCGACTGGGAGCATCTGATCGTCACCGGGCCGCGCCCCGCCCTGTACGCCTGCTTCAACCGGTCCGACCTGCTGATCAGCGATGTCTCCAGCGTGGTCTCGGACTGGCTGGCCAGTGAGAAGCCGTACGCGGTCGCCAACACCAGCGGTCTGGCGGAGGAGGAGTTCAGGGCCGGCCTGCCGACCGTGCGGGCGGCCACGATCCTCACGCCCGACGCCGCCGGCGTGCCCGCCCTGCTGGACTCCGTCCGGGACCCGTCCCGGGACACCATGGCGCGGGCCCGTACGGAGCTGAAGACGCACCTGCTGGGGCCGGCCGACCCGCCGTCGATCGTCCGCTTCGACCAGGCGGTCGCGGCGCTGTGCGCCAAGGCGGACAGGCGCCGCGAGCTGATGGCCCTGCGCACCGACGACGCCCCGGCGCCGCGCGTGGCCGCCGAGGCGGCGGAAGCGGCGGAAGCGGCGGAGGCCGGTCAGGAGAGCGACCCCAGCGACTCGGAGAACTCCCTCACCACCTGAGACACCCGGCCGGCGAGCCGCGAAGCGGCGGTGGCCCGCACTCTCCCGTCCCGGGGGAGTGCGGGCCACCGCCGCTTCCGGCGTCCGTGCCGCGTCGCGGCTACTGCTCCTCGAAGGGGTCGAAGCCCTCGTACGCGCGCAGCGCCTCGTCGCGCTCCGCCTCCCGGTCGCGGCGGCGCTGGGCGGCCGGGCGGATGGTGTCCATGCGGTGGTCCTCACCGCGGCGGCCGAGCATCTCCGCGCCCGCGGCCACCGAGGGCTCCCAGTCGAAGACGACCGCGTTCTCCTCCGGACCGATGGCCACGCCGTCGCCCTCGCGGGCGCCCGCCTTCATCAGCTCGTCCTCGACGCCGAGGCGGTTGAGCCGGTCGGCGAGGTAGCCGACGGCCTCGTCGTTGCTGAAGTCGGTCTGGCGCACCCAGCGCTCCGGCTTCTCGCCGCGCACCCGGAAGAAGCCGTCGCCCTCCTGGGTGACGGTGAAGCCGGCGTCGTCCACGGCCTGGGGGCGGATGACGATGCGGGTCGCCTCCTCCTTCGGCCTGGCCGCACGCGCCTCCTCCACGATCCCCGCCAGTGCGAAGGACAGCTCCTTGAGCCCCTTGCGGCTGACGGCCGAGACCTCGAAGACCGGGTAGCCGCGCGCCTCCAGGTCGGGGCGGATGATGTCGGCCAGGTCCTGGCCGTCGGGGATGTCCACCTTGTTGAGCACCACCACGCGCGGCCTGCCGTCCAGGCCGCCGTACTGGGCCAGCTCGGCCTCGATGGCGTCGAGGTCGGTCACCGGGTCGCGCTCGGACTCCAGCGTCGCGCAGTCCAGCACGTGGACCAGGACCTCGCAGCGCTCGACGTGGCGCAGGAACTCCAGTCCCAGTCCCTTGCCCTGGCTGGCGCCGGGGATCAGGCCGGGTACGTCGGCGATGGTGTAGACGGTGGCGCCGGCCGTCACCACGCCCAGGTTGGGCACCAGGGTGGTGAAGGGGTAGTCGGCGATCTTCGGCTTGGCCGCGGAGAGGACGGAGATCAGGGACGACTTGCCCGCCGACGGGTAACCGACCAGGGCCACGTCCGCCACCGTCTTCAGCTCCAGGACGATGTCGCGGGTCTCCCCCGGCTCGCCCAGCAGCGCGAAGCCCGGCGCCTTGCGGCGGGCCGAGGCCAGCGCGGCGTTGCCCAGGCCGCCGCGTCCGCCGCGTCCGGCGACGAAGGTGGTGCCCTGGCCGACGAGGTCGGCCAGCACGTTGCCCTGCCGGTCCAGGACGACCGTGCCGTCCGGGACAGGCAGCACCAGGTCACTGCCCTCCGCGCCCGAGCGGTTGCCGCCCTCGCCGGGCTTGCCGTTGGTCGCCCGGCGGTGCGGGGTGTGGTGGTACTCCAGCAGCGTGGTCACGGACTGGTCGACGACGAGGATCACGTCCCCGCCCCGGCCGCCGTTGCCGCCGTCCGGGCCGCCCAGCGGCTTGAACTTCTCACGGTGGACGGAGGCACAGCCGTGGCCTCCGTTACCCGCGGCGACGTGCAACTCGACGCGGTCCACGAAGGTGGTCATGACGGGTGCCTCCAGGCTGGTGTTCTAGGGGTGTGCGGGGGGGTGCGGATCCGCCGATCGGGGGCGGCGCCGCGCGCCGGTGCGGCGGCACGGGCCGCCTTCGTACAACGCGCCGAGGGCGGAACCGCTTCCCCGTCCGTACGCGCGGGGCACGTACGGACGGGAGGCGGTCCGCCCTCGGAGGGTGCTGCGGGTCGTACCGGTGCCGGTGGTTACTCGGCGACCGGGACGATGTTCACGACCTTGCGGCCACGAGCGGTGCCGAACTGCACCGCGCCGGCGGCCAGCGCGAACAGGGTGTCGTCGCCGCCGCGGCCCACGCCGGAGCCCGGGTGGAAGTGGGTGCCGCGCTGGCGGACCAGGATCTCGCCCGCGTTGACGACCTGACCGCCGAAGCGCTTCACGCCGAGCCGCTGGGCGTTGGAGTCACGACCGTTCCGAGTGGACGATGCGCCCTTCTTGTGTGCCATCTCTCCTCAGTCCCTTACTTCGTCGCCGGGGCGTCGATGCCGGTGATCTTCAGCGCGGTGTGCAGCTGACGGTGACCGATCCGCTTGCGGTAGCCGGTCTTGTTCTTGTACTTCATGATGTCGATCTTGGCGCCCTTGTGGTGGTCCACGACCTCGGCGTGGACCTTCACGCCGGCCAGGACCCACGGGTCGCTGGTGACCGCGTCGCCATCGACGATGAGCAGGGTCGAGAGCTCGACGCTGTCGCCGACCTTGCTGGTGGAGATACGGTCAACCTCAATGACGTCGCCGACGGACACCTTCTGCTGGCGGCCGCCGGTGCGCACGATCGCGTACACGCGGAACTCTCTCTCGCTCGTGGGTGGGGCCCCTGATGCCAGCCGCTCGCCACGGGCTGGGCCCGTGCGGATCCGAGTGGATTGAGCGGCCTCTCCTCGCGCTCACGCGACACCTCGCGGAGTGCGTGGAGGGATTTGCTCAGGAGCCTGGCGTGTCCATCGACACGCCGCGACAGTCAAGGTTACGGGGCTTTGTCGCGGGGGGTCAAACCGGCCCCGGACGCCGATGGGCGTCCGGGGCCGGTCCTTCCTCCGTCAGTCCTCGGCCGGGGCCGAGACGGACGGCGGGTTCTGCTGCTCGGCCGCCGCCGTCCTGCGGGCGGCCGTCTTCTTCGCGGCGGTCTTGGAGGCCGCCGTCTTGGTCGCGGCCTTCTTCGCCGTCGTCTTCTTGGCCGCCGACGCCGAGGTCTTCTTGGCGGCCGCCTTCTTGGCCGTCGTCTTCTTGGCGGCGGTCTTGGAGGCCGCCGTCTTGGCGGTGGTCTTCTTCGCCGTGGACGCGGTCTTCTTGGCGGCCGCCTTCTTGGCCGTCTTGCGGGCCGTCTTCTTCGCCGGAGCGGCCTCCTCGGCGGAAGCCTCCCCGTCCGACTGGGAGGGGGCCTCCCCGGAGACCTCGGCCGGCGCCTCGGCGACCGGCTCCGGTTCGGCCGCGGGCCCGGCGGAGGGGATCGCGGGCTCGGTGATCTCGGCCGTCTCCGGAGATCCGGCCGGGGCCGCCGCACGGCGCACCACACGACGGCGGGGACGGGCCGGCGCGGCGGGCTCGGGGGCGGGCTCCGCCGCCATCTCGGCCGGCTCCTCCACGGGTGCCTGCGGCGCCTCGTCGGCCGCCGGAACCACCGTCACCGCGGCCTCCACCTCGGCGGCCGCCTTCGGCGGACCCGCCGGAGCCGACACCTTGCGCGCACCACGGCGCCGGGTACGCGGCGCCGCCTCGGCGGCCGGCTCGGGCGCGGCGGTCTCGGACACGGCGGCCTCGGACAGGGCCTCCACGGGCTCCGCCACCGCCTCGGCCGGCTCCTCCGCAGGCGCCTGCGGCGCCTCATCGGCCGCCGGAACCACCGTCACCGCGGCCTCCACCTCGGCAGCCGCCTTCGGCGGACCCGCCGGAGCCGACACCTTGCGCCCGCCGGTGCGCCGCCGCCTGCGGCCGCGCCGGGCGGCCTCCTCGGCCTCGGCGGCGCTGCTGTACAGCTCCTCGTCCGGGACGAACTCCGGCTCCGGCAGCGCGGTCGGCGCGGCGGCCTCCGCCGCCACCTCGGCGGGCGTCTCGGCCGCGGGCTCCTCCACGGAGGGCGCGGGGGCCTCGGCCGGCTCCTCGGCGGCGGGGACCTCGACGAGTGCCTCGGGCTGCTGGGCCGCGGCCTTGCCCTTCTTCCTGCCGCGCTTGCCGCCACCGCCGCCGCCCTGGGTCTGCACCTGGTCCATGTGGACGATCAGGCCCCGGCCGTTGCAGTGCACACAGGTCTCGGAGAAGGACTCCAGCAGCCCCTGGCCGACCCGCTTGCGCGTCATCTGGACCAGCCCCAGCGAGGTGACCTCGGCCACCTGGTGCTTGGTGCGGTCGCGGCCCAGGCACTCCAGCAGACGCCGCATCACCAGATCGCGGTTGGACTCCAGCACCATGTCGATGAAGTCGATCACGATGATGCCGCCGAGGTCGCGCAGCCTGAGCTGGCGCACGATCTCCTCGGCCGCCTCCAGGTTGTTCCTGGTGACCGTCTCCTCCAGGTTGCCGCCCTGACCGGTGAACTTGCCGGTGTTGACGTCGATCACGACCATCGCCTCGGTGCGGTCGATGACCAGCGATCCGCCGCTGGGCAGCCAGACCTTGCGGTCCAGCGCCTTCATCAGCTGCTCGTCGATCCGGTAGGTGGCGAAGACGTCCACCTCGGAGGTCCAGCGCTGGAGCCGGTCGGCGAGGTCCGGCGCGACGTGCGAGACGTATCCGTGGATCGTCTCCCACGCCTGGTCGCCGCTGATGACGACCTTGGAGAAGTCCTCGTTGAAGATGTCGCGGACGACCCGCACGGTCATGTCCGGCTCGCCGTAGAGCAGCGTCGGCGCGCCGCCCTTGCGGGCCTTCTTCTGGATCTCCTCCCACTGCGCCTGGAGCCGCTCGACGTCGCGGCGCAGCTCGTCCTCGCTGGCGCCCTCGGCGGCGGTGCGGACGATGACGCCCGCGTCCTCGGGGACGATCCGCTTGAGGATCTGCTTGAGGCGGGCCCGCTCGGTGTCCGGCAGCTTGCGGCTGATGCCGGTCATCGAGCCCTCGGGCACGTAGACCAGGTAGCGGCCGGGGAGGGAGACCTGGCTGGTCAGCCGGGCGCCCTTGTGGCCGATCGGGTCCTTGGTCACCTGGACCAGGACGGACTGGCCGGACTTGAGCGCGGTCTCGATCCGGCGCGGACCGCCGGACAGGCCCAGCGCCTCGAAGTTCACCTCACCGGCGTACAGGACGGCGTTGCGCCCCTTGCCGATGTCGACGAAGGCGGCCTCCATCGACGGCAGGACGTTCTGGACCTTGCCCAGGTAGACGTTGCCGACGTAGCTGGTGGCCTGCTCCTTGTTGACGAAGTGCTCGACGAGAACGCCGTCCTCCAGCACCCCGATCTGGGTGCGCTCGCCGCTCTGGCGGACGACCATGACGCGCTCGACGGCCTCGCGGCGGGCCAGGAACTCGGCCTCGGTGATGATCGGGACACGGCGGCGGCCCTGCTCGCGGCCCTCGCGGCGGCGCTGCTTCTTGGCCTCCAGCCGGGTGGAGCCCTTGATGGACTGCACGCCGTCGGAGCTCTCGGAGGGCTCGTCCTTCTTCTTCCGCGGCTCGCGCACCTTGACGACCGTGCGCTCCGGGTCGTCCGGGGCCGCCTCGGCGGCCTGGGGCTCGGCCTCGCCGCTGCGGCGGCGACGACGGCGACGGCGACGAGAGGTGCTGCTGGAGCCGCCCTGGTACTCCTCGGCGTCCTCGCCCCGCTCCTCGTCCTCCCGGCCGTCCCCGTCGGCCACTGCCCCGCTCTCCCCGGCGCTCTCGCGGGTCTCGTCGCCCTCCTCGCCCTCACCGGCGTCCTCGGAGGTCTCGGCGTCGGAGCCGCGACGGCGGCGGCGTCCGCCACGGCGGCGGCGGCGCGAGGGACGCTCCTCGCCCTCGCCGGCCTCGCCCCGGCCGTAGGGTTCCTCGTCCTCCCCGCCGTCCTCCTCGGCGTCCGCGGACCCGGCCCCGGCCTCCGGGGTCTCCCCGGCCCCGGCGGCGGGCTGCTCGTCCCGCTCCTCCTGCTCGGCGGGCTCGCCGCTCCTGCGGCGGCGACGACGGCGGCGGGCCGCGGAGCGGTCCTCGCGCTCGGCCTCCGCGGTGTCGCCGGCCTCGGTCCCGTGCTCCTCGAAGGTCTCCGGCTCCTCCTCCTCGCCGGACTCGGCGGCGGCCGCCGCCACGGTCTCCGGGGTCTGGAAGACCGGCTCGGCGAACACGGGCGCCTGGAACACCGCCACCGGCGCCATCGGGGGCTTCCTGCGGGAGCGCCGGGAAGGAGCGGGCTCGGCGGCGGGCTCGGTCCCGGCGGCCTGCGCGGGCTTCTCCGCCTCGGCGGCCTCGGCCGCCCGCACCTTCGCGGACTTCCGGCTCCGCGCGGGCTTCTCCGCCTCTGCCGGGGACCCGGCAGAGCCCTCGGCCGGCACCCGGGCCGGCTCTTCGGCGGCGGGCTTCTCCTGCC
This sequence comes from Streptomyces sp. SS8, assembly GCF_054072955.1. Taxonomy (NCBI): domain Bacteria; kingdom Bacillati; phylum Actinomycetota; class Actinomycetes; order Kitasatosporales; family Streptomycetaceae; genus Streptomyces; species Streptomyces sp. SS8. Next base: position 133,204 of record NZ_JBSVCZ010000001.1, read on the forward strand.
CGGCCTCCTGCTGGACGGTCTCCTGCCGGTCGGCCTTCTCCGCGGTCCTGCGGGTACGCCGCCGGGCGCGGGCGGGCGCCTGCTGCTCCTCGGCGGCCGACGCGACGGGCTCGGCCGGTTCCGCGGCCTCCGCGGCGGGCTCCTCCCGCTCAGCGCCCTGCGCGGCCGCCTGCGGCGGACCCGCGGGGGCGGAGGCGCGGCGGGTGGCGCGGCGGCGCGTACGCGCCGGGGCCGGCTGCTCATCGGCCGCGGCGGGCTCGGGGGCAACGGTCGGCTCGGGGGCAACGGCGGCGGGCTCCGGCCCCGCGTCCGCCGGCTCGGCGGGCACCACCGTCTCGGCCGCCTGCGGCGGACCCGCCGGGGCGGAGGCGCGGCGGACGGCGCGGCGCCTGGGCCGCGCGGGCGCGGCCTGCGCCTCGGCGGCGGGTTCGGCGGCGGGCTCGGGCTCGCCGGCCTGCGCCGGCGCGTCCCCGGCCGGTACGGCGGTGGTCGCCGTGGTGACGACCTCCGGCCCGGCCGAGGCCGCAGCGGGCGGTCCCGCCGGGCGGGACACGGCGCGGCGGCGCCGGCGCGGCGGCAGCGTGTCGCCGGGGCCGCTCTGCCCGGACTCCGCCTCCGTTCCGGTCACGGCGGGCACTGCGGGCGTGGTGTCGGTGTTCTCCGCGGATGTGGACTCCGCGGATTCCATGGGCTCGCGCATGCGGGCGGTTCTCCCGTTCACGCTCCCGGGCGCCGTGCCTCGATCCGGCCGGGCTCCGCGTGATGTGCGCGGGCCGCTGTCCGGGGCGCGGGCGCCGCACGGGAGCTGTCGTCTCGCTCGCCGGTTCCGTGCCGTCGGGCCCGGACACGGCGAAAGTCTGCTGGTGGATGCGCCTGCCTGACGGCCGGACCCGGGTGGCTCCCTGGTGCCTCGCACATCGGCGGCGCGGCGGCGTCGGCCTTACGCGGTGCCGTCCGGCACCGTCGCGGCGGGGGTTGCGTCGCGGTCGGGCGCAAGCGGATCGGTCACCGTGCCGGTCTCCTCATCGAGCGGCCCCTGCGCCAGCCTGGTCACCGCTGCGGGGACCGGCGGCGCCAGGTCGGCCGTAGCTCGGAGGCCGGACAGGACGTCGTCGGGTCGTACGGCAGGTGTCAGGTGCCGTACCACCAGGCGCAGTATCGCACAGGGACCCTCGCCGGGCCTATCGGACCCGGCCGGGTCGGCCTCCAGCGAGGCCACGGCGGCACGTGTGTCGAAGGTGCGCACGCCCTTCTTGGTCTGCCTGCGGACCTCGACCGAGTCCGCCGCGAGGAAGACCTCCACCGCCTTGCGGGCCTCCTCCGGCTCCACCCCGTCGAGCCGCAGCTCCCAGCGGGAGGCCGTCAGACGGTCGGCGAAGCCGCTGGTGTGCGCCTCCACCGCGTCGACGACGTCGAGTCCGTCGGGCAGCGACTCGTCGAGCAGCCGCCGCAGCACCTCCGGGTCGCGCCGCTCGGTGAGGGCGATCTCCAGGTACTCGGCCTCGCTGCCCGTGCCGGTCGGCGCCGCGTTCGCGTACGAGACCTTCGGGTGCGGGGTGAAGCCCGCGGAGTACGCCATGGGCACCTCGGCCCGGCGCAGCGCCCGCTCGAAAGCGCGCTGGAAGTCGCGGTGGCTGGTGAACCGGAGGCGGCCGCGCTTGGTGTAACGCAGGCGGATGCGCTGCACCGCGGGTGCGGGCGGCGGGCCTTCGGGCTGTCGCTTGCCCAGGATCCTTCTCCTTGCTGCGGGGTGGCGCGACGAGCGCCCCTCGGTCGAACACTGGCGGCCGGGCCGTCCCCGCCGGTGCGGGGCCGGTAGGCCCGTACCTACCCACCAGCCTACTCGCCGGCGGCCCCGCCCTCTCCCGGACCGGCCTCGCGCACCTGCGGCGCGGCTGGTCCCGTGGCGATCCAGTACCGCAGTTTCTTCCCCCGCCGGTCCTCGAAGACACCCCCGCACTTCTCGATGACGCGGCGGGAGGCGGTGTTGGTGTCGTCGCAGGTGACCAGCACCGGGTCGATGCCGAGGGAGTGGACGACGGGCAGGGCGGCGCGCAGCATCGCGGTGGCGTGGCCGCGGCGGCGGGCACAGGCGCGGACGTCGTAGCCGATGTGGCCGCCGTAGTCGAGCAGGAAGCCGTTGAGCCGGTGGCGGACGGCGATACGGCCGAGGTAGGTGTCACCGTCGACCCACCACAGCGTGGTGCACGGGACGTGGCCCTCGGGGCGCGGGCTGCCCTCCTCCGCGTCGGCGCGGACGGCGGCGGTGTACTCGGCGAAGACCTCCGGGTCGTGCCAGCGCCCGCCGTAGCGGAGGATGTCGCGGCCGAGCATCGAGTTGTCCTGCGGCCCGCCGCGGCCCTCGGCCTCGAACTCCTTCATCGCCTCCAGGAAGGAGGCGTGGACGCGCGGGTCGGGGAGGATCAGCTCGGGCATGCGGCCAGTGTGTCAGCGCGCCCCGCCCCCGGCCAGCGGGTGCCCCTGACCGGGCCTTCCCTCCGATGCCGCCCGTCATGCGCTGTCAGAGGTGGATGCCCGCCCTCTTCGCCAGAGTGTTGATCCTCGGGTTGCTCCGCCGGTGCAGGGAGACGAGCACCCTGCTCAATTCCTGACTGGTGGGGTGCACCTTCGCCATCTGCGGCGCGGCGCTCCAGGCCGCCATGAGGGAGTCCACCGCCCCGTCCCGGTCCTTCAGGGCCAGTTTCGCCCTGGCGATGTTCATGTGGAGCGGGCCGATGCGGGTCGCGGGCAGCGAGTACCCGCTGCGGAGATACCTCTCTCCGTCCTCCAGCGCCTCGGTGTTCCTCTTCAGGTCCACCCGGGTCGCCACCACATGGGTGACCGTGTTCTCCGGGCCGAAGTGCACGCCCTGCACGTTGACATCGGTGCCGACGGCCTCCGCGGCCTCCCGTGCGGCCTTGATGTGCCGTTCGGCGGTCCGGTCGTCCCGCAGCCGGCCCGCCAGGGTCATCCCCCTGAGGTGCAGCAGCCCCAGTGCGAGGTGGCGCGGCCTGCCCCGCATGGTGGATTCGGCGAGCACGACCGCATGGTCCACCAGGGCCAGCCCTCCGGCGAAGTCGCCGCCGTTGAGGAAGGTTCCGGCCTCGTCACGAGCCGCCACGGCACGGGTCAGGGCGTTCGCCCGCTCCGCCGCCTGCCCCTGCCTGGTGACCGCCAGCTCCGCGAGTGTCATCCAGCGGTGCCGGGCCGCCAGCCAGTAGACCGCGCTGTACACGTCGGCGACCTTTGCCCAGTCCTCGGGCAGTCCTGTGCCGTGGGCATGGTCCTGCACCCGCCGCAACAGGCCGGGCAGGGCCCGGGTCACGGCGGAGAGGTCGTCGTCACCGCGCAGACGGAACAGCTCGGCGAGATCCCGCTCGATCCGGTCATCCTGAACCGGCTCACCGGTCGGGAGATCGAAGCGCCGCATGACGGTCCGCAGCTCTTTCAGCCGGTCCTCGTCGCCGGTCCGTACCGGAGCCTGCCCCAGCAGCTCGTCCAGCGTGATCCCGAAGGCGTTCGCGAGCGCCGCCCCCATGCTCTGGGTGAGCGGCCGGTCGCCTCGCTCGATCTTCCCGAGCATTGACTTCGACATACCGGCCCTGGCGGCGAGCTGGTCCTGCAGCCAACCCCGCCGCAGACGCAGAACCTTGACGTTCGCGCCGGGCCCGGGCGTGGTGATCTCCGCACTCATGCGCCATGTCTTCCTGGTCGGTTGTCCCAGTCTCCATGCTCTCAGGGGCTTCTACCCGTGCCTTGGGTGCGAGCTGTACGAGTCAAATGTCCCCGTAGCACGTGAGCGGGGCTCTCGCCGTCGACGGGCGTTCACCTACGAGCATCTGTTACCACCGATTGCAGCGTTGACGGCCCTCAGAAGCAGCGGCTCCTCGACGGTCGAGCCGGTCTGGCTCAGTAGCCGTCTGTGAACCCTGGGCGCATTCAGGCCGATACAGTAGCCCGGCCCCACGCCCAGGGAGCGAGGCCGGGCTACGCGCTCGGGAGCGGGTTCAGGGCAGCAAGCTCTTCTGCCCCGCTCGAACACTCTCGGTGAACAGCTCGTAGTCCTTACGGGAGATGATCAGGACCTGCGCGTCCGGGTCGCCGACGTCCTTGGAGTCGCGCAGCGCCACGACTCCGTCAACGAACGCGACCTCCAGGCAGTTGTTGCCTCCGTTGGACAGTTCACTCTTGGCCCAGACGGCGTTGGTCAGATCGACGCTCTTCTTCATATACGGCAGTCCTTGATCAGTTCTTGGATGAAGCGACGGGTCGCTTGCGCATCGAGGGCCTGCGTACGGAGGGGGCCGAGAGCGGACTGGTAACGGTCCACGTCTCCATCCTCCCCCAGGTGCAGAGAGGTTGTCTTCGTCTCGACGATGGCAACCGGTGATCCGGCCGGGAAGTGGAGGAGCTGGAAAGAACCGTCGATGCCGGCATGAGCACCCGCTTCGAAGGGGAGCACCTGGACGACTACGTGACCGTGCTCTTCTGCCACCTCCAGTAGCCGTTCGAGCTGGCTCTTCATGACCTCCAGCCCGCCCACGACACGGCGTAGCGCGGCTTCGTCCAGGATGCACCAGAGGCTGAGCGGGGCGCTGCGAATCAGGGCTCCCTGCCGTATGGTCTGGCAGCACTTCGCCGCGAGAGACTCCACCTGATCTCCCGCTCCCCTGACAGAGAACGCCCAAACAAACGCATATGGACACAGAAGCCGAAAACCAGGGCCCCGGCGCGAGGAGATGCGCCGGGGCCTCGGCAACAGGGTGAGCCCTTCAGCCGGCGACTTCGGAGTGCACCGGGACGGGTGGGCGCACTCCGGTGAGAGCTTCCGCGCGGGCGGCAAGCCGGGGGGCGAGATCGGGGTACCAGCCACGGGCTACGGCTTGCAGCATCTCCGCCAGGGCCGTGAGCTCCCCGATCCGGCCGGCGGGAGTGTCGAGGACCGGCGCGAACTCCTCGCGGATGCGGGCGGCCACGCCAGGAACGAGCAGGCTGTTGGCGTGGAGGAGCCCCGCGTCGTAGCCGAACGGCACCAGACCCCACCGCTCCCAGTCCAGCAAGGTGAGAGGTGCGGCGGTGAGGTTGCCCCAGTGCAGATCACCGTGACCGGTCACCCGCTTCACCTCGGCGGGGGCCGGGACTCCGAGGAACTGCGGGAAGGCTCGTTCGATCCACACGTCCCGAACGGTCATCCTCACACCCTCCGCTTCAGTGAGCAGGGCAAGGGCTTGGCGAAGGTCCGCCCACCACTCGTCGGGCAGCCCGGGATCATGGTCGATGTCGGCTCGATCCGGGGACACCACGGGTTGCGTGAGGTAGTCCAGGACTTCCGCCTCGAAGGCCCATTCCCTGTCAGTCCAGTCGTGCACCTCGTACAGGCGGGGGCGGGGGACGCCGTCAGGCACCAGTTCAGAGGCGCCGACGATGCCCTCCCCTCGCTTCCTGCCCGCGTTCCTCTTCGCCGTCCGGCTCACCCTCAGCCACCGGTCTCCCGCTCGGCGTCCGAGGGTGACACCGAGGAAGCCCCACGACGGCGGCCCCGTGCAGGTGAGGCCGAGTTCCTTGGCCGCCCGGTCATGGGCGGCCTCCATCAGGGCCCGCACCTCCTCATTCACCGGCGAGTTCATCCGTCACCTTCCTGAGTTCCCGGGCCGTCAGCGGCGCGGCCAGAGCCTTGGCCACATCGTCCCAGTGCTCGCAGGTGCTCGCGGAGGTGAGGACGACATCGAGACCAGGGCACGAGCCAGCGGCCAGCAGGGCAGCGGCTGCGGCCGACAGGCCGGGGCGGATGAGGTTCACCAGTTCGGGTGTCACGGCGTCGAGGAGTTCGCCTCCGTGCAGGGGAGCGGAGCCGAAGGTGATCAGCCCCGCGTCCTTCGCCTGTACCAGTGGTCCGCCACCGTTCAGGGCCTGTGTGATCGGGGCATCCATGATCAGGCTGACGGGTATCTGCAAGCCCGTGAAGTGGTGCTCGGCGGAACCGGCCGCCTGCTGGGCGAGCGTGAGCAACTCGGGCACGCTGAGCGCTCCGGAGGTCAGGCCCGACCAGGTGGCGACGCCGTACCCGCCGATCCTGCCCGCATGGGCGAACTCTTCCAGCGCCGTGAAGGCTTCCCGTACACGCCCGTGCAGAACGGCACGGTCAAGGCCGTGCCCGTGGTGCTCGGGGTTGTGCACGAACACAAGGTCCACGCGCCCGAGCGCGGCCAAGGATCGCTCCGTCTGCCAGCGGACGAAGTGCCGTTCAAGGCTGTGCCTACTGGCCGCCTCTTCTCGGGTGAGCACGCCCTCGGTCAGGGCGGTGCGGCCTTGCTCCGCCGTGAAGAACCCCGTCTTCGTGGCTACCCGCACGGTCGGGTACTCCCCGAGAACCAGGCGCAGTTCCTCATGCGCCCGGCCATAGGCGTAGTTGGGTGCCGTGTCCACCCATGGGCTACCGGCAGCCAGGGCGGTGCGTGCCGCCTGGCTGACGGCACGCACGCGGTATGTCCCCAGGGAGAGTACGGCGGTCACAGCGCCGTACCCACGACTGCGACGGCATGGCCGTCAATGAGGACGGAGAGCAGTTCGGCTACGTCCTTGGCCTCCAGTCCCGCGGAGTCGGCGAGTTCGCCGAGCGTGGTCGGCTGGTTGGTCAGCAGCGCGCCCAGCGCGGGCGCGGCGGGTTCGGCGAATTCCCAAGCGGTACCGGCTGCCGAGAAGGTGACCGTGCCCTGTGCCGGGTTCGCCGTCAGGCGGCCTCTCGGAGCGGTGAGCTTCACCGTGATCTCCCGTAGTGCGGGGAGCCCGCCCACATACGGCAGGGACGGGATCGCGTGGCCCCGGTCGGTCGTGTCGATCGACTCCGCCCACCGTTCCACGAGCTGCGGGTCCGCCATCATGTCGGCCACCTCGCGGCGTACCGCGTCAATGAAGTCCGACCGTTCCGTCGGCGAGCCGAAGCGCGGAATGTCCCTGCGCAGCGCGAGGGACGCCCGGAGCTGATCGACGACCCACAGCATCAGGTCGGCACCCGTGTGCGGGACCATACCGAACGTGAGGTGAAGGGATTCCGTCCCCTGGTCGGCGGTGACCGCGTGCCACCAGCCGCGTGGCAGATAGAGCACGTCCCCCGGGGACAGGACGAGGTCCGCCACCGGCTCGCCCTCCGGCTCCTTTGGCGGCTCTACATCCCGGAAAGTGGGCGCCTCACGGGTCGCCCCCCACAAACGCCACCGCTTCGAGCCGTGCAACTGGACCACGACGACATCATGGTCGTCCCAGTGCCGACCGAAGCCCTCCCGCTCGGTCCACGAGGCGTACACGTTGACCTGCACAGAAGTCCCGAGGAAGCGTTCCAGCCCCTCGGCAGCCGCCCCCACAGCGGGGTGGATCTTCTCTACCGCATCGAGGACCAGCGATGCCCCATCCCTGAGCTGCGCGTGGAAGTCGGACGGCTGGATACGGGACCAGGTGACCGCGCGGCGGTTCGTGGTCGGGATCGCGTAGCGGTGCAGCGGGACCATCTCGCCATCCGCCGACAGGCGCAGCCGGGGCGGCTCCAGCCGCTGCGTGGCGATGATCCGGTTCAGGTCGTCCCAGGAGAACAGGCCCGCCCCGTCAGCGATCCTGGGGAAGTGCGCGTAGGAGCGGTGGTACGTCCGGGCGAGGAACGCGTCCCCGCCCAGACGCCCCGCCCACGAGGCTGCGTCAAGCAACGTGGGCGCTCCCGTCAGTCGTTGCCGTCGGAACGGCCACTGCTGATGTCCGACTCCTGCTCGGCGCGGGTGCGCGCGGCCACGATCTTCCGCTTCGCGATGAGCAGTCCACCCCCCGCGGGGGTGGCCAAGACGGTGCTCTGCTTATCCATCGGCTTACCTCTCTTCTCGGGACTCCCGCCGGGAATCAGGCGGGAAGCTCGGGATGCGGGTGGTTCGGGAACTCCACTCCGGCGTTCGTCACCACCGGCGCTTCGCCCCTGTCACGGCTGCCCGACACTGCTGGACCAGCGCCGCGCACATGCCACACCCGGCGCGGGTTCCGGCTGGAAAGGGGAAGTACCGGATACGCGGGCTCGGATTTCGCCATCATCCTTTTCACTCGCGCAACTGCCCCCGCCTGCGCTCTGTTGCGTCACCCATCCTCGGGGGTCTGGCGGGGCAGTCCTACCCTCTTTCCCGTTGAGGCAAGAAATCGTCTCGGATGCCCTCGACGAGACAGCGCATGTCGTCCCCGTGGAGCGCCACAGCGGAGAAGCGGCCGAAGATCTCGATGTACGTCTGGATGTCTCTGGGTTCACGCGTGGTGATCTCCGAGTGGAACGTCTCGACGATCACAAGCCGGTCATCGTGGATGCTGAAGCACGTCATGGGGAAGTCGGGCATCCGGCCAGTCAGCGGCACGACGCCGATGCTCACGTTGGGAAGCCGGGAGAGGGACACGACCCGATCCAGTTGGGTAGCCATGACAGCCGGCTCGCAGACCAGCCATCGCAGAACGTGTTCGCAGATGACGAAGTGGAACGATCGGCCGTCCTCGTACAGCGTCGCCTGCCGCTCCAGTCTGGCGGCCACCGTTCGGTTCCTGGTCTCCTCCGGCAACGCGGGTGGCAGGGAGAACACCGCTGTGGCGTATTCCGGCGTCTGGAGGAGTCCGGGAATGAGCTGTCCCTGAAACAGCCTGAGCAAAGACGTGCTGCTTTCAATGGCCTTGATGGTGTTCTGGTGTTTCCATGGCCCCATGCGGCGCAGCAGGCGCCATGCTGTCGCCTCCGTAGCCTCTACTCTGGCAGTCGCGAGGAAATTTTCCTTCACCTCACCCGAGACGTCGAGCGCCGAAAGGATCAGATCGACGTCCTGGACGGTGGGAAGAACCCTGCCGTTCTCGATTCTCGAGAGTTTCCCTGCGGACATGGAAGCCCTGCGGGCCACAGAATCACCGGTCAGTCCCGATGCGTCCCGCAGCGCCCGCAGGGCTTTCCCGATCGAGTCCGTGGTCAGTGGTGCCGCTCCCAGTAGGAAGCGAACGGCACGGCGTGGGCGAGTGCCGCGTCGCGGTAACCCCGGTACTCCATGAGTCGATCAGCGGGCAGCGGCTCACCACCGATGAACTTGCCTTCGGGCGTGTAGTGCATCCGGTACACGGCGCGGTCGTCGAAGAGCCAGAAGTCGTGATCGGGGAGGCCCGTCACTTCCCGCTCGGCAAGATCGATGATCCCGATGGATTCGCCCGCCTTGATGTTTCCGGGGTACGCGGCCAGTTCGTACCGGAGGTAGTCCGTCAGCGGGGAACGCAGGACGTGCACGCGCGACACGCTCTTGCCCTTGTCCGTCATCGAGCGCACCCACGGATTGTCGTCCCAGTCCGGCCCCATGTCCTCGCCCGCGAGGAACCTCTCGATCTCTTCGCGCTCCTCGTCGACGTCGTAGACCGCGAGAGTCTCCAACCGGAAGGCCGTGCGCTCGAAGGTCTCGAAGAGACGGCCGAACTCATCACCCTCGAGCACCGAAATACTCCTCAAGAACCGCAGCCGGGATCGTGACGGCAGTCTCTCCCTCGGGCAGATCGAGCTGCGCCAGCCGCTCAGGGTCCGTGATCACGTACCCCTGTACCACGTAGTTTCCGCCATCGTCCGTACCCCACAGCGTCGGACACGTGCCGTTCTTGCAGTTCGGGTCTCCCGACAACTTCCGCAGCGGTGCGCCCACAGCCTCCCCCTCACGTCGACAGCCGGTGTCCCGAGTGATGCTTCCGACCTTCGGGCAGCGGGGTCAAGATCCCTGGCTTTCCAGAACGGGAAAGCCTCTCGTCCGTGCGGGAACCGCACCCCACGACGAGTGGCATGCGGCCAGTGTGTCAGCGCGCCCCGCCCCCGGCCAGCGGATACCCCTGGCCGGGGGCGGGGCGCGGTGCGCGTGCGGCGGGCGGCTATTTGTTGACGACCGTCAGCGGGAGCAGCTTCTTGCCCGTCGGGCCGATCTGGATGGAGGTGTCCATCGCCGGGCACACGCCGCAGTCGAAGCAGGGCGTCCAGCGGCAGTCCTCGACCTCGGTCTCGTCGAGGGCGTCCTGCCAGTCCTCCCACAGCCAGTCCTTGTCCAGGCCGGAGTCGAGGTGGTCCCAGGGCAGGACCTCCTCGTAGGTGCGCTCGCGCGTGGTGTACCAGTCGACGTCCACGCCGTGGGGGGCCAGCGCGCGCTCGGCGCACTCCATCCACAGGTCGTAGGAGAAGTGCTCGCGCCAGCCGTCGAAGCGGCCGCCGGCCTCGTAGACGGCGCGGATGACGTCGCCGATGCGCCGGTCGCCGCGCGAGAGCAGGCCCTCGACGATGCCGGGCTTGCCGTCGTGGTAGCGGAAGCCGATGGAGCGGCCGTAGCGCTTGTCGGCTCGGATCCTCTCGCGCAGCTTCTCCAGGCGGGCGTCGGTCTCCTCGGCCGACAGCTGCGGCGCCCACTGGAAGGGGGTGTGGGGCTTGGGCACGAAGCCGCCGATGGAGACGGTGCAGCGGATGTCGTTGGAGCCGGAGACCTCGCGGCCCTTGGAGATGACCTTGGCGGCCATGTCGGCGATCTGGAGGACGTCGTCGTCGGTCTCGGTGGGCAGGCCGCACATGAAGTACAGCTTCACCTGGCGCCAGCCGTTGCCGTAGGCGGTGGCGACGGTGCGGATCAGGTCGTCCTCGGAGACCATCTTGTTGATGACCTTGCGGATGCGCTCGCTGCCGCCCTCGGGGGCGAAGGTCAGGCCCGAGCGGCGGCCGTTGCGGGTCAGCTCGTTGGCCAGGTCGATGTTGAAGGCGTCCACCCGGGTGGAGGGCAGCGACAGGCCGATCTTGTCGTCCTCGTAGCGGTCGGCCAGGCCCTTGGCGACGTCGCCGATCTCGCTGTGGTCGGCCGAGGACAGCGACAGCAGGCCGACCTCCTCGAAGCCGGTGTTCTTCAGGCCCTTCTCCACCATCTCGCCGATGCCGGTGATGGAGCGTTCGCGCACCGGGCGGGTGATCATGCCGGCCTGGCAGAAGCGGCAGCCGCGGGTGCAGCCGCGGAAGATCTCCACGCTCATCCGCTCGTGGACGGTCTCGGCCAGCGGCACCAGGGGCTGCTTGGGGTAGGGCCACTCGTCGAGGTCCATCACGGTGTGCTTGGACACCCGCCACGGCACTCCGGAGCGATTGGGTACGACGCGGGCGATGCGGCCGTCGGGCAGGTACTCCACGTCGTAGAAGCCGGGGACGTACACGCCGCCGGTCTTCGCCAGGCGCAGCAGCAGCTCCTCGCGGCCGCCGGGGCGGCCCTCGGCCTTCCAGGCCCGGGTGATCCCGGTGATCTCCAGTACGGCCTGCTCGCCGTCGCCGATGACCGCGCAGTCGATGTAGTCGGCGATCGGCTCGGGGTTGAAGGCGGCGTGACCGCCGGCGACGACCACCGGGTGGTCCACGCCCCGGTCCTTCGCCCGAAGCGGGATGCCGGCCAGGTCCAGGGCGGTGAGCAGGTTGGTGTAGCCCAGCTCGGTGGAGAAGGAGACGCCGAACAGGTCGAAGGCGCCGACCGGGCGGTGGGCGTCCACGGTGAACTGCGGGACCCGGTGCTCGCGCATGAGCTTCTCCAGGTCCGGCCAGACGCTGTAGGTGCGCTCGGCGAGCACGCCCTCGCGCTCGTTGAGGACCTCGTAGAGGATCATGACGCCCTGGTTGGGCAGGCCGACCTCGTAGGCGTCGGGGTACATCAGGGCCCAGCGGACATCGCAGGCGTCCCAGTCCTTGACGGTGGAGTTCAGTTCTCCGCCGACGTACTGGATCGGCTTCTGGACGTGCGGGAGGAGGGCCTCCAGGCGCGGGAAGACCGACTCGACAGGCATGGGTGTGTCCTCGGATGCTGGGGTTCGCTGGGTTCTCGGGTGACGGTCCGCGCGTTCGGCGGACGGGAGTGACCATCCAGCGTAACGCCTGCCGGGGCGGGCCCCGTGCCCGCGTACCGGGGGCGGCCGTTACGCGGGCACGGTCGGGGCCCGGGGCTCAGGCGGAGACGGGGCGCTGCACCCGGATCGACTGGAGCAGCCCGATGGCGATCCAGACCGCGAACATCGAGGTGCCGCCGTAGCTGACGAAGGGCAGCGGCAGACCGGCCACGGGCATGATGCCCATGGTCATCCCGATGTTCTCGAAGGACTGGAAGGCGAACCAGGCGATGATCCCGGCGGCGACGATCGTGCCGTACAGCTCGGTCGTCTCCATCGCGATGCGGCAGGCGCGCCACAGCACCACGCCCACCAGGAGGATGATCAGGCCCGCGCCGAGGAAGCCCAGCTCCTCGCCCGCGACGGTGAAGACGAAGTCGGTCTGCTGCTCGGGGACGAACCGCCCGGTGGTCTGGCTGCCCTCGAACAGTCCCTTGCCGTAGAGGCCGCCCGAGCCGATGGCGATGCGGGCCTGGTTGGTGTTGTAGCCGGCGCCGGACGGGTCGAGCGCGGGGTTGGCGAAGGCCGCGAAGCGGTTGATCTGGTACTCGTCGAGCACGCCGAGCTGCCAGACCAGGACGGCGCCGACGCCGCCCGTGGCCAGCAGGCCGATGATCCAGCGGTTGGAGGCGCCGGAGGCCAGCAGCACGCCCAGCACGATCACGACCAGCACCATCACCGAGCCCATGTCGGGCATCAGCATGACGACCCCGATCGGCACGGCGGCCAGCAGGAGGGCCTGCATCACCGTGCGGTGGTCGGGGTGGAGCCGGTCGCCGGCGTCCACCTGGGCCGCGAGCAGCATCGCCATGCCCAGGATGATGGTGATCTTGGCGAACTCGGCGGGCTGGAGCGACAGGCCGGCGCCCAGGTCCAGCCAGGCGCGCTGGCCGTTGATCGTCGCGCCGAGCGGGGTGAGCACGAGCAGTGTGAGCAGCACCGACAGCGCGTACAGCACCGGGACCGCGCCGCGCAGCCTGCGGTGGCCGAGCCAGACGGTGCCCACGGACAGCGCGACGCCGATGGCGAGGCTGATCAGATGGCGCCACAGGAAGTGCTGGGGGTCGCCCTCGTTCAGCTCGGTGCGGTTGCGGGTGGCGGACCACACCAGCAGGGAGCCGATGACGGACAGCGCCACGCAGGCCAGCAGCAGGGTCCAGTCCAGGCGGCGCAGGACGGAGTCGCGGGCCGTCAGCCTGCTCCATGCGGAGCGCTCCTGCCAGGGCCGCCCGGTGTAGGAGTGGGTGCTCACGGCTTGAAGCCCTCCTGGCGCAGGGCCTCGATGGTGCCGTCCGGGTTGATCCGGGGAAGCTTCCTCTGCGGTTTGGGCAGCAGGGCCTTCTTCCCGTTGATCTTCCCGCCCTCGCCGACGCCGTACAGCGCGTCGTAGATCGCGCGCACCGCGGGGCCGGAGGCGCCGGAGCCGGTGCCGCCCTGGGAGATCGTCATGACGATCGTGTACTCGTCGGTGTAGGTCGCGAACCACGAGGTGGTCTGCTTGCCGTGGACCTCTGCCGTACCGGTCTTGGCGTGCATGGGGATCTCCTTCTGCGGCCAGCCGGTGTCGGCGAAGCGCCAGGCCGCGGTGCCGCGGGTGGCCACGCCCTCCAGCGCCTTGTCGGTCTGGCGCAGGGTCTTGGCGTCCATCGGCAGCCTGCCGCGCTTCTTCGGCTCGATCTCCTCGACGGTCTTGCCGTCGGGGCTGACGACGGCCTTGCCGACGGTGGGCTCGTACACGGTGCCGCCGTTGCTCAGGGCCGCGTAGATGGTGGCCATCTGAATGGGCGTCACCAGTGTGTCGCCCTGCCCGATGGAGTAGTTGACGCTGTCACCGGCGCGCAGCTTGTTGCCCTCCAGGCAGTTCTCGTACGCGATCTTCTCGACGTAGTCCCCGTCCTTCTTGCCGTACTTGCACCAGGCGTCCTTGTTGGCCTCCCAGTACTCCTGCTTCCACCTCCGGTCGGGGACGCGGCCGGTGACCTCGTTGGGCAGGTCGATCCCGGTGCGCTTGCCGAGGCCGAACTCGTGGGCCATCTTGTAGAACCAGTCGTCGGGGTTCTTCTTGGGGTCGGCCCCGCCGTCCTTCTTCCACTCCTGGTGGGCCAGGGCGTAGTAGACGGTGTCGCAGGAGACCTCCAGCGCGCGGCCGAGGTCGATCATGCCGTGGTTCTGGGACTCGAAGTTCTTGAAGACCTGGCCGCCGATGCTGTACGAGGAGGGGCAGTTGTAGCGGCCGTCGAACTCGTAGCCGGCCTTGACGGCCGCGGCGGTCGGGATCACCTTGAAGATCGAGCCGGGCGCGGCCTGCCCCTGGATGGCCCGGTTGAGCAGCGGGTAGTTGGATTTCTTGCCGGTCAGCCTGGCGTAGTCCTTGGCGGAGATGCCGCCCACCCAGGCGTTGGGGTCGTAGTCCGGCGCGGAGGCCATCGCCACGATCCGGCCCGTCTTCGACTCCATCACCACGACCGCGCCCGCGTCCGCCTCGTAGTTGCGGTTGGTGTTGCGGTCGTGCTGCTTGCGCGCCTCCTTCATCGCCTTGACCAGTTCCTTCTCGGCGATGGCCTGGACGCGTGCGTCGATGCTGGTGACGAGGGAGGAGCCGGGCTCGCCCTTGTCGTTCTCGGCCTCGCCGATGACGCGGCCGAGGTTGTCCACCTTGTAGCGCGTCACGCCCGCGTCGCCGCGCAGCGCCGCGTCGTACTGGCGCTCCAGGCCGGAGCGGCCGATCTGGTCGGAGCTGAGCAGCGGGGAGTCGGTGTCCTTGGTCTGGGCGATCTCCTCGTCCGTGACGGGCGAGAGGTAGCCGAGGACCTGGGAGGTCTGCGCGCCGTAGGGGGCCGGGTAGCGGCGGACGGCGACGGGTTCGGCGGTGATGCCGGGGAAGTCCTCCTGGCGTTCGCGGATCTGGAGGGCCTGCTGCGTGGTGGCCTCGTCGGTCACCGGGATCGGCTGGTAGGGCGAGCCGTTCCAGCAGGGCTGCGGGGTCTCGGCGTCGCACAGGCGGATCTTGTCGGAGACCTCCTTGTACGTCATGTCCAGGACGTCGGCGAGCCGGGTGAGGACGGTCTTGCCGCCGTCGTCCATCTTCATCAGCTCGGTGCGGCTGGCGGAGACCACCAGCCGGGTCTCGTTGTCGGCCAGCGGCACACCGCGCGCGTCGAGGATGGCGCCGCGCACGGCGGGCTGGACGACCTGCTGCACATGGTTGCCCGCGGCCTTCTCGGCGTACTCCTCGCCGTTGCGGATCTGGAGGTACCACAACCGCCCGCCGAGGGTGAGCATCAGGGAGAAGACCAGGATCTGGATGGCGACCAGCCGGATGGTGACCCGGGGGGTGCGCCCGGTCTCGGGAATGTTGCTCACTGCGTCTCCGTCGCAATCACAGTCGCCGCCGACATCACAGCCGCCGTCACAGTCGCTGCCGCCGTCACAGCCGCTTGACGCCCTTGATCCGTCCCGTTCCGCTCCTGGGGACCCGGGCCGTCAGGCCGCCGCGCCGGACGGCGCCCGCCCGTCCGGACCGGCCGCGCAGCCCGCCGATCCCTCCGGAGCCGAGCAGTCCGCCGTAGGTGCGGGCGCCGTCGCCGGCACTGCCGGCCGTGTCGGCGAGCGGGTCGTGCGCGGTGCGGCGGGCCAGGGCCATGACCACCGGGACGGTGAAGGGAGCCAGCAGCAGGTCGTAGACGGTGGCCGTGGTCAGCAGCAGGCCCAGACCCACGTGGCGGGCCGCGGTGTCGCCGACCAGCGCGCCGACGCCGGCGTAGAGCAGTGTGGAGAAGAGCGCGGCGCCGGCCACGACGAACATCGGGACGGTGGCCGAGCGGTGCTGGCCGTTCTCCGGCTTGGTCAGGCCGGCGGCGTAGCCGACGACGCACAGCACCAGGGCGTAGCGGCCCACGGCGTGGTCGGCGGGCGGCGCGAGGTCGGCCAGCAGACCGGCCGCGAAGCCGACCAGGGCTCCGCCGGTGTGGCCGTAGACCAGCGCCAGGCCGAGGACGGTCAGCAGCAGCAGGTCTGGGACGGCGCCGGGCAGCTGGAGCCGGGCCAGCACGCTGACCTGGACCACCAGGGCGACGACGACGAGCGCGGTCGAGAGCAGGATCCGGTTGGGGTGCATCGTTATCGGTCAGCTCCTGGAAGGGCTGGGGGCGGCGCCCGAGGAGGGAGCGGCGTCCGCGGCGGGGTCGGTGCTCGCCGAGGGGCCGGCGGCGGACGGCTCGGCGGCGGCCGAGGGGTCGGCGGTCACCGTGACCGTCGGGGCGGGCCGGTCCTTCGGCTTGGGCGGGAGGACCGCGTCGCGCGGGTCGGTGCGCGGCGGCTTGACGACGACTCCGACGATGTCGAGCTTGGTGAAACCGACGTACGGCCGCACCCGCACCGTCCGGGTGAGGCCGCCGCTGTGCGGGTCGACCCGGATGACCTCGCCCACCGGCACGCCGGGCACGAACGGCCGGTCGTTGCTGGAGCCGAAGGTGACCAGGCGGTCGCCCTTCTTCACCCTGGCCTTGCTGTTGAGGAGCTGGACGGTCAGCGCGCTGTCGCCGCGGCCGCCCGCGAAGCCGAGTTCGCCGGTGCCCTCCATCCGGGTGCCGACGGTGAAGTCGGGGTCGTTGGCCAGGAGCACGGTGGAGGTGCTCGGTCCGACGGTGGTGACCCGGCCGACGAGTCCGTCGCCGTTTATCACGGTCATGTCGCGCCTGATGCCGTCGGCGCGGCCGACGTCGATGGTGACGGTCCAGGAGAAGCCCTGGGCGGCGCCGATCCCGACGACCTGGGCGGCCTTGATGCCGTACTGCCCGGCGCCCGCGGTCCTCAGCAGTTCGTCGAGCTGCCCGACCCGGGCGTTGTCCCGGTCGGAGGCGGCGAGCCTCTGCTTCAGTTCGGCGTTCTCCTGCTCCAGTACGCTGATCCGGTCGTGGCGCTCGCCGGAGTCCCGTACGGCCGCGATGGCGTTGCCGACGGGGTCGACGGCGGTGGCGACGCCGCTCTCCACCGGGCCCAGGACGGACGCGGTCACCTGCCGCGCCCCGTCCAGCGGCGACCGCTCACCGCCGCGGATGTCCACCGTGATCAGTGCGAACGCGATGGCGACCAGCAGAACGAGCAGCAGCCGGCTCTCTCGTGTATCCCTCACGTGCGACGGCCGTGCCTTCCCTTGTTGGACTTGTCTGACCGTGGTGCCGATCCGGTTTCCCGGGGCGCCCGCCGTCTCATGGCCGCCGGCGGGGGGCCGGCGGCGCGGTGGGGCCGCCCCGGCCCGGCGTCACCGCCGCGGCTGGGCGTCGAGTACCTGCTGGAGCGCCTCGAACTCCTCGACGCACTTGCCCGAGCCCAGCGCCACCGAGTCCAGCGGGTCCTCGGCGATGTGGATGGGCATGCCCGTCTCGCGCCGCAGCCGCTCGTCCAGGCCGCGCAGCAGGGCGCCGCCGCCGGTGAGGACGATGCCGCGGTCCATGATGTCGCCGGAGAGCTCGGGCGGGCACTTGTCGAGGGTGGTCTTGACCGCGTCCACGATGGAGTTGACGGGCTCCTCGATGGCCTTGCGGACCTCGGAGGCGGAGATGACCACGGTCTTGGGCAGCCCGCTGACCAGGTCGCGGCCGCGGATCTCGGTGTGCTCGTCCTCCTCCAGGTCGTGCGCCGAGCCGATCGTGATCTTGATGCTCTCGGCCGTGCGCTCGCCCAGCAGAAGGCTGTACTCCTTCTTGATGTGCTGGATGATCGCGTTGTCCAGCTCGTCGCCCGCCACCCGGATGGACTGCGCGGTGACGATCCCGCCCAGGGAGATCACGGCCACCTCGGTGGTGCCGCCGCCGATGTCGACGACCATGTTGCCCGTCGCCTCGTGGACCGGCAGCCCCGAGCCGATGGCGGCCGCCATCGGCTCCTCGATGATGTGCACCTGACGGGCACCGGCCTGCGTGGAGGCCTCGATGACCGCGCGTCGCTCGACACCGGTGATACCGGAGGGGACGCACACGACCACCCGGGGACGCGCGAGGTAGCGTCGCTTGTGGATCTTGAGGATGAAGTAGCGGAGCATCCGCTCGGTGATCTCGAAGTCCGCGATCACCCCGTCCTTGAGGGGGCGGACCGCCACGATGTTGCCCGGGGTGCGGCCGATCATCTTCTTCGCCTCGGCGCCGACCGCGAGGATTCCGCCGGTGTTGGTGTTGATGGCGACGACCGATGGCTCGTTGAGGACGATCCCGCGACCCCTGACGTACACCAGCGTGTTGGCGGTCCCGAGGTCGACAGCCATGTCACGGCCGATGAACGACATGTTGTTCGCCATGAGGATACGTCAGGCCTTCCGACTGGAGCGATGTGAGGGGAGGACGACAGCGTGCGCTGCGGGGCCCGGAGAAGTTTCCATCGTAGTCGCGCTCCTTCGAACGCGGTGAGAGGGTTCCTCCTCCGTCATTGTCGGCGGAACGCGGTTCATCCCCGTATGTGGTGACGTCGCGTCCGGGTGATTCGTTCCCCCCGGTGGAGGGCGAATTCACATGGGGCGATCGAATTCCATCGATCGCCCCAGGTCAAGAGGTTCGCACTTATGACGTGCCGTCAGGAGTGGGAGGGAAAGAAGATCTTCAGCTCCCGTTCGGCGGACTCCTCGGAGTCCGAGGCGTGGACAAGGTTCTCACGCACGATCGTTCCGAAATCCCCCCGGATGGAGCCGGGCGCTGCGGCGATCGGGTCGGTCGGGCCGGCCAGGGCGCGCACTCCCTCGATCACCCTCTCGCCCTCCACGACCATGGCGACGGACGGGCCGGAGGCCATGAACTCCAGCAGCGGCTCGTAGAACGGGCGGCCGACGTGCTCGGCGTAGTGCCGCTCCAGGGTGGCGCGGTCCAGCGTGCGCAGCTCCATCGCGCTGATCGTCCAGCCGGCCTTGCGTTCGATGCGCCCGACGATCTCGCCGATCAGGCCCCGCCTGACCGCGTCGGGCTTGAGGAGGACGAGGGTGCGCTGGCTCATGGTCGGCTGCTCCTTGGGACTTTCGCGTGAGGTACGGGCTTTCACAAGTGCTCAGAGGCTACAGGGAGCCCGCCCGCGCCCCGTCGGCACCCGTCACGCGGCGCCGGCCAGGCGGCGCCGGTCAGGCGGCACCGGCTCCCGCGGCCCTCCGCGCCTTCGCCTCGTCGACCAACCGGCCGAAGTGGATCGACGCCCACCACAGCCCGGCGAAGAGCGTGCCGAGGAAGAACATCGCCGGGACGGCGAAACCGGAGGCGATCAGGCCGACCTGCAGCACCCAGCCGAGCTGGAGCGCGCCGGGCCGGCCGAGCATCCCGCACAGCAGCAGGCACAGCGCCATCGCCGTGCCGCCGACGGCCCACACCGTTCCCGCGGGCAGCTCCCCCAGCCGCACCGCCACCAGGGAGGCGAAGCCGATGACGAGGAACTCGCCGACGAGCGTGGACGCGCAGAGCGTACGCACCGTGTCACCTGTCCTTTCCGAGCAGCAGCCGGGCCTCGCCGACGGTGAGGACCGAGCCGGTGACCAGTACGCCCGCGCCGGCGTACTCGCCCTCCTCCTCGGCCAGGGTGATGGCCGCCTCCAGCGCGTCGTCCAGCCGGGGCTCGACCTGGATCCGCTCCTCGCCGAAGACCTCCACGGCCAGTGCGGCGAGTTCGTCCACGTCCATGGCCCGGGGGGTGGAGTTGCGGGTCAGCACGACCTCGGCGAAGACCGGCTCGAACGCCTCCAGCAGCCCCTTGACGTCCTTCTCGGCGCTGGGGGCGACCACGCCGACCAGACGGCTGAAGCCGAACGCCTCGGTGACCGCGGCGGCCGTCGCCTGGGCGCCCGCGGGGTTGTGCGCGGCGTCCAGCACCACCGTGGGACTGCGGCGCACCACCTCCAGCCGCCCGGGGGAGGCCACGGCGGCGAAGGCGGTGCGCACCGCGTCGATGTCCAGGGTGCGGGCGTGCCGGGAGCCGATGCCGAAGAACGCCTCGACGGCCGCCAGCGCCACGGCGGCGTTGTGCGCCATGTGGGCGCCGTGCAGCGGCAGGAAGACCTCCGGGTACTCCCCGCCCAGGCCGCGCAGCGTCAGCAGTTGCCCGCCGACGGCGACCTCGCGGGAGGCGACGCCGAACTCCAGGCCCTCGCGGGCGACGGTGGCGTCCATCTCCACGGCCCTGCGCAGTACGACCGAGGCGGCCTCGACCGGCTGCTGGGCGAGCACGACGGTGGCGTCCCGCTTGACGATGCCGGACTTCTCCGCCGCGATCTCCTCGGGCGTCTCCCCCAGCCGGTCGGTGTGGTCCAGGGCGATCGGGGTGACGACGGCGACGGACGCGTCGATCACGTTGGTGGCGTCCCAGCTTCCGCCCATGCCGACCTCGACGACCGCCACGTCCACCGGCGCGTCGGCGAAGGCCGCGTACGCCATGCCCGTCATGACCTCGAAGAAGGACAGCCGGTGCTCCTGGGCGGCGTCCACCATCTCCACGTACGGCCGCAGGTCCTCGTAGGTCTCGATGAACCGCTCGGCGGAGATCGGCGCGCCGTCCAGGCTGATCCGCTCGGTCATGGCCTGGACGTGCGGGCTGCTGTAGCGGCCGGTGCGCAGGTCGAAGGCGCCCAGCAGGGCCTCGATCATCCGGGCGGTGGTGGTCTTGCCGTTGGTGCCGGTGATGTGGATGGACGGGTAGGAGCGCTGCGGCTCGCCGAGCACGTCCATCAGCGCGGCGATCCGCGTCAGGGACGGCTCCAGCCTCGTCTCGGGCCACCGCCCCACCAGCTCGGTCTCCACCGCCCGCAGCGCCCGGTCCAGCTCCGGGTCCTCGGGCCGGGTCGGCAGCTCGCCGCCTCCGGCCGGACCGGCCTGGGTGCGCAGGGTGCGGCTGCCGGCCTCGATCACGGCGAGATCGGGGTCGCGGTCGGTCTCGGCGTCGATGATCTCGTCGAACCGCTCCAGGGGATCGCCGTGCTCCCCCTCCTGACCGGAGGCGTCGCCGGGGCCTTCGTGCGGGTCGTGCGGGGGCTGCTCACTCACCGTTTCAGTGTACGGAGACGGCGGTGGCCGCCGCGCCCGGGCCGGGCGCGGCGGCCACCGCTCTCTCGTCGTACTTGTCGTCCTACCCGCCCGCGGGGGCTCCTAGGCCTGTGGCAGCGCCTCCAGCTGGGCGGAGATCCGGGCGATGTCCGCCTCGGCCTGCTCCCTGCGGGTGCGGATCTTGGCGACCACGTGGTCGGGGGCCTTGGCCAGGAAGCCCTCGTTGCCGAGCTTGGCCGTGGTCTGCGCCAGTTCCTTCTCGGCCGCCGCCAGATCCTTGGCCAGACGCTTGCGCTCGGCCGCGAAGTCGATCGCTCCGGACAGGTCCAGCTCCACCTTCGCGCCCGCCACCGGCAGGGACGCGGTGGCCCGGAAGTCCTCGCCGGCCGGCTGCAGGCGCAGCAGGGAGCGGATGGCCGCCTCGTGGACGGCGAGATCGGTGCCCTCCAGGGTGAGACGGGCCGGGACGCGCTGGCCGGGCTGGAGGCCCTGGTCGGCGCGGAAACGGCGGACCTCGGTGATCACCTGCTGGAGCGTGGCGATCTCCTGCTCGGCGTCCGCGTCGCGGAAGCCGGAGTCGGAGGGCCAGTCGGCGATCACCACGGACTCCCCGCCCGTCAGCGTCGTCCACAGCGTCTCGGTGACGAACGGCATCACCGGGTGGAGCAGCCGCAGCGTGGTGTCCAGGACCTCGCCCAGGACGCGGGCGGAGGCGCGGGCCGCGTCGCCGCCCGCGGCGAAGGTGGTCTTGGACAGCTCGACGTACCAGTCGAAGACCTCGTCCCACGCGAAGTGGTAGAGGAGGTCGGAGAGCTTGGCGAACTGGTAGTCGTCGTAGTACGCGTCCACCTCGGCCACGACCGTGTTCAGCCGGGAGAGGATCCAGCGGTCGGTCGCCGACAACTCCCCGGGCTCGGGCAGATCGCCCTCGACCGTGGCGCCGTTCATCAGCGCGAAGCGGGTGGCGTTCCAGACCTTGTTGGCGAAGTTGCGGGACGCCTGGACCCAGTCCTCGCCGATGGGGACGTCGACACCGGGGTTGGCGCCGCGCGCGAGGGTGAAACGCAGCGCGTCGGAGCCGTAGGTGTCCATCCAGTCCAGCGGGTTGACCGCGTTGCCGAAGGACTTCGACATCTTCTTGCCGAACTGGTCGCGGACCATGCCGTGCAGCACGATCTGGTGGAACGGCGGGGTGCCGTCCATCGCGTACAGGCCGAACATCATCATCCGGGCGACCCAGAAGAAGAGGATGTCGTAGCCGGTGACCAGGACGGAGTTCGGATAGAACTTCTCCAGGCTCTCGGTCTTCTCCGGCCATCCGAGGGTGGAGAACGGCCACAGGCCGGAGGAGAACCAGGTGTCCAGCACATCGCTGTCCTGGTACCAGCCCTCGCCGCTCGGGGGCTCCTCGTCCGGGCCGACGCAGACGGTCTCGCCGTTCGGGCCGTACCAGACCGGGATGCGGTGTCCCCACCACAGCTGGCGGGAGATGCACCAGTCGTGGAGGTTGTCGACCCAGCCGAAGTAGCGGGACTCCATCTCCTTGGGGTGGATGGCGACCCGGCCGTCGCGCACCGCGTCGCCGGCGGCCTTCGCCAGCGGGCCGACCTTCACCCACCACTGCATCGACAGCCGCGGCTCGATGGTCGTCTTGCAGCGCGAGCAGTGGCCGACGGAGTGGACGTAGGGGCGCTTCTCGGCGACGATGCGCCCCTCGGCGCGCAGCGCGCCGACGACCGCCGAACGCGCCTCCAGCCGGTCCAGGCCCTGGAACGGCCCGTGGGCGGTGATGACGGCGTGCTCGTCCATGACCGTGATGCCCGGCAGGTCGTGGCGGCGGCCGATCTCGAAGTCGTTCGGGTCGTGCGCCGGGGTGACCTTGACGGCGCCGGTGCCGAACTCGGGGTCCACGTGCTCGTCGGCGACGACCGGGATGCGCCGGCCGGTGAGCGGCAGCTCGATCTCGGTGCCGACGAGGTGGGTGTAGCGCTCGTCGTCGGGGTGGACGGCCACGGCGGTGTCGCCGAGCATCGTCTCGGCGCGGGTGGTGGCCACGACGATGGAGCTGTCGCCCTCGCCGTAGCGGATCGAGACCAGCTCGCCGTCCTGGTCGGCGTACTCCACCTCGATGTCGGAGATGGCCGTCAGACAGCGCGGGCACCAGTTGATGATCCGCTCGGCGCGGTAGATCAGCTCGTCGTCGTAGAGCCGCTTGAAGATCGTCTGGACGGCGCGGGAGAGCCCCTCGTCCATCGTGAAGCGCTCACGCGACCAGGCGACGCCGTCGCCCAGCCGCCGCATCTGGCCGGAGATCTGGCCGCCGGACTCCGACTTCCACTGCCACACCCGCTCCACGAACGCCTCGCGGCCCAGGTCGTGGCGGGACTTGTCCTCCTTGGCCAGCTCGCGCTCGACGACGTTCTGGGTGGCGATGCCGGCGTGGTCCATGCCGGGCTGCCACAGCGTCTCGTGGCCCTGCATCCGCTTGCGGCGGGTGAGGGCGTCGATCAGCGTGTGCTCGAAGGCGTGGCCCAGGTGCAGGCTGCCGGTGACGTTGGGCGGCGGGATGACGATCGTGTACGGCGGCTTGTCGCTCCCCGCGTCCGCCTCGAAGTAACCGCGCTCTACCCAGCGCTCGTACAGCTTCTCCTCCACCTCGGCCGGGACGTACTGGGTCGGCAGGTCGGCATGGGCGCTGTTCGACGGCTCCGCCCCCGCGGGGGTCGGGCTCTGCTGAGTGTTCTCGGTCACGACGGCCAGTGTACGGGCGGCCGTGCGGCGGTCTCGAACCGGTTTGGGGGTCCGGGTGACGGGGGAGCGCCGGGGTCCGCCAGGATGGGACCGCTCATTGATGAACGTGTCCGACCAAGGGGGAGCCCCAGCGTGAGTCACAACCAGCCACCGCCACAGCCCGGTCCGTACGGCCAGCAGCCCCCGCCGCCGTACGGCGGCGGCCCTCAGCCGGGGTACGGATACCCGCAGCAGCCGGGCATGCCCCCGCAGGGGCAGCCGGGATACGGCTACCCGCAGCAGCCCGGTCAGGCCGGTCAGCCTCAGCCGGGCTTCCCCCACCCCCAGCAGCAGGGCTGGGGACAGCCCGGTTACCCGCAGCAGCCCGGCGGCTACATGCCCCCGCCGCCGCCCGGCGGCGGCAAGGGCAAGGTGATCGGCGCCCTGGTGGCCATCCTCGCGGTCGCCGGCCTGGCGGTGGGCGGCTACCTCGTCTTCTCCGACGGCGGCGGCCTCCCCGACGACGGCAAGCGGTACAAGATCGTCCCGCCGGAGACGGTCGCCGGGGAGTACAGGAAGAGCCCCACCTCCACCTCGGACGGCTTCGACTCAGGAGACATGAGGGACCTGGAGAGGGTCGGTGTCTCCGACACCGAAGAGGTCGTCGCCGAGTACCACAGCGGCGACAACCCCAGCAGAGGGAAGATGCTGAGCTTCAGCGCTCTGTGGGGCGAGGTGAAGGATCCCGAGGCGGCCGTCGACTCGATGTTCAGGAAACTGGAACTCGGATCCCGGGAGGAGGACGAAGGGGCCGAGCTGGTGGGCGACCCGGAGGAGAGGACTCCCGAAGGGATGGAGACCGCCGTGATGAAGTGCCAGAAGATCGAGTTCGCCGGGAAGGAGTCCTCCCTCGGGCCGGACACCCGGCGCACGACCGCCCCCGTCTGCATCTGGGCCGACTACAGCACCCTCGCCGTGGTCTCCCAGGTGGACATCGCGGCGGCCATCGCCGGCAAAGAGGGCCAGTCCGTCGACGGGAACGCCGAGATCGCGGCGGAGCTGTACAGGGAGGCGCGCGTCGAAGTCGGGTGACCTCGGGCGCCGAACACCGCGCACACCACGCGACTGGGGCCGCCCGGAATCCGGACGGCCCCAGCCATGTACGCGCGTATCGCCTGTCGCGCGGTGCGCCGCTCAGGCGCTCTTCTCGCGCGGCCCCTGCCCCTGGTCGCGCTCGCCGCGGGAGCGGGGCACCAGGGTGGGGTTGACGTTGGAGTGGACGACGTCCTCGGTGATCACCACACGCGCCACGTCCTTGCGCGAGGGCACCTCGTACATCACCGACATCAGGACCTCCTCCATGATCGCGCGCAGACCGCGCGCCCCGGTCCCGCGCAGGATCGCCTGGTCGGCGATGGCCTCCAGCGCCGGGAGGTCGAAGTCCAGCTCAACGCCGTCGAGCTCGAAGAGCCGCTGGTACTGCTTGACCAGCGCGTTGCGCGGCTCGACCAGGATCTTCAGCAGGGCCTCGCGGTCGAGGTTGTGGACGGAGGTGATGACCGGCAGACGGCCGATGAACTCCGGGATCATGCCGAACTTGACCAGGTCCTCGGGCATGACGTCCTCGAACTGGTTGCTGGCCTCGATCTCGCGCTTGGAGCGGATCGTGGCGCCGAAGCCGATGCCCTTGGCTCCTGCCCGGGACTCGATGATCTTCTCCAGCCCGGCGAAGGCGCCGCCCACGATGAACAGCACGTTCGTGGTGTCGATCTGGATGAACTCCTGGTGGGGGTGTTTGCGCCCGCCCTGCGGCGGCACGGAGGCGGTGGTGCCCTCCAGGATCTTCAGCAGCGCCTGCTGCACGCCCTCGCCGGAGACGTCGCGGGTGATCGACGGGTTCTCGCTCTTGCGGGCGACCTTGTCGATCTCGTCGATGTAGATGATCCCGGTCTCGGCCTTCTTCACGTCGTAGTCGGCGGCCTGGATCAGCTTCAGCAGGATGTTCTCGACGTCCTCGCCCACGTAGCCGGCCTCGGTCAGGGCGGTGGCGTCGGCGATGGCGAAGGGGACGTTCAGCATCCGGGCGAGGGTCTGCGCCAGCAGCGTCTTGCCGGAACCGGTGGGGCCCAGCAGGAGGATGTTGGACTTGGCCAGCTCGATCCCGTCGTCACGGCCCTGCGGACCGCCGTTCTCCCCGGCCTGCACCCGCTTGTAGTGGTTGTAGACGGCGACGGAGAGGGCCTTCTTGGCGGCCTCCTGGCCGACGACGTACCCCTCGAGGAACTCGTAGATCTCACGCGGCTTGGGCAGTTCGTCCCAGCGCATCTCGGAGGTGTCGGCGAGCTCTTCCTCGATGATCTCGTTGCAGAGGTCGATGCACTCGTCACAGATGTAGACGCCCGGCCCCGCGATGAGCTTCTTCACCTGCTTCTGGCTCTTGCCGCAGAACGAGCACTTGAGCAGATCGCCGCCGTCACCGATGCGTGCCACGAGGTGCTTCTCCTTCGCCTGGGATCCGTCGAGTTCCGCGAACCCGGGTGCTTGCTCTGGGCCTTGGCGGGGGCGGCCCCCGGACCCCCTATGACGGTACCTTGCCCGGCCCCCTGAATGGGCCCCCTCGGACCGACTCGACCCGAGGGGGGCGGAAATGTTCGGGAGAATCCGCGGGCTCAGCCCAGCCCCACCGAGGTCTTGCGGGTGGAGATGATCTGGTCGATCAGGCCGTACTCCAGCGACTCCTCGGCGGTGAGGATCTTGTCGCGCTCGATGTCCTGGCTGATCTGCTCGATCGGCTTGCTGGAGTGCTTGGCGAGCATCTCCTCCAGCTGGGTGCGCATCCGCTGCACCTCGTTGGCGGCGATCTCCAGGTCGGAGACCTGGCCGCGGCCGGTCTCGCTGTAGGGCTGGTGGATCAGGATCCGCGCGTTGGGCAGCGCCATCCGCTTGCCGGGGGTGCCGGCGGCGAGCAGCACGGCCGCGGCGGAGGCCGCCTGGCCCATGCAGACGGTCTGGATGTCCGGCTTGACGAACTGCATCGTGTCGTAGATGGCCGTCAGCGCCGTGAAGGAGCCGCCGGGGCTGTTGATGTAGACCGAGATGTCGCGGTCGGGGTCCATCGACTCCAGGCACAGCAGCTGCGCCATGACGTCGTTGGCGGAGGCGTCGTCGATCTGCACGCCGAGGAAGATCACGCGCTCCTCGAAGAGCTTGGCGTACGGGTCGTACTCCCGCACGCCCTGCGAGGTGCGCTCCACGAAACGCGGAACGACGTAGCGGGACTCGGCCGACGGCCCGGTGTAGCGGGCCTCGAGGCGGTCGTGGATCCCGGCCCCGGGGAAGCTGTGCTGACTGTTCATGTGGCTGTACACCGTTCTGGAGAGATGGACTGGCTGCGGTGTCGAGCTGCGGGACGTCAGGCGCTCAGGCGCCCGTACCGCCGCCGCCCGGAAGCTGCGTGGCGGAGCCGTAGACCTCGTCGATCAGGCCGTACTCCTTGGCCTCCTGGGCGGTGAACCAGCGGTCGCGGTCGGCGTCGCGGGTCCACTGCTCCTCGCTCTGGCCGGTGTGCAGCGCGGACAGCCTCGTCATCTTCTTCTTGGTGCGCAGGAGCTGCTCGGCGTGGATCTTGATGTCCGAGGCCGAGCCCGCCAGGCCGGCGGAGGGCTGGTGGATGAGGATCTCCGCGTTCGGCAGGGCGAAGCGCTTGCCGGGGGTGCCGGCGCTCAGCAGGAACTGGCCCATGGAGGCGGCCAGGCCCATGGCGATGGTCACCACGTCGTTCTTGATGTACTGCATGGTGTCGTAGATCGCCATGCCGGCCGTGATCGAGCCGCCCGGGCTGTTGATGTAGAGGTAGATGTCCTTGTCCGGGTCAGCGGCCAGGAGGAGCAGCTGAGCGGTGATCTTGTTGGCGATGTCGTCGTCGACCGGCTGGCCGAGGAAGATGATCCGCTCGTTGAGCAGCCGGTTGTAGACCTGGTCGCCGAGGCCACCGATGGTCGGCTCGGTGGCGGCGGAAGGCATCGGAAGCGTCACGTGTCCACCTGCTCGTATACGGACGGCCGCGTCTGCCGCAGGGCCGTCTCTGGGGTCTTCGTCTGTACTTGGACCCTAACGCGCGGGTCCGACTGCGCCATCCCGGTCCGAGAACTGTTCGCTGTTAGCGCAGGGAGCGTTCCCGCAGGTGGAATCGGCGTGTTCCGCCGTACGCGAACGGGCCCGCACGCGGTGTCGCGCGCGGGCCCGTTCGGCCGGTCGTGGGGCGTGGCCCCTCCGCTCAGCCCTCGGACTTCTCGCCGCTCTGCCCGGCGGACTCGGCGGAGGAGGCGTCACCGGCGGAGGCGTCGGCGGCCTCGCCGGACTCCGTCTCGTCCTCCTCGTCCTCCATGGAGACGGTCTCGCCGTTGGTGTCGGTGACCTTGGCGGCCTCGACGACGACCGCGAGGGCCTTGCCGCGGGCGACCTCGCCGACGAGCATCGGCACCTGGCCGCCCTCGACGACGGCCTGGGCGAACTGGTCGGGGCTCATGCCGGAGGACTGGGCACGCCGCATGAGGTGCTCGGTGAGCTCCTCCTGGTTGACGTTCAGCTTCTCCTTGTTGACCAGCTCGTCGAGGATGAACTGGGTCCGGATGCCCTTCTCCGCCTGCTCCTTGAGCTCGTTCTCGAACTCCTCCTCGGACTTCTCCTGCATCTTCAGGTAGGTCGCGAGGTCCATGCCGAGCTGCGAGAGCTGGTGGTTGACCAGGTTGTGCTTGCGGGTGTTGATCTCGTCCTGGAGGAGCTTCTCCGGGACCGGGACCTCGACCAGGGAGATCAGCGCGTCGAGCACCTTCTCCTGGGCCTGGGTGGCCTGGTCGTACCTCTTCATCCGCTCCAGGCGCTTGCGGCTGTCGGCCCGCAGCTCCTCGAAGGTGTCGAACTCACTGGCCATCTGGGCGAAGTCGTCGTCCAGCTCGGGCAGTTCGCGGGCGGAGACGGAGGTGACGTCCACCTTGACCTCGGCCTCGCGGCCCGCGGCGGAGCCGCCCTTGAGCTCGGAGGTGAAGGTCGCGGAACCGCCGGCCTCCAGGCCGGTGACGGCCTCGTCGATGCCGTCCAGCAGCTCACCGGAGCCGATGGTGTAGTCGATGCCCTTGGCGACGCCGTCCTCCAGGACCTCGCCGTCGACGCTGGCCTCCAGGTCGATCTTGACGACGTCGCCCTCGGCGGCGGCGCGCTCGACGACGGTGGTGGAGGCGAAGCGCTCGCGGAGCTGCTCGACCGACTTGTCCACGTCCTCGTCGGTGACCTCGACGGCGTCGACGGTGACCTCGATGCCGGAGTAGTCAGGGATCTCGATGGAGGGGCGGACGTCCACCTCGGCGGTGAACGCGAGGAGCTCGTTGTCCTTGAGCTCGGTGATGTCGACCTCGGGCTGGCCGAGCGGGCTCAGCTCACCCTCCTCGACGGCGTCCTGGTAGAGCTTGGGGAGCGCGTCGTTGACGGCCTCCTCCAGGACCGCGCCCCGGCCGAACCGCTGGTCGATCACCCGGGCGGGGACCTTGCCCTTGCGGAAGCCGGGCACGGTGACCTGCTGGTTGATCTTCTTGTACGCCGCGTCGAGGCTGGGCTTGAGCTCCTCGAAGGGCACCTCGACAGTGAGCCGAACCCGGGTGGGGTTCAGGTTCTCCACGGCGCTCTTCACGGTCGGTCTCCTTGGGGGCTGACTGCTGGGACTTCGTACTTCTTGTGGGGCGCCCCGCACGCGGACACGACACAGACAGGCGCGTCTTTCATAGTACGTGGTCGGGGTGGCCGGATTCGAACCGACGGCCTTCCGCTCCCAAAGCGGACGCGCTACCAAGCTGCGCCACACCCCGTCCGTGCGACACGTAGAGTACATGCCGTACGATGCGGAGCGTGCCGCACACGGTTCACGCTCGGCCGGTCGCAGTCTGTATGATCTGCCTGCCGCTGTGAACGACGGCGGCGCTGCGGGCGTAGCTCAATGGTAGAGCCCCAGTCTTCCAAACTGGCTACGCGGGTTCGATTCCCGTCGCCCGCTCAGACGGAGAACGGCCCGGTCCTCGACGAGGACCGGGCCGTTCTCCGTTTCCGGTTTCCGCGCCCGTTTTCCGGCGCACGGCTCAGAAAGTGATCTGGTTGATCGACTCGGCGAGCGAGTCGAGGAAGCGGTTGATCGACGGGGCGATGCCCGTGGAAGCCAGGAAGAAGCCGAAGAGGATCGCGACGAGCGCGGGCCCCGCCTTCAGCGAGCCACTGCGCATGAGAACGACCATGATGATCGCCAAGAGCAGCACCACAGACAGTGAAATGGCCACAACTGATCACACCCTCGGTCGCAACGCCTCTGCGCCGGCAACGCCGGCCCGGGGACCCTCCACCGCGCCCCCGGCGTGACCATCGTGCCACCAACTGCCGTTTCAGTGGAGGCAGGTGGAGGATCGGCGGGCCCCGGGCGTGTCAGCGCGCCGGTCCGCCGGAGCGCCCCACCGGCACCGGCCGGGCGGGCGCCGGCGGGCACCGGTGTTTCGGATCGGATCTTCCGAGAACATTCCCAATAACTTCACCACGGGAATTGGGCGGCGCCGCGGGCCGCGCCGGACGGAGAAACACTTCCGGGGCAGAGAGCGGCGCACACCCCGGGGACAAGTCCGGCATAAACGGAATGAAAGGGCGAGCGAATGGAACTTAACGGACACATCTCGAGAGAGGTCGCCGATCGCGGTCCGTCCGGGAGGCGCCGGTCACAATTCCCCGTTCCGGGAGTGGGGAGACCCCCTCGGATTTACCTCCGGATGGGTTCCCACTAGGGTGCGGCAGATGTTCCAAGTCGGCCATGAGCGCTCCCCGCTCCCTCCCGCCAGGCCCGACGCGGCCACACCGTCCGCGCCGTCCGCACCGGAGACCGTCCGGCCCGGACCTGGAGACGGAGCGGGAGGAGGCAAGCAGCGGGACGCCTTCTTCGACAACGCCAAGTTCCTGGCGATCGCGCTGGTCGTGGTGGGACACGCCTGGCGGCCGGTGATCGACGACTCGCGGGCGGTGCTGGCGGCCTACAACTTCGTGTACGCCTTCCACATGCCGGCCTTCATCATCGTCTCCGGCTACTTCTCCCGCGGCTTCGACATGCGCCCGAGCCGGGTGCGGCGGCTGGTGACCGGCGTACTGGTGCCGTACCTGATCTTCGAGACCGCCTACAGCCTGTTCAAGCGGGCGGCGGACTCCCCGGAGCACCCCATAAGCCTGCTCGACCCCTGGTACCTGACCTGGTTCCTGATCGCGCTGTTCGTGTGGCGGCTGACGACGCCCGTCTGGAAGGCGCTGCGCCGGCCTCTGCCGGTGGCCCTGGGCATCGCCCTGCTGGCCTCCGTGTCGCCCGACATCGGCAACGACCTGGACCTCCAGCGGGTGCTGCAGCTCCTGCCGTTCTTCGTCCTCGGCCTCTGCCTGCGCCCCGAGCACTTCGAGCGCGTGCGGCGGCGCGGGACGCGGCTGCTGAGCCTCCCCGTGGCCGCCGCGGCACTGGTCTTCGCCTACTGGTCGGGGCCCCGGATGAACTTCGAGTGGTTCTACCACAACAGCAGCGGTCAGGAACTCGGCGTGCCCTGGTGGATCGGCATCGCCATGAACCTGGCGATGTTCGCCTGCTCACTGGTGCTGTCCGTCTGCTTCTTCGCCTGGGTCCCCCGGCGCCACACGTGGTTCACCGCGCTGGGCGCGGGGACGCTGTACGCCTACCTGCTGCACGGCTTCCTGGTGCAGGCCTCGCGGATCTTCGGGTGGTACGACGAGTTCCCCTGGATCACCACTCCGGCCGGCATCGTCGCGCTGACGATCGGCGCCGCGGCCCTGGCGGCGCTGCTGTGCAGCTCGCCGGTGCGGCGGACGTTCCGGTTCGCGATGGAGCCCAGGATGGACTGGATCTTCAGGCACGACGCCGCCGAGACGGCCCGGCGGCGCTCCGCCGCACCGGCCGGGTCCGCCGGGTCCGCCGACCCGAACGGGACGGCGGTGCCCTCCGGTACGGCCCCTCAGGCGGCCGGGACGTCCGACCCCCGCTGACCGTCCGCCCGGGATCTCACCGCTCCGCGGCGCCGTACGGCTCCCGCAGGCCCTGCCGGATCTCCCTCAGGACCCTGCGGCTGAGTCCGTCGGCGCCGCGCGTCGTCTCCGGCAGCCGGTGACGCGGGGTGAGGCGCAGGGTGTGGGCGCAGGCGTGGTCCAGTCCGATCCCGTGCCCGGCGGAGACGAAGACCGGCCTGACGCCGGGCCGGGTGCGCAGCGCGCGGCCCACGGTCTCGGCCGGGGTGGATCTCCGGTCCAGCAGCGGCGAGGTGTCGCCCCGCCGCGGCCCCGGCTCGGTGTGGTCGAAGACGAAGGGTGACTTGGCGACCCCGAAGCACGGCAGCCCGGTCAGCACACCCAGGTGCACCGCCAGCCCGGCCCGCCGGGGGTGCGCGTAGCCGTAGCCGTCGCAGACCACCAGATCGGGTGGTGTGCCGAGCTTCTCCAGCGCGGCCAGCACCGGCGGCAGCTCGCGGAAGGCGAGCAGGCCGGGAATGTAGGGGAAGCTGCTACGGCCGGTGTGGACGGCCTCCTCCAGGACCTCCAGGCTCTCCGCGTCCAGCACCACGGCCGCCGCGACCAGCAGGTCGCTGCCCCCGTCGTAGGTGACGTCGACCCCGGCGATCCGGCGCGCCTGCCCCGGCGCCGGTCCCGGGCCCACCGGATCGGCCGCGGCCCGGATCCGCTCCTGCTCGGCCACCGCCTCCGCCTCGGTGGCCGGCCACCGGGGCGCGCCGGCCATGCCGACCGCGCCCGCCGCGCCGTCAGTCACGGCGGATCAGCAGCAGGGCCCGGTCGTCGTTGACGTCGCGGGCGACGGCCTCGATCAGATGCCAGGCCGCCCCCTCGAAGCCGGCGACGACATAGCGGTCGGCCTCCCCCGTCAGCCGGTCGATGCCCTCGCTCAGCTCCCTCTCGGCGGTCTCCACCAGACCGTCGGTGAAGAGCATCAGAACGTCACCGGGGCGCAGGCTGCCCTTGACCGGGTCGAACCGGGCGCCGTCGTAGACGCCCAGGAGCGGCCCCTCCCCGTTCTTCTCCTCCCAGCGGCCGCTGCCCGCGTTGAGCTGGAGGGCCGGCACGTGACCCGCGGAGAACAGCTCGTAGTCGCCGCTGTCGAGGTCGAGGACGAGGTGGACGGAGGTCGCGAAGCCCTCCTGCCAGTCCTGGCGCAGCAGGTAGTCGTTGGCGGCCGGGAGAAAGGCGTGCGGGGGCAGGGAGCCCAGCAGCCCGCCGAAGGCGCCGGACAGCAGCAGCGCGCGGGAGCCCGCGTCCATGCCCTTGCCGGAGACGTCGGTGAGGACGGCCTCCAGGGTGCGGCGGTCGGGTCCGGTGAGGGTGGCGACGACGAAGTCGCCGGAGAAGGACTGCCCGCCCGCCGGGCGCAGCGCCATCTCCCGGTGCCAGCCCGCGGGCAGCTTCGGCAGCTTGCTCTGGACGCGGATGCGTTCGCGCAGGTCGAACAGCATGGTGTTGCCGCGCCGCCAGGGGACGCCGACCCGGCTGCGGAACTGGGCGATCAGCAGCCCGGAGAGCCCGACCGCGCCCACCACCAGGACCGTCCCCGGTGTGACGCGGCCGGGCCCGGCCGTGTACGGGCCGAGCACGGTGGCCTCCACGACCAGGGCGCCGGCCGCGGCGGCGTACAGGACCAGCAGGCTGGCCGGACGCAGCAGCAGGCCGCCCGCGATGACCGGCAGCACCAGGGCCTCGGGCGCGAACCACAGCGGCTCGGCGGCGGTGGCGTAGGCGAGGGCGGGGACGGTGGCGAGCAGGGCGGCGAAGGCGATCCAGTCGGACCCCTCGCCGCGGAAGTAGTCGACGGCGGAGCGGCGCAGGACGGTGCGGGCCCGGTGGACGGCCTTGCGGGCCTGGTACAACCGGGGCGCGGGAGGGGTCTTGCCCGTGCGACCTGCCATGTCAGGGACCTTATCCACCCGTTCGGGGGTCCGTCGATTCCCGACATGGGGTGACCTGAAACGGTGTTCGATAATCAGTCGCCCCGCTCCCGCCTCCTTGATAGGGATGGGCGCATGACGAGTACGGATCTGCGGACGCTGCGCCCCGAGGAGTGGGACGACTGGTACGGGAAGCTCGAACTCGCCTTCGGGGAGTCCGAGCCGCCCGAGGCCCGGGCGCTGTGGCGGGAGCTGACGGAGTTCGAACGGGCGGTCGCCGCCCGGGACGGGGAGGAGATCGTCGGTACGGCCGGCACGCTCTCCTTCCGCATGTCGGTGCCCGGTGGGGCGATCGTGCCCACCGGTGGGCTGACGATGGTCAGCGTGGCCGCCACGCACCGGCGGCGCGGCATCCTGACCGCCATGATGCGGCGGCAGTTGGACGGCGTACGGGCGGCCGGGGAGCCGCTGGCGGTGCTGACCGCCTCGGAGCCGGCGATCTACGGCCGCTTCGGGTACGGCGTCGCCGCCCGTCATGTGCGCGCGCGGATCGACACGGCCCGGGTGCGCCTGGAGGTGCCGCCGGGTGCGGACGGGGTCCGGCTGCGGAACGCCGATCCGGTGGCGGCGCTGGAGGAGTGCGAGGCGCTGTACGCCCACCGGGTGCCTTCCCGGCCCGGCATGCTGGAGCGGCGTCCGGGCTGGGAGCGGCAGGGGGTGCTGGATCCCGAGGCCTGGCGGGAGGGCGCGTCGGCGCTGCGCTGTGTGCTGGCCGAGGCGGACGGCGGACTGCGCGGGTACGCCCGGTACTCCGTCAAGCCCCAGTGGGACGCGTCCGGACCGAACGGCACGGTGGTGGTGCACGATCTGGAGGCGCTGGATCCGGCGGCGTACGCGGCGCTGTGGCGCTTCCTGTCCGGGATCGACCTGACCTCGGCGGTGGAGGCGAGGTCCCGTCCGGTGGACGATCCGCTGTTCCATCTGGTCAGCGACGTCCGGCGGTGCGGGCTCGTTCTGCGCGATCTGCTGCACCTGCGTCCGGTGGAGGTGGGCGCGGCGCTGGCGGCCCGCCGCTACGCGGCGCCGGTGGACGTGGTGCTGGAGGTGGAGGACGCCTTCTGCCCCTGGAACACGGGACGGTGGCGGCTGACCGGCGACGCCTCGGGCGCCTCCTGCGAGCGCACCGGCGACGCGGCCGAACTCTCCCTGAGGGCGAGGGAGTTGGGTGAGATATACCTGGGCGGTACGTCCCTGTCCGCGCTGGCGGGCGCCGGACGGGTGCGGGAGCTGCGCCCCGGGGCGCTGGCCGGGGCCGCCACCGCGTTCTCCTGGCCCGTCGCTCCGTGGCTGCCGCACGGCTTCTGACGGCCCGGGCCCCGGAGCGGCCCGGGCGACCGGCGGGCCCGGCGGCGGGTCAGGGTTTCTGGCAGCCGGGGCACCAGAACAGGTTGCGGGCGGCGAGCGGGGCGGTGCGGACCTCCTCGCCGCAGATGTGGCAGGGCATCCCGGCCCGGCGGTAGACGTACACCTCGCCGCCGTGGTCGTCCACGCGTGGCGGGCGGCCCATGGCCTCGGGGGTGTGCTCGGGGCGTACGGTGTCGATGCGGTTGTTCCGCACGCCCTCGCGCATCAGCCCGGCCAGGTCCGCCCAGACCGCCTCCCATTCGGCGCGGGTGAGGTCCCTGCCCGCCCGGAAGGGGTCGATGTTGTGCCGGAAGAGGACCTCGGCGCGGTAGACGTTGCCGACGCCCGCGACGATCTTCTGGTCCATCAGCAGGGCGGCGACCGTGGTGCGGCTGCGGGAGATCCGGGCCCAGGCCCGCTCGGGGTCGGCGTCGGGGCGCAGCGGGTCGGGGCCCAGGCGGCCGGTGACCGCGTCCTTCTCCGCCGCGGTGAGCAGTTCGCAGGTGTTGGGGCCGCGCAGGTCGGCGTAGGCCAAGGGCGTCTCCGCCGCGGCCAGGCGCAGGCGTATCTGCCCGACGGGGGCGGGGGGCGCTCCCTCGCCGAGGGCGAAGGAGCCGTACAGGCCCAGGTGGATGTGGACCCACTCGCCGTCGGCCTCCCCCGGGGTGTGGGTGAAGCCGAGGAAGAGGTGCTTGCCGTGGGCGTCGGCGCCGCTCATCGTCCGGCCGTCGACGAGGGCGGCTCCGGCCTCGAAGCGGCCCTGGGGACTGGAGGCGTGCACGGGCCGGCCGCCGAACCTGTCATCGAGGTCGGCGGCCAGCCGGTGGATGGTGTGGCCTTCCGGCACGGGTGCGGTTCAGTCCTGCTGGGGGTGGTGGGCGGGGACGGGCGGGAGGTTCCCGGTCCGCTCGTACGACGAGAGCATGTCGATGCGGCGGATGTGCCGTTCGTCGCCGGAGAACGGGGTGTCGAGGAAGGCCCGCACGAAGGAGACCGCCTCCTCGGTGGTGTGCATCCGGGCGCCGACGCTGATCACGTTGGCGTCGTTGTGCTCACGGCCCAGCCTGGCGGTCTCCACACTCCACGCCAGCGCGGCCCGCACACCCTTGACCTTGTTGGCGGCGATGGCCTCGCCGTTGCCCGAGCCGCCGATGACGATACCCAGGGAGTCCTCGTCGTCGGCCGTCTGCTCCGCGGCGCGCAGGCAGAAGGGCGGGTAGTCGTCGGCCGCGTCGTAGATGTGGGGGCCGCAGTCGACGGGCTCGTGCCCGGCCTCCTTCAGCCACTGGACGAGGTGGTTCTTCAGTTCGTAGCCGGCATGGTCGGAGCCGAGGTACACGCGCATGGGACGGGAGTCTATTCGGGGCCGGGTCAGGACTTGCGCCCGACCAGCTTCCAGGCCGTGGGAAGGGCCCCCATGGCCAGGGCCGCCTTGAGCGCGTCGCCGATCAGGAAGGGCACCAGACCGGCGGCGACGGCCTGGCCGACGGACATGCCCGTGGCCAGCGCCAGGTAGGGGACGCCGACGGCGTAGATGATCGCGGTGCCCACGGCCATGGTCCCGGCGGTACGCAGTGCGCCGCGGTCGCCGCCGCGGCGGGCCAGGGCGCCGACGGCGACGGCGGCCAGCAGCATGCCGATGATGTAGCCGAAGGAGGGCATCGAGGCGCCGGAGGCGCCCTCGGCGAACCACGGCATCCCGGCCACGCCCGCGGCGGCGTACAGGCCCATGGAGGCCAGGGCGCGGCGGGGCCCCAGGCCGGCGCCGAGCAGCAGGGCGGCGAAGGTCTGGCCGGTGACGGGGACGGGCGAGCCGGGCACGGGGACCGCGAGCTGCGCGGCCACCCCGGTGAGCGCGGCGCCGCCGAGGACCAGCGCCACGTCACGCAGGCGGGCGCGGGCGGCGGTGGAGGCGGGCAGGACGTCGGCGAGGACGGCGCCCGGGCGGACGGTGGCTGTGGTGGTGGCAGAGGTGCTCATCACGGCTCCGGTCTCGTGAGGACTTCGGGGGACGCCCCGACGTTAACCGACGTTAGCCCCGGCGCCCCCGTGAGATTGGCGACAAAGAAGGGCAGGTCCAGCTTGTGGGAGACGGCTGGAGGGGAGCTGGAGGGCGGCCGTGCGCCCTGGCCGGCGCCGCTTTCCCCCGGCCCCGGCGGGGCACCCGCGAGGGCACGGCCGGCGCGCGCCGCCGGTGTGAACGCGGAGCGGCCAAGATGTCCGGATAGCGGACAGAGGGGCGGGGGGCGTTGCCGCCGACCGGGTCGGACGCCCACACTTACCGAGGCGGAACCAACTGTTCCGCTTCCCCCCGACCCCCTGGACGGCACCTTCCCCATGTCCGGCACGCCCGATGTGAAGACCACCGCCTCCCCCCGTCCGAAGGCGGACGGCACCGAGCACTCCGCCCTCTCCCACGGCCTCAAGCAGCGCCATCTGTCGATGATCGCCCTCGGCGGCGTGATCGGCGCCGGCCTCTTCGTCGGCTCCGGTGCGGGCATCGCCGCCGCGGGCCCGTCCATCGTTCTGGCCTACGCCGCCTCCGGGCTGCTGGTGATGCTGGTGATGCGGATGCTCGGCGAGATGTCCGCCGCCCACCCCGCCTCCGGCTCCTTCTCCGTGCACGCCGAGCGCGCGATCGGCCCGTGGGCGGGCTTCACCGCCGGCTGGATCTTCTGGGTGCTGCTGTGCGTGGCCGTCGCCGTGGAGGCGCTGGGCGCGGCGACGATCATGACGGGCTGGCTGCCGGGCACCCCGCAGTGGCTGTGGGTGGCCGTCTTCATGGCGGCGTTCACCGGCAGCAACCTGCTGGCCGTGCGGAACTTCGGCGAGTACGAGTTCTGGTTCGCCGCGCTGAAGGTCGCCGCGATCGTCCTGTTCATCGTCCTGGGTCTCGTGGCCGTCCTGGGCCTGCTGCCCTCCACCCCCTCCCCCGGCCTGGCCAACCTCACCGGTCAGGGCGGCTTCCTGCCCAACGGCGCGGAGGGTCTGGTCGTCGGCCTGCTGGCCTCGGTCTTCGCCTACGGCGGACTGGAGACGGTGACCATCGCCGCGGCCGAGTCGAAGGACCCGGTGCGGGGTGTGGCCAGGGCCGTGCGCACGGCGATGTGGCGCATCGCCGTCTTCTACGTCGGCTCGATCGCGGTGATCGTCACACTGATCCCCTGGGACGACGACTCGGTGCTCTCCGGCCCGTACGCCGCCGTGCTGGACCACATCGGCGTCCCGGCCGCCGCCGAGGTCATGAACGTGGTGGTGCTGGTCGCCCTGCTGTCGGCCATGAACGCCAACATCTACGGCGCCTCGCGGATGGCGTACTCCCTGGTCGCCCGGGGCGAGGGCCCGGCCTTCCTGGGGCGGGTCGACGGCGGGGTGCCGCGCCGGACGGTGTTCGCCTCGGCCGCCTTCGGGTTCTTCGCCGTGCTGCTGAGCTTCTGGTGGCCCGAGACCGTCTTCGCCTGGCTGCTGAACATGGTGGGCGCCGCCGTGCTGGTGGTGTGGGGCTTCATCGCCGTCTCCCAGCTCATCACCCGCCGCAGGCTGGAGCGTCAGGCGCCGGAGCGGCTGGTGGTGCGGATGTGGCTGTTCCCCGCGCTGACCTGGCTGTCCCTGGCGGGAGTGGCCGCGGTGCTGCTGCTGATGCTGCGCGAGGGCGACACCCGCACCCAGCTCGCCTTCACCGCCGGGCTCACCCTGGCCCTGTCCGCGGCCGGGCTGGTGCGGCAGCGGCGGGCCGCCGCGAGGGCGGGCGCCGGGGCGGCGCGCGGACGGTAGCCGCCGCGCCTCCGCGCACCCCGGCGCACGCTGTTGCCCGCCCGTTGTTGTTGCACATAATGTGCAACAACAACGGGCGGGGGTCCCGCGCACCGTACGGCCTCCCCGTCGCGCGGGGCCCCGCCGCTCCCGTACCGCCCGCCGCCCGCGCGGTCGTCTTCTCAGCCTTCGCGCGGCACGGACGACGGGTGGTACGGGAGGTTCCCGTCCGTGGACGGGAACAGGGCGCGGGGAAGGGTGCGGGAACGAGGGCTCAGTCGAACCTCGGGTCCTCCGTGCGGGTCCGCTTCAACTCGAAGAAGCCGGGAGTGGAGGCGACCATCAGCGTGCCGTCCCACAGCCGGGCGGCGGCCTCGCCCTTGGGCGCCGGGGTGACGACCGGGCCGAAGAAGGCGGTCCGCTTCCCGTCCGCACCCGGTACGGCGATCACCGGGGTGCCGACCTCCTGGCCGACCAGGCCGATGCCCTCCTCGTGCGAGGCGCGCAGCCGCTCGTCGTGGACGTCCGTGTCGGCCGCGTCCGCCAGTTCCCCGGGAAGGCCGGCCTCCTTCAGCGCGTCCACGATCGTGGCGCGCTCGTTGGGCAGGCCCCGGTTGTGGAAGCGGGTGCCCATGGCGGTGTAGAGCGGGCCGAGCACCTCGGGGCCGTGCTTCTGCTCGGCGGCGATGAGCACGCGCACCGGGCCCCAGCCGGCCTGGATCAGATCGACGTACTGTCGCGGCAGCTCGTCCAGCCGGTTCTCGTTGAGCACCGACAGGCTCATCACGTGCCAGCGCACCTCGACCGGGCGGACCTTCTCCACCTCCAGCATCCAGCGGGAGGTCATCCAGGCCCACGGGCAGATGGGGTCGAACCAGAAGTCGGCCGGGGTCCTGCTCGCGGTCTCGGACGTCTTGGGCATGCGGATCTCCTCGTCGTACGGATCGTGCGGGTCCTCTCCCCGCCGGCGCGCACGGACGGCGGCCGTCGCGCGGACGGCCGCCGGGGTGCCCTGACGGGAACGCCCCGAGGCCGCGCGTTGATTCCCGCGCGGCCGTCCGACCGACCGGTCGACCGGCTGCGCGCAGGCCGGGGGCCGCATGAAATCCTGGCCCTTCGTTGTCGAGACGCGAGACGAGGGAGTCACGCCGTGCCCGGTGAGAATCTGACCCGTGACGAGGCCCGGGAGCGCGCCCGGCTGCTGACCGTGGACGGGTACGACGTCGCGCTCGACCTGCGCTCGGCGGTCGGGCCCCATCCCGGGGACGGCCCGCGCACCTTCCGCTCCACCACCACCATCCGCTTCCGCTGCGCCGAGCCGGGGGCTTCGACCTTCGCCGACCTGCTGGCCCCGGCGGTCGCCTCGGTGACGCTCAACGGCCGCGAGCTGAACGTGGACGAGGTCTTCGACGGCACGCGCGTCGCGCTGGACTCCCTGGAGGCCGAGAACACCCTGACCGTGGACGCCTGGTGCGCGTACAGCCGCACCGGCGAGGGGATGCACCACTTCCTCGACCCCGAGGACGGGGAGACCTACCTCTACACCCAGTACGAACCGGCCGACGCCCGCCGGGTGTTCGCGAACTTCGAGCAGCCCGACCTCAAGGCGCCCTTCGCCTTCACCGTCACCGCCCCCGCGCGGTGGACGGTGCTGAGCAACGGCGCGCGCACCGGCGAGCCGGAGCCCGTCGGGGACGACGCGGCCCTCTGGCGCTTCGAGCCGACCAGGCCCATCTCGACGTACATCACCACCGTCGTGGCCGGCCCCTACCACCACGTCACCGATGTCTACCGGCGCGAGCTGCCCGGCGGCGGCGAGCTGGTGATCCCGCTGGGCGCGCTGTGCCGCAGGGGGCTGGCCCGCCACTTCGACGCCGACGAGATCTTCACCGTCACCAAGCAGGGCCTGGACTTCTTCCACGACCACTTCGACTACCCGTACCCGTTCGGCAAGTACGACCAGGCGTTCGTGCCCGAGTACAACCTCGGCGCGATGGAGAACCCCGGCTGTGTGACCTTCCGCGAGGAGTTCGTCTTCCGCGGCAAGGTGACCGACGCCTCCTACGAGGGACGGGCCAACGTCATCCTGCACGAGATGGCGCACATGTGGTTCGGCGACCTGGTCACCATGGAGTGGTGGGACGACCTGTGGCTCAAGGAGTCCTTCGCCGACTTCATGGGCTCCTTCTCGATGGTGGAGGCCACCCGCTTCACCGACGGCTGGATCACCTTCGCCAACCGCCGCAAGTCCTGGGCGTACCGCGCCGACCAGCTGCCCTCCACCCACCCGATCACCGCCGACATCCGTGATCTGGAGGACGCCAAGCTCAACTTCGACGGCATCACCTACGCCAAGGGCGCCTCCGTCCTCAAGCAGCTGGTGGCGTACGTGGGGCGCGACGCCTTCCTGGAGGGCGCGCGGCGGTACTTCAAGCGCCACGAGTGGGGCAACACGCGGCTGGAGCACCTGCTGTCGGTGCTGGAGGAGACCTCCGGGCGCGACATGGGCGGGTGGGCGCGGGCCTGGCTGCAGACCGCCGGGGTCAACTCCCTGACTCCGCAGGCCACTTACGACTCCGCGGGCCGGATCACCGAGCTGGCGGTCGTCCAGGAGGCGGCCGACGACCACCCGGTGCTGCGCCCGCACCGGGTCGCGGTCGGCCTGTACCGGCGGCAGACGGCGGGGGGCGCGCTGGAGCGCTACGCCCGCGCGGAGGTGGACGTCACCGGCGTGCGGACGGTCGTGGAGGAGCTGGCGGGTGCCGAGCGCCCCGAGCTGATCCTCGTCAACGACGACGATCTGACGTACTGCAAGGTCCGCTTCGACGAGGCGTCCCTGGACACCCTCCGCTCCCATCTGGGCTCGGTCACCGACAACCTGGCCCGCGCGCTGTGCTGGTCGGCCCTGTGGAACCTCACGCGCGACGCGCTGATGCCCGCCCGCGACTTCCTCGATCTGGTGCTGCGCTTCGGCGGCCGGGAGACCGACATCGGCGTGGTGCAGATGCTGCACGCCTGGGCGCGCACCGCCCTGGTGCACTACGTCGCGCCCGAGTGGCGCGGGGAGGGCGCCCGGCTGCTCGCCCAGGGCGCGCTGCGGCATCTGCGGCAGGCCGAGCCGGGCGGTGACCACCAGCTCGCGTGGGCGCGGTTCTTCGCCGCCGTCGCGCACGACGAGCACGACCTGCGGGTGCTGGACGGGCTGCTGGAGGGCACGGGCCGGATCGACGGGCTGGAGGTCGACCAGGAACTGCGCTGGACCTTCCTGGAGACGCTGGCCTCCCAGGGCCTGGCCGACGAGGGGCGGCTGGCGGCCGAGCTGGTCCGCGACGACACCGCCTCCGGCAAGCGGCACCAGGTGCGCTGCCTGGCCGCGCGGCCGTCGGCCGAGGTCAAGGCGCGGGCGTGGACGGACGTGGTGGACTCCGACCGCCTGTCCAACGCGCTGGTGGAGGCGACCATCTCGGGCTTCGACCAGCCGGGGCAGCGGGAGTTGCTGGCGCCGTACGCGTCGCGGTACTTCGAGGTGATCGAGCGGGTGTGGGCCGAGCGCTCCATCGAGATCGGCATGTCGGTCGTGCGCGGCCTGTTCCCCGCGCTCCAGGACGGCCCGGCCGTGCTGGAGCGGACGGACGCCTGGCTGGCCGCGCACGAGGGGGCCGCTCCCGCGCTGCGGCGCCTGGTGCTGGAGGCCCGCGACGACACCGCGCGGGCGCTGCGGGCGCAGCGCCGCGACGCGGCCGCTCACGCGGCGGGGAGCTGATCGGCGCTCGAACGCCCGTACTTTAGGACGGGATTGTCCGCGTTCGTCGACGGGTGCGTAACAGAGGTTGGGGGGCGGAACGCGGGTGGGAATCGCGGGGACATGAGCCATGAGACCCCCGTGTCCCCCCGCCCCGCCCGCCGTCTGTCGCACGTACACCGCCGGGTGGTGACGGCCCGCACACTGCGCGAGAGCGGTGTGTCGGCCGCCGCCGCCGGCGAGCGCTGCCGGCCGGGCGGCCCCTGGCGGATGCCGCTGCCCGGCGTGTACCTGCTGCACCCCGGGCCGCCGACCGGCGAGGAGCGGCTGCACGCGGTGCTGCTGTACGCGGCGGGGCCGGACCGCGTGCCGGGGCGGGTCCCGGCCGGACCCGGTGACCGCGCCGGAGACCACGCCGGAGGCCGCGGGGCCGTCCGTACCGCCTTCCGCGGGGCACGGGCTGTGATCACCGGGCCGGCCGCGCTCGCCCTGCACGGCTTCTCCTCCACGCCCCCGCTGTCCGCCCTGGAGCACATCGACGTGCTGGTGCCGCACACCCGGCGGCTGCGTCCGGCCGGGTGCGCCCGCGTGGTGCGCACCCGCCACCTTCCCGTGCCGGAGGAGATCACCGGCCTGCCCGTGGCCCCGGTGCCCCGGGCGCTGGCCGACACCGCCGCCCGGACCGGTGACGCGGTGATGGTGCGCCGGATGCTGACCGAGGCGGTGCGCGGCGGCCACTGCGAGGCGCGGGCCGTGCTCCGCGAGCTGGACCGGGCCCGGCTGCTGGGGCGCCCGCAGCTGGCGGACGCCGTGGACGCGCTGATGGCCGAGAGCCGGTCGGTGGCCGAGAGCCTGCTGTACGGCCTGGTACGCGCCCACGGCCTGCCCGAACCCTGCTGGAACGTCGACCTCCGGCTGCCCGGCGGCCCCCACCTCGGCGGGGTGGACGCCTACTGGCCGGGGCAGGCCGTGGCCGTCGAGATCGACCTCCGCGACGCCACGGACGCGCGGGCCGCCACGGACGCGCGGGGCGGCGCCCGTCCTCCGGCGTACGCCCGCAAACGCGAGCGGCTGCGGGGGCAGGGCGTCACGGTCGTCCACGTCACCGCGGCCGCGCTCCGCGACCGCCCCGCGCGGCAGGCCGCCGTGGTCCGCACCGCCCTGATGACCGCGCCGGAACGCGGGCCGCTCCCGTACGTGGAGGTCCTGCCGCGCTGAACCCCGGGCTCGGGCTCCGGGCTCGGGCTCGGGCTCGGGGAAACGCCTGCGGGCCGCACCCCAGCGGGGGTGCGGCCCGCGAACCGCGGGGCGGTGGTGTCAGACGGCCGCCGCCGCGTCCGCCGCCTGCGCCTTCAGCGCCCGCTCGATCCCCGCGCGCGACTCCGTCACCAGGCGGCGCAGGGCCGCGCCGGGCCCGGCCGACTCCAGCCAGGCGTCCGTGGCCCGCAGCGTCTCCTCGGAGACCTGGAGGGCCGGGTAGAGGCCGACCGCGATCTGCTGGGCCATCTCGTGGCTGCGCGACTCCCACACGTCCTTGAGCACCTCGAAGTACTTCGCGGTGTACGGGGCGAGCAGCTCGCGCTGGTCGGTCTGGACGAAGCCGCCGATGACCGACTCCTGCATGGCGTTGGGCAGCTTGTCGGACTCCACGACCGAGGCCCACGCCTCGGCCTTGGCCTCCCGCGTCGGCCGGGCCGCCCGCGCCGCCGCCGCGTGCCGCTCGCCGGCCGAGGTACGGTCGCGCTCCAGCTCGGCCTCGATCGCGGCCTCGTCCGCGCGCCCGGTGGCCGCGAGGCGGTGGAGCAGGGCCCAGCGCAGCTCGGTGTCCACCGTCAGGCCCTCGATCTCCTCGCTGCCGTCCAGCAGTCCGGCGACCAGGCCGAGCTGCTCGTCGGTACGGGCGGTGGCGGCCAGCGCCCGCGCCCAGGCGAGCTGGTGGTCGCTGCCGGGCCCGGCCGTGCGCAGCCGCTCCAGCGCCGCCTCGGACCAGCGCAGCAGCCCGGTCTCGCGCCAGCTCGGGGCGGCGTACAGGTCCAGGGCCAGCTTGACCTGCCGCTGGAGGGACTGGACGACGCCGATGTCGGACTCCTTGCCGATGCCGGAGAGCACCAGC
Organism: Streptomyces sp. SS8; assembly: GCF_054072955.1. NCBI lineage: Bacteria > Bacillati > Actinomycetota > Actinomycetes > Kitasatosporales > Streptomycetaceae > Streptomyces > Streptomyces sp. SS8. Next base: position 177,856 of record NZ_JBSVCZ010000001.1, read on the forward strand.
TCCAGGTAGTCGCGGGCGGCCATCTCGCCGTCGCGGGTCATGTCCCAGGCCGAGGCCCAGCACAGGGCGCGCGGCAGCGACTCGGTGAAGTCGCCCAGGTGGCCGGTGACGGTGGCCAGGGACGCCTCGTCGAGCCGGACCTTGGCGTAGGACAGGTCATCGTCGTTGAGCAGGACCACCGCGGGGCGGCGGGTGCCGGCCAGCTCGGGCACCTCGGTGCGCTCGCCGTCCACGTCCAGCTCGATCCGGCCGGTGCGCACCAGCTTCCCGTCCTCCAGCTCGTAGGAGCCGACGGCGATGCGGTGCGGGCGCAGCAGCGGCTCGCCCTTGGCGCCCGCCGGCAGGGCCGGGGCCTCCTGGCGCACGGCGAAGGAGGTGATGACGCCGTCTTCGTCCACCTCGATCTCCGGGCGCAGGACGTTGATGCCGGCCGTCTCCAGCCACGCCTTCGACCAGGTCTTCAGATCCCGGCCGGAGGTCTCCTCCAGGGCGGTGAGCAGGTCGGTCAGGCGGGTGTTGCCCCAGGCGTGCCGCTTGAAGTACGTCTGCACGCCGCGGAAGAAGGCGTCCTGGCCGACGTAGGCCACCAGCTGCTTGAGGACGGAGGCGCCCTTGGCGTAGGTGATGCCGTCGAAGTTGACCAGGACGTCGTCCAGGTCGCGGATCTCGGCCATGATCGGGTGCGTGGAGGGGAGCTGGTCCTGGCGGTAGGCCCAGGTCTTCATGGAGTTGGCGAAGGTCGTCCACGCGTGCGGCCAGCGGCTGCCGGGGGCGGCGGCCTGGCAGGCGATGGAGGTGTAGGTGGCGAACGACTCGTTCAGCCACAGGTCGTTCCACCACTCCATGGTGACCAGGTCGCCGAACCACATGTGGGCCAGCTCGTGCAGGATCGTCTCGGCACGCACCTCGTAGGCGGCGTCAGTCACCTTGGAGCGGAAGACGTACTGGTCGCGGATGGTGACGGCGCCCGCGTTCTCCATCGCGCCCGCGTTGAACTCGGGGACGAAGAGCTGGTCGTACTTGGCGAAGGGGTAGGGGTGGTCGAACTTCTCCTCGAACCAGTCGAAGCCCTGGCGGGTGACCTCGAAGATCGCGTCCGCGTCCAGGTGCTCGGCCAGCGAGGGGCGGCAGTAGACACCCAGCGGGACGCTGCGGCCCTTCCCGTCCTCCCAGCTGCTGTGCACCGAGTGGTACGGGCCGGCGATCAGCGCGGTGATGTAGGAGGAGATGCGCGGGGTCGGCTCGAAGCGCCAGACGTTCCCGGCCTGCCCCCCGTCCTTCGGGGTGGGCGAGTTGGAGATCACCGTCCAGCCCTCGGGGGCGGTGACGGTGAAGGCGAAGGACGCCTTCAGGTCGGGCTGTTCGAAGCAGGCGAAGACCCGGCGGGCGTCGGGCACCTCGAACTGCGTGTAGAGGTACGCCTGGTCGTCGACGGGGTCGACGAAGCGGTGCAGGCCCTCGCCGGTGTTGGTGTATGCGCAGTCGGCGACGACGCGCAGTTCGTTGCGTCCGGCGACCAGGCCGGGCAGGGCGATGCGCGAGTCGGCGAAGGACTCGGCGGGGTCGAGGGACTCGCCGTTGAGGACGATCTCGTGCACGGCCGGGGCCACCAGGTCGATGAAGCTCTCCCGGGCCTCGCGCGCGTCGAACCTCACCGTGGTGGCCGAGCGGAAGGTTCCCCCCTCCTGCGCGCCGGAGAGGTCGAGCTCGATCTCGTACGAGTCCACCTCGAGCAGACGGGCCCGCTCCCGCGCCTCTTCGCGCGTGAGGTTCGTACCAGGCACCTGCGTCATCTCCTTCGTGCGTCCGGATTTCGGGTTTCCGGCCATCCTCGCACGCCCGCTCCGGGGAACGTGATGTCCTTTTCCCGCCGGTACCTGCGGCGATACGGAGCGACAGTGGGGGCATGACGACCCACGACACCTCCCTCGGCGCCCCTGCCCGGCCGCCCCGCCACACCCCTCTCCCCATACCCCCGCCCGTCCTGGAGCGACTGCGCACGGAAGACGACGCCGGACGCCCGGCGCTGCCGTTCGCCGACGGCGAGGGAGGCTCCCCGCTGCGCTGCTGCCTGCGGCTGTCCCGGCCCGGCGAGCGGATCGCCCTGGTGACGTACGCGCCGCTGCGGCGGTGGGCGGCCCGCACGGGGGCGGACCCGGGCGCGTACGACGAGCAGGGCCCGGTGTTCGTCCACGCCTCCGAGTGCGGCGGACCCGGCCCCCGGGAAGCGTGCGGCTACCCGTTCGCGCGGCCGGGGGTACGGCGGGTGCTGCGCCGCTACGACGCCCGCGGGCGCATCGCCGGAGGGCTGCTGGCCGAGGTGCCCGGGGATCCGGGGACGGACGTCACCGCCGTCCTCGACGCCGCGCTGGACGAGGCGTTCGCCGATCCGGAGACGGCGCTGGTCCATGTCCGGGCGGTGGAGTACGGCTGCTTCCAGTTCGAGGTGCGCGGGCCCGCGGAGGGACTTGGCCGAGAATCGTCAACCTCTGGTTGACGTTCCGATGTCGTCAACTTACGGTTGACGCATGGAGAATCCGACACCCCTCACGGGCACCGTCCGCCTCGACGACCTGATCGAGGGCATCAAGCAGACCGAGTCCGACGTCCTGCGGCAGCTCTCCACCGCGGTCCTCACCGCGGAGCACCTCGGCGAGGTGGCCGACCACCTGATCGGCCACTTCGTGGACCAGGCCCGGCGCTCGGGCGCCTCCTGGACCGACATCGGCCGGAGCATGGGCATCACCAAGCAGGCCGCCCAGAAGCGCTTCGTCCCCAAGGGCTCCGCACCGGACCTCGACCCCTCCCAGGGGTTCGGCCGCTTCACCCCACGCGCCCGGAACGCCGTGGTGGCGGCCCAGAACGAGGCCCGGGCGGCTGGCCACGCCGAGATCCGGCCCGGGCACCTGGGCCTGGGCCTGCTCGGCGAGCCGGACGGGCTCGCCGCGAAGGCCGTCACCGCACAGGGCGTGACGGCGGAGGCGGTCCGGGAGGCCCTCACCGCGGCGCTCCCGCCCGCGGCCGGCGAGGCGCCCGAGCTGATCCCGTTCGACGCGGGGGCGAAGAAGGCGCTGGAGCTCACCTTCCGCGAGGCGCTGCGGCTGGGCCACAACCACGTCGGCACCGAGCACGTCCTGCTGGCGCTGCTGGAGCTGGAGGACGGCGACGGCCCGCTGAGCGGCCTGGGCGTCACCAAGGCGGCCACCGAGGCGTACGCCGCCGAGGCGCTGGCCGCGTTCGCCGCCGCGCGGGGCGGCTCGCGGACGGAGGCGGCCCCGGAGGGGTGACCGGAGGGCCTGCGGTGGGGAGGCCGGGAGGTGAACTCCCGGCCTCCCCGGTTAACGCGCGGCCTGCGGGACATGGCGGACAGGGCTCCGGGTGATCGATGAGCCCTGTTCGGCGCCGTACGTTCGCACGCCGTTGGAACGCGGGTCACCGCGGCTGCCGACGATCCCGGTGGGTGGGGGAACGCCCCGCCCCAAGGCGCCGCGTTCGCATCCGGGGAGAGACGCCCATGTCCCGCAGCAGCCAGCCCGCCCGCCGCCCCACGTCCCACCGTGCCCTCGACCGCCGCACCCTGCTCACCGCCGCCGGAGCCGCCGCGATCGCCACCGGGACGGGGGTGGCCCTCGGCGGAGGCGGGGAGCCGGCCGACGCCGCCGCGCCCACCGCGGCACCGCCCGCACCGTCCGCCTCCCCCTCGTCCACCGCCCCGGCCGCCCCCTCCCCCGCCGGGACCACGCTGGAGAGCACCGCCGCGCCGCGCGGCCCGGGCGGTTACCGGCGGCTGGGCGAGGGGCGCGGCTGGGAGCGGGTCGTACGGGAGGACCTGGCCGCCGCGGGCGGGGCGCGCGAGGACCGGCGCACCACCCTGGCCTGTTTCGTCCAGCTCACCGACACCCATGTCACGGACGTGCAGCACCCGTTGCGCTTCGAGTACCTCCGCTCCGGGAAGCCGGGCGCCTGGCGCCCGCAGGAGGCGCTGTCGGTGCACGGGCTGGTCTCGATGGTCGAGCGGATCAACTCGCTGCGCGGCGGCCCGGCCACCGGCGCGCCGCTCGGCTTCGCGATCACCACCGGGGACAACACCGACAACAACTGCCGCGCCGAGACCGAGTGGTTCCTCACCGCGATGAGCGGCGGCCGCATCACACCCAACACCGGCGACCCGCTGCGCTACGAGGGCGTGCAGAACTCCGGACTGCCCCTGTACTGGCACCCGGAGGGCGGGGCGGAGGACACCGACCGGGCGCGGTACGGCTTCCCCCGCCTCGACGGCTTCCTCGGCGCCGCGATCCGGCGGCTCACCAGCCCCGGCCTGGCCATCCCCTGGTACTCCACCGTCGGCAACCACGACGACCTCCACGGCGGCCACTTCGCGGGCGGCGCGCACCTCGCCGACCTGTCCGTCGGGGAGCGGAAGCTGTACGAGCTGCCCGAGGCCGAGGCCGCCGCACTGTACAGATCCGTGCGCAAGGGCCGCGACACCCGGGGCACCGCGCTCAAGGAGCTGCTGCGCGCCCACGCCCGGCGGATGCGCACCGTCACCCCCGACCCCTCCCGCGCGCCCCTGACCACCCGGGAGTACGCCGCGGCGCATCTGGACCCGGCGTACACAGGCCCCGGCCCGGCCGGCCACGGCTACACCCGGGCCGCCCTGGAGGAGGGGCGGCTGTACTACTCCTTCCGCGTCGCCGACGGCGTGCTCGGCGTCAGCCTGGACACCACCAACCCGGACGGCGACTGGCACGGGCACCTGGGCGCGGCCCAACTGCGCTGGCTGGAACGCGAGCTGACCCGTCACAGCGACGACCTGGTGCTGGTCTTCAGCCACCACCCCAGCGGCTCCATGACCGTCGGCGGCGCGGAGCTGACCGCGCTGCTGGGGCGGCACGCCAACGTGACCGCCTGGATCAACGGGCACAGCCACCGCAACCGGATCGAGCCGCAGGGCCACTACTGGGAGATCACCACCGCCTCGCACGTGGACCATCCGCAGCTGGCCCGCGTCGTCGAGCTGACGGACAACGGCGACGGCACCCTGTCCCTGTTCACCACCTGCGTCGAGTCCGCGGCCCCTTACGCCGCCGACCCCGGCGACCTCTCCCCCGCCGGCCTGGCCTCGCTCTACCGCGAGCTGGCCTTCAACGCCCCGGGCCGCAGCACGGCTCGGGCGGGCAGGGCGGGCGACCGCAACACCGAACTGCTGCTGCGGCGGCGCTGAGGGGGCGGCGGGGCTCCGCCGGGGGCGGGGAGCGCGGCGGCCGTCGCGGAGGAGGACCCCTGTTCCGCGCCGGCCGGACCGCCCTCCGGCCCGTCACACGGCGGACCGGTCGGGGGAGGGCCCGTCCTCGCGCCGTCGCTCCTCCCCGGACTCGGACCCGGACGCGGCCCCGGACGCGGCTTCCGCGGAGCCCCGCAGCCGGTCGAGCCCGGCGATCACCGGTCCCGCCGTGACGCCGTGCAGCACCACCGAGGCCAGCACGGTGAACGTCACCACCGCCCACAACTCCTCCTGCGGCACCGGGAACTCCGTCTGCCCCAGGGCGTAGGCCAGGTAGTACAGCGAGCCGATGCCCCGGATGCCGAAGCCCGCGACCACCAGACGCTCCCGGCGCTCCATCCGGCCGCCCAACAGGCCCGCCCACCCGGCCAGCGGCCGTACCACCAGCAGCACCGCCAGCGCGGCGAGGGCGCCCCGCCAGGTCAGCGGGGCGAGACCGCCCAGGGCGACGAAGGCGCCCAGCAGGAAGAGCAGCCCCACGGTGAGCAGGCGCTCGACCTGCTCCACGAAGTCGTGCAGGACGTTGTGGTAGCCGTGGGCGCGCTCGGCCGCCCGGATCGCGCAGGCGGTGGTGAACACGGCGAGGAAGCCGTAGCCGCCGACGAGCTCGGTCACCCCGTAGGAGAGGAAGGTGGCGCCCAGGGCGACGAAACCCTCCCGGTGATGGGACAGGCGCAGCACCTTCGAGCGGGCGCGGAAGAACAGCCTGCCCAGCAGGCGTCCGACCAGCAGTCCGCCCAGCACGCCGACCACGCACTTGTACGCCAACTCGTTCAGCGCCCACGAGCCGACCCAGTCGGCCGACCATCCGGCGCCCGCGGCGGCGGCCAGCGCCACGGCCGCGTACGTCAGGGGGAAGGCGAGCCCGTCGTTCAGTCGTTCAGACCGGCCTCGCTGGTGAGGGCGAACCGCACCTCGTCCTCACCGTGCTCCTCCCCGGTGGGCTCGCCCACCTGTACTTCCGAGGCCAGCACCGGATCGGTCGGCGCCAGGACGGCGGCCAGCAGCAGCGCGGCGGCCGGCGGCCAGTCCAGCAGCCACCACGCCACGCCGGCGGTGCACACCACGGTCAGCGGCATCGTGATGCCCAGCAGCCGCCAGGTCGCGGCCCAGCGCCGCAGGCCGACGGGCCGGTCGAGGGCCAGCCCGGCGCCCATCAGCGAGACGATCACACAGATCTCGGTGGCGTGCTCCACCAGCAGCCGGTCGTCCACCGGGTCGACGGCGGGCAGCGGCAGCGGCAGCAGGTACACGCCGATGCCGCAGAGCATGAAGACCAGGGGCAACGACAGCGGCCGCCGCCCGGCCACCACGCGCGGCAGCACGGCGGCGCCCAGCGCCGCCACTCCCAGCCAGGCGAACACACCGTCGCCGATCGTCACCGCACAGTCCTTTCCGCCGCGTCGCCGTACCGGACGGCACCGCAGCCCGGATACCCGTGAAACCGCAGGCCATGACAGTGACCTCGAGCAACGGGCGGTGCCGTTCGGTGTCCGGAGGAGGCCCTGCCGCCGGGTCGCGCGCCCGCAGGGCGGCCGGGCACCGTCGCCGGGGCCCGGCCCACGGCGGCGGTACGGGCCGGATCAGCGCATCCGGCCCCCCGGTCCGGGCTCGGGCTCGGGCGGCCTCCAGGGGCGGGCGCCGACCAGGAAGGCGGGACGGTGCGCGGTGGGCGGCAGCGGCCCCAGCGTCCTGCCGCCGGGCAGCCGGATCCCGGTGGTCAGCAGCGCCGCCAGGGTCTGCGCCAGCGTCGTCCCGCAGCCGTGCCACGGATCGTCACCGCGCCGGGCGGTCTCGGCGTCGAACACGACGACCGGCCACCGGTCGGGGTCGCCGAACGCCCCTGTGTCCCAGAGCAGTCTGACGCCCTCTCGCGTATCGCCCCAGGCCAGCAGTCCGCCGGGCTCGGGGTGGAAGGGCGGCGGCTCCCGCCGCAGGGCCCGGCGGGAGGAGATGCGGCACTCCCGGTGGGTCTCCCACAGCCAGTCCCCGTACTCGTAACCGCCCTCCCGCTCGCACGGCGTGCGCAGCCACAGTCGCCCGCCGATCTCCAGCGGCCCGAGGGCGGAGACCAGCTCCCTGTAGTCGGCGGGCAGCCTCAGCCCCAGTCGGCTCTCGACCGCGTCCCAGTCGACGGGGACGGGCTCGGGCGCGTCGGGTCGGCCGAAGTCCGTCGACGGCGGCGGGAGCTCAAGCCGTGCGATGAGCGAGGACAGGTCCATGGCGAGGCATGTTCGCATGTCACGCCGACACCGGCGCCGCCCGGGGCGGGTGGAAAGGGCGTTGCGCCCGACGTGGCGGTGGGCCAGGATGCCGGGGGAAACTCGGGAGGAACGGCGCCGATGGCGATACTCGTCTACTACCGCAAGCTCTCCGAGGACGCCTCCACCGTGCGCTACGCGTTCGGCGGGCGTCCCGAGGAGATGGACCGGGCCATGACCCTGGACAAGGCGACCTACGGGGCCGAACCGGACGAGGGCGGGGAGACCTTCGGTTTCCTCGCCACGGTCCGCAGGATCGCCCGCACCCATCACACCTCCGGCACCTGGCCCGAGCACGGGATGGTCGCCCACTAGGCACGGCCGCCCACCGGGCGTGCCGGCCCCCGGCGGAGAGCGCCTGGGGAGCGCCCCGGGGGCGGCCCTCGGCCCAGGACGTACCGCGGACAGGCCCCGGGGTCTGCCAGGTGGCGGCGCCGGTGGCCGACCGGGGCGAGTCCGTCCCGGGCCGTCCGGCGCGGGCCGTGCTCGCCGGCCCCGACGACCTCCGCGCCCGGCGGCGCGGTCAGCAGCGAGGAGCGGTGGCGCGGACGCCCCGGCCTCCGCTCCCGGCCGACCGGCCGATGTGGCCGGCTGCTTCCAGGCAGGACGCGAACGGCCTCGCCGCGCCGAACCGTATCCGCTCCCCCGGCTCCGACCCGGCACGCGCGCTCGCGCAGCGCCAGTGGCGCCAGCCCCCGGGATCCGGGCCGAAGCCCTCCGGCCAGGGCCTCGACCGGCGTGAACCTCCCCGGGCCGTTCCCGCCCACCGGGAACGTCACCGGCGCGGTGAGGCCCGGCCCGTCCCTCGGGAGCGCCTGCACGCGGAGGAGGGACCGGGGCCGTTCCCCGCCGTCGTACGACTCCACGTGTGCGTACGCGCGTTCGGCGACCATGCACCGAGCCTCCGGTGCCGCGCGCGTTCCCGTGCTTCTCCGCACCTCCACGCCTCGTCCGCCCCACCCGGCTCACGGGTGCGCGGAACGGTGTCGGCGAACGCGTCGGCGAACGCGGTGGTGCACGGGTATTGACGCCCCGGCCGAACGGCACTTAGCGTCCCTGAACCAAGCGTCCGGAAACTTTCCGGAAACTTTGAAAAGGTCGACCGAAAATGGGAGCCCTCCGATGAGACCCGTTCGCATCGCCACCGCCGCACTCACCGCGGCCGCACTGTCCCTGCCCCTGGTGGTGACCTCGGCCACGGCCGCCCCGCCCGCCGACCGGGAGGCCGCACCGCACTCCAACGCCAAGTTCGACCGGCTTCGCGAGGCCGCTCCCAAGGGGTTCTACGTGGGCACCGCCGTGGCGGGCGGCGGCCACCACCTCGAGCAGGACTACCCGGACCCGTTCACCCACGACCGGAAGTACCGGAAGATCCTCGGGCAGCAGTTCAACTCGGTCTCCCCCGAGAACCAGATGAAGTGGGAGTTCATCCACCCCGAGCGGAACACCTACGACTTCGAGGCGGCCGACGCCATCGTCGAGTTCGCCGAGCGCAACCGGCAGGTCGTGCGCGGCCACACGCTGCTGTGGCACAGCCAGAACCCCGAGTGGCTGGAGCAGGGCGACTTCTCCAAGGAGGAGCTGCGCGAGATCCTGCGCGAGCACATCACCACCGTGGTCGGCCGCTACAAGGGCAAGATCCAGCAGTGGGACGTGGCCAACGAGATCTTCGACGACCAGGGCAACCTGCGCACCCAGGACAACATCTGGATCCGCGAGCTCGGGCCGGAGATCATCGCCGACGCCTTCCACTGGGCCCACGAGGCCGACCCGGAGGCGAGGCTGTTCTTCAACGACTACAACGTGGAGAGCGACAACGCCAAGAGCGACGCCTACTACGAGCTCAGCCAGGAGCTGCTCGCGCAGGGCGTGCCCGTGCACGGCTTCTCCGTGCAGGCGCACCTGAGCATGCGCTACGGCTTCCCGGGCGACCTCCAGCAGAACCTCCAGCGGTTCGACGACCTCGGCCTGGAGACGGCCGTCACCGAGCTGGACATCCGCATGGACCTGCCCGAGAGCGGCAAGCCCACCGCCGCGCAGCAGAAGCAGCAGGCCGACTGGTACCAGCGGGTGCTGGAGGCGTGCCTGGCGGTCGAGGAGTGCAACTCCTTCACCATCTGGGGCTTCACCGACAAGTACTCCTGGGTGCCGGTGTTCTTCGAGGGCGAGGGCTCGGCGACGGTCATGACCGAGGACTTCAAGCGCAAGCCCGCCTTCTACGCCCTGCGCTCGTCCCTGAAGGACGCCAAGTGGGAGCAGTGGAAGGAGGACCACAAGAAGCGCCGCTGAGCGCGCCCGCCGCGCCTGCCGCGTCCACTCACCGCCGGCCGTCCGCGACGGATGAGCCGAGGGTTCCCCCCGGGCCCGTCGCCGCCCCTTCCGCGGGCGGCGGCGGCCGCCAGGAAGTCCGGCCGCGCGACCCGGCGCACGTCATCGGCTGACGACGCGGCGGGAAAGCGAAAGGGCCGGCGCACGCCCCAGCGGGGTGCGCCGGCCCTTTCGCGTCATGCGGTCACCGGATCGCACGGATCACCGGATCACCCGGCCGCGCAGGCTCCGAGGTCCTCCCAGACGCCCCACTCGCCGGTGGCGCCGGGCTCCTCGCCCTGCGTCCACCACTTGGCGCGCCAGGTGTGCCCGTCGTGGGTGACGGTGTCACCGCCGGTGTACACGTCCCTGGAGCCCCAGGCCGGCGAGGCGCAGGCGCCCGGCTCGCCGTCGCCACCACCGTCACCGCCGCCGTCGCCGCCGCCGTCACCGCCGCCGTCGCCGCCGCCGTCACCGCCGCCCGCGCCGCCGATGTTGACGTCGATGCAGGCGTAGAAGGCGTTGGCGGTGTCCGCCACGTTCCACACCGCGAGGACCTTCTGGCGGCCGGTGAGGCCGCCGAAGTTGAGCTGGTGGCTGACCTGCGAGGGCGGCTGCGCGCGGTTGCCGTCGAACTCGGCGATCTTCCGGTCGCCGATGAAGTACTGCCAGGTGTCGGTGGCGTGGCGTGCCGTCAGGCTCCAGGTGAAGGTGTGCGAGGAGCCGACCGGCGTGACCCGCCAGGCCTTGCTGTCGTCGTCGAGCTCGGCGAACTGCTCGTTGCCGCCGCTGCAGCTCTTGAGCCCCTTCGGTCCCTCGACGCTCTGCGGCTCGTACGAGATCTGGCCGCAGCTGACGACGCCCTCGGCGCACTGGTCCTGGCGGCTGCCGGGGTCGGTCACCCAGCCGTGGGCGTTGGCCGTACCGGCCGGGAGGCTGACGGCGAGCAGGGGGGCGACCATCGCGCCGAGCGCAAGAGCCACTCGCTTCTTCGTGTTCATGCCATTCCACTTTCTTCGGTGTCGTCGAGGCCGCCGCCCGGAAGCCCGGCGCGACCGGGTGGGGTACGGCGCGTACGCCGTTCCGGTCGCGCCGCCCCGCCGGGTGGCGCGGGTGCGCGGACGCACCGGATGCCGCGATGGGCATCACCGTCCACGCACCGTGCCCTCACACGGACAACGCCGTGGGACGAGGACAGAGGCTGACCTGAGGTCTAGACCTGAGGTGCTCAGGTCTAGACCTTAGCGGCGGACTGTCCTCGGTCAAGGGTTTGAACAGAGCGAACTTCCGGCCGACAAGGCCGACTTCGAACCCCACCGCGGCCCCGCCGACTCCACGAGGCCCCAAACCGATCGGCCGGCAAACGCAGGCCCCTCACCCTCCGCGTACACATCCCGCGTGGCTCGCGCCTTCCCGTTCGAGCGACCCGGAAGCGCATCGGCGGTCACCGGTCCGCAAGCGGCCCGTCCGCCACGATCACGCGGTACCACCTTCACGATGCGTCCGAGAACGGTCGGCCTGCCCAGCCGCTGACGGGGCGCAACGGGCCGCATCATGCGCCGCCATCGCATCCTCGGCGGTCGCATCATCGCCTTCCGGTCAGCTCTCGATCTCCCTGAGAAGATCGAGGTTCCTGCTGAACGACGCTTCTCCCACCATCAGGGACAACAGAAACGCCTGGAGGGACTGCCCCCTCTCCCGTGCGCGGGCGATCAGGGCGTCCCTGACTTCCTCCGGTGCATCGCGAATCCGCAGAGCAACCATGTGGCGCATCCTGCACCCACTGCATCGGCGTCGCGAGGACCCGGCGGAACAACCCGTGTCTCGTCCACCATGGGAACGCCAGGCGGGTACACGTCCGCACGGGCGGGCCAAGGCTCAGACGGCGCCCTGTCCCCGCCAGGCGGCCAGGACTCCCCGGACGGCGCCGCTGGTCCTCTCCTGCTGCTCGCGGTCGGTCCACAGATACTCGTCGTGCTCGGTCAGCGTGACTGCCGCCCCGTCGGCAACGGTGGCGGTGAAGTTGAACTGCCGGGTCGGCCTGCCGCTTTTCGACAGGTAGTCGAAGTGGCCGAGGTAGGCGCCGACGGCGGTGACCTCCAGTCCGGTCTCCTCCCCGACCTCGCGGCACAGCGCCTCGGCGAGGCTCTCGCCGTCCTCGACACCGCCGCTTGGCAGCTCCCACAGACCGCCGAGGTAGTCGTCCGCAGGGCGGTGCAGCAGCAGGACCCTGCCGTCCGCGTCGGCGACGACTGCGCCCACCACGTGTCTGGCGACGCCATCGGCGGCGGCGGTACGCAGGAGGTCGTCCAGAAGGGCGGTGTCGACGGAGGCGTTCATCGGGTCGGAAGATCCTCGCGGTGACGGGCGGCCCCGGCGAAGGCCGCGATACGGGCGTCGGCGTGGTGGATCACCGGTCACGGTGCCACAGGGCGACCGTCCGGCGGGGACCGGCTCAACCGCGTTGCTGCGGCCGGGCCGGGGAACACGGGCGGACAAGAACACCGCGTCGAGTTCGCCGACGGCTTCCCCGGCGTCATACCCGTCCGCGACAGCAAGACCCCCGAGGGGCCCGCGCCGGTCCTCCCGGACGTCGGCCGGTCCGCCCTCGTGACGGCGGTCAAGGGCGGCATGATCTGACAGCCCGCGCCGGCCCCGCGCCTTACGGCGCGGTCGCGGCCGGTTACGGGCCGACGGCGGCACCGGTGGCGGGCCGGGAGGCCGCCGCCAGGCGGACCGCCGGGCCCATGGCCCAGGAGGCGGCGAGGAAGGCCGCGCCCAGGGCGAGCCAGCCGAGCGGGCCGCCGCCCAGGACCAGCCAGGTCAGCGGCAGCGGCAGCGGCAGCGGCAGCGGGCCGAGCATGCGGGCGGCGGCCGTGCCGCGCGCCGGTCGGCCAGATGGCCCAGGGGTACGCCCGCCACCGCGCCGGCCGCCCAGCCGACGGTGAGGCCGAGACCGACCTCGGTCGCGGACAGGCCGACGACACGGGTGAAGTACAGCGCGGAGCAGACGTAGTACGCGCCGTCGCCGACGGAGTTGATCAGTTGGGCCAGTGCCAGCCGCCCGGCCCTGCCGGCAGCGCCAATCGGCGGTCGGCTCGCCGGGCCAGTCGGACCGGCCGGCCACCGGGTGGGCCGGTGAGGGCCGGCCCGGTGTCCGGGAGCCCCGCCACGACGCGCCGCGATGTGCCGGGGGAGGGCCGGCCGCGGGTCAGCCGCGGTTGGGCTCCTGGCGGCCGGCGACCTGACCGCTCTTGCGGGAGGACTTGTCGCCGACCATCACCAGCGCGGCGATGATCGCGAACAGGGCGACGGGCGCCACGACGTACAGGCCGAGGGTCTCCACCACGCTCAGGCCGGTGCCCGGGTCGTCGCCGTCGTCGCGGTAGAGGGCGAGCGCGGAGGGGGAGGCGACCAGCAGCGTCAGCGCGGTGAGGGCGGTGACGAATCCGGCGCGCACGGCGGTGCCGGCGCTCCTGACGTTCTCGTTGACCTTGTTGTCCACGAGGTCAACGCTAGCGAACGTCTCCGGTCGTCACGCGTCCAGGGTGGTCTTCGGGCTCGGCGTGGCTCTCCTCGTGCTGCCCCCCGTGCTGCCCGGGAGCCGGGATGCGGCGCTCGCGCGGCCCGTGCAACTCCTCGTACACCGTCTCCAGCAGGTCGCGCAGCCGGGGCGAGGTGACCAGCTCCTCCAGGGTGACGGGCCTGCCGTCGCCGTCGGCGACGGGCAGCCGCCAGTTGGGGTACTGGTCCCAGGTGCCCGGCACGTTCTGCGGGCGCCGGTCGCCGACGCCGTCGGGCAGCCAGACGCCGAGCATCTTCGCGGGGGTGCGGGCCAGGAACCGGTACAGGCCCCGGATCTCGCTCTCCTCCTCGCCCGGTCCTTCCGGCAGCAGGTCCAGGCGGGTCAGATGGGAGATCCACTCGGCGGTCTCCATGGCGTCCCGGGCCTGCTCCTCGGCGAGCGGGCCGGACAGCAGGCCGAGGCCGCCGCGCAGCGCGACGTGGTCGCCGCTGAGGCGGGCGGCGGTGCTGGGCAGATCGTGGGTGGTGGCGGTGGCCAGGCAGTCGGCGCGCCAGTCCTGCGGCTCGAGCGGCTGGGGGACCTCGTGGTTGGGGGTGCGGATGTGGTCGTAGTCGCGCTCGAACCACAGCACGGAGGTGCCCAGCACTCCGCGCCCGGCCAGTTCACCGCGCACGCCCGGCTCGACGGTGCCCAGGTCCTCGCCGACGACGACCGCCCCGGCGCGGTACGCCTCCAGGGCGAGCACTCCGAGCATGGCCTCGGCGTCGTAGCGCACGTACGCGCCCTCCGTGGGCGGGCGGCCCTCGGGGATCCACCACAGCCGGAACAGGCCCATCACATGGTCGATGCGCAGGCCGCCGGTGTGCCGCAGCAGTCCGCGCAGCAGCGCACGGTAGGGGGCGTAGCCGGAGGCGGCCAGCGCGCCCGGGTTCCAGGGCGGCAGGCCCCAGTCCTGGCCGTGCGGGCTGAAGGCGTCGGGCGGGGCGCCGATGGACATGCCGGTGGCCAGGAAGTCCTTCAGCGCCCAGGCCTCGGCTCCGGAGGGGTGGACGCCCAGGGCCATGTCGTGCACCAGGCCGATGGACATGCCCGCGTCGCGGGCAGTGCGCTGGGCGCGGGCGAGCTGGGCGTCGGTGAGCCAGGCCAGCCAGGTGTGGAAGTCCACCCGGTCCAGCAGTTCGCCGCGGGCGCGGGCGGTGGCGGCCGAGCGGGGATCGTCCAGGCCGGCGGGCCAGGAGCGCCAGTCGGGCCCGTGGACCTCGGCCAGGGCGCACCAGACGGCGTGGTCCTCCAGGGCCTGGCCCTGCTCGGCGAGGAAGTCGCAGTAGGCGACGTGGCGGCCGGGGCCGAGGGGGACGGTGCGCACCAGCTCCAGGGCGCGGCGCTTGAGCGACCACACCGCGTCGCGGTCGATCATCCCGTCCTTGGCGAGGGTGGCCTCACGCAGTTCGGCGGCCTGGGCCAGCAGCTCGTTCGCCTTCGCGCGGGCCTCGCCGCGCAGGTAGGCGTACTCGGGGATCTCCTCGATCCGCAGGTGGACCGGGTCGGCGAAGCGCCGCGACGAGGGGCGGTAGGGGGAGGGGTCCACCCTCTCGCCCTCGGCGGCGGGCACGGCCGAGTGCAGGGGGTTGAGCTGGATGAAGTCGGCTCCGGTCGCGCGCCCGGACCAGGCGGCGAGGTCGGCCAGGTCGGCCAGGTCGCCCATGCCCCACGAGCGCGAGGACAGCAGCGAGTAGAGCTGGACGAGCAGGCCGAAGGAGCGGCCCCGCACGGCCGGGAAGCGGTCCGGGGCGACGATCAGGACGGCGCTCGCGGTGCGGCCGTCGGGGGCCTCGGCGTGGAGGGTGTGGCAGCCCAGGGGGAGCCGCTCGCCGTCGGCGTCCGGGTCCGCTCCCCAGTCCAGGGTGCGGCCGTCCTCCGTCTCGACCCTCAGGGCGGTGCCGTCGGGGAGCGGGGGGGCGCCGCCGCGGACGACGGGCGCGGAGGCGGCGGGCGGGGAGGAGCCGCCGCGGTGGGCGGCACGTACGACGACGGTGGGGGGCAGCAGCCGGGCCGCCTCCTGGCGCGCGTGGCGCGCCAGGGCGTCGTGTACGGCGTCCGGGGTGGAGGCGTCGACGCCCAGTGCGGCGAGCACTTCGACGATCGTTTCGTCGGGCACCCGGACCGTACGGCCCGGGGCCGGGTCGTAGGAGGTGCAGACTCCGTGCGCCGCGGCCAGTCGCGCCAGTCGGCTCATGGGAACTTCCTCCGCTCTCCCCCTGGGCTCTCCCGGGTCTAGATCTCCGCGGAATCCGTTCCGTATCCCACCCCGGCCGGTTCGCTGGTCAGCGGGAGCTCGGCGGCCAGCGGCGGCTCACTGGTGAGCGGGGCGGCGTCGGCGAGGGGTGGTTCGCTGGTCAGCGGTGTCTCGGCGTAGTCCCAGGAGCAGGAGCCGTCCAGGCCGGAGTCGGGGTCGGAGACTCCGGACAGGTCGATCGGCTCCTGCCCCTGTTTGGGAAACAGGGGGAGGGGGGTGAGGAGTTCAGCGGACGCGGCCACGGGGGGCCTCCGTTCGTTGCTGTCGGTCGGACATCAGGGCCCTACCCACTGAGGCGGAGCCCAGACACTTTCGGCGGAACAAACGTGAGATGGCTCACAGTCCCATCACCGATGATTTCGCGGTGCGATGCGCCTGTCAGCGTAGGGCATTCGAGCAAAGCGGGCATCTCGGCCAAGATTTACCGCCCCTCGCGGGATGCCCGCCCGCCCGGCAGGGCTTCGGGCCCGCCGTGTCCGGACGGTGGCCGGCCGCGTCCGGCGATGGCCGGCATCGTCCGCACCGGTCGACAAACCGGGCGCTTCGGCCCCTGTCGTTGACACCTTCACCACGTCGGTGATGGGCTCGTTACCTACCGGTGGGTCCGCTGCCCGGCATGAGAGCCGCTCCCGGTCGGGGCGGGGCCGGGCGGAGGAACGAGCCGGGAGACGGGTCGGGGAACGGGTCGAGAGGGGCCTGAGGAACACGTGAACCACGCGACGCATGGCCGCGCCGTGCGCCGGACCGGTGCGACGGCACTGGTCGCGGCCGTCCTCGGCGGACTGCTCGGCGGCGCACCGGCCGCACACTCGGAGCCACCGCGGGACAGGGCGGCCGGGGAGCCGGCGCGGGACGCCGCGGGGCCGGACGACCGTGTCCGCCTGGACGGCGCCCCCGGTGTGTGGCCGCGCCCCCAGTCCCTGCGCACGCGCGGCCCGGCCGTGCCCGTCGGCCGGGAGGTGCTGCTCGTCGCCGACGAGGACGCCGACCCGTACGCCCTCGACACCGTCCGCGACATCCTGCGCGCGGCCGGGGCACGCGAGGTGCGCACCGTGCGCCCGGGTGAGGAGGCGCGCGCCCGGGGGCTGGTGGTGCGCGCCGGCGACCGGGCCGCCGAGCGGGCGCTGCGCGCCCTGGGCGCGCCCGAGCGCGGCGACCTGCCCGCGGGCGGCTACCGGCTGGCGGCCGGCCGGGCGGACGGCGTGGACGGGCCGGACGGCACGGTGGCGCTGTCGGGCGTCGGCCCGGACGGGCTGTTCCACGCCGCGCAGACGCTGCGGCAGCTGGTGAGCAGCGGCGAGGACGGGGCGCGGATCACCGGGGCCGTCGTACGCGACTGGCCCGCCTCGCCGGTGCGCGGCACCACGGAGGGCTTCTACGGCGAGGCCTGGCCGCACCGCGAGCGGCTGGCCCACCTGGACTTCATGGGCCGCACCAAGCAGAACCGCTATCTGTACGCCCCCGGCGACGACGCCTTCCGCCAGTCGCGCTGGCGCGAGCCCTACCCCGCCGAGCGGCGCGCGCAGTTCCGCGAGCTCGCCGAGCGCGCCCGGCGCAACCACGTGGTGCTCGGCTGGGCCGTCTCACCGGGGCAGTCGATGTGCCTGGCCTCCGAGGGCGACCGCAGGGCCCTGCTGCGCAAGATCGACGCCATGGCGGCCCTGGGGGTGCGGGCGTTCCAGCTCCGCTTCGAGGACGCCAGCTACACCGAGTGGCACTGCGACGCCGACGCCGAGCGCTACGGCACGGGGCCGAAGGCCGCGGCCACCGCCCACGCGGAGCTGGCCAACGAGGTGGCGGCGCATCTGGCGAAGCGGTACGGCTTCGGCCGCGACGCGGTGCCGCTGTCGGTGCTGCCGACGGAGTTCTACCAGGACGGCCCCACCGAGTACCGCGGCGCGCTGGCGGAGAAGCTGGACCCGGACGTGGAGGTGGCCTGGACGGGAGTGGGGGTCGTGCCCGCCGCCATCACCGGCGGCGAGCTGGCCCAGGCCCGCACCGTCTTCCGCCACCCGCTGGTCACCATGGACAACTACCCGGTCAACGACTACGCCGGCGACCGCGTCTTCCTGGGCCCCTACACCGGCCGGGAACCGGCCGTCGCCAACCGCTCGGCGGCACTGCTGGCCAACGCCATGGAGCAGGCGACGGCCTCCCGTCTGCCGCTGTTCACCGTCGCCGACTATGCCTGGAACCCGCGCGGCTACCGGCCGCGGGAGTCCTGGGAGGCGGCCGTCGAGGACCTGGCCGCGACGGGCGGCGGGGAGAAGGAGGCCGGGCGCTCCGGGGAGCGGGCCCGCGAGGCACTGCACGCCCTGGCCGCCAACAACTCCTCCTCGGTGCTCGACGAGGAGGAGTCCGCCTACCTCGCCCCGCTGCTCGACGCCTTCTGGAAGGCCCGCGAGGGCGAGGACGACGAGGAGTTCGCCGCCGCGTCCGACCGGCTGCGCGACGCCTTCGCCGTGCTGCGCGAGTCCCCGGAGAACCTGGCCGGTGTCGCCGGCGGCGCCCTGAGCGAGGAGATGCGCCCCTGGGTGCGGCAGCTCGCCCGCTACGGGCGGGCCGGCCGGTACGCGCTGGACATGCTGGCCGCCCAGCGGCGCGGGGACGGCGCCGGGGCGTGGAAGGCGCGGCTGGAACTCCAGCGGCTGCGCTCCGAAGCCCGCGAGAGCGGGGTGACGGTCGGCGAGGACGTGCTGCCCGCCTTCGTGGACCGGGCGCTGAAGGCCGCCGACGACTGGTCCGGCGCGAGCGGCGGGGCGAAGAAGAAGGCCGAGCGCTCCGGGGAGCGGGTGCGGGGCGGCCCCGCGCCGCTGCCCGGCTCCCCGCCGGAGCACGCCGCCGACGGCGACCCCGCCACCGCCTTCCGCGCCGCCGAGGTGCCCGCCCCCGAAGGCGGTGGAGGAGACGATGGCAGCGGTGACGAGCTGGTGCTGCGGCTGCCCCGGGAACGCTCCCTGGCGGCCGTCACCGTCCAGTCCGAGCCGGGCGAGGGCACCCGCGCCGCCGTCGAGGCGCATGTGCCGGGCGAGGGCTGGAGGCGGCTGGGCGCGCTCTCCGAGAAGGGCTGGACGGAGGTGGACACCGGCGGTCTGCGGGCGGACGCCGTACGGCTGGCCTGGCAGGACGGTTCGAAGGCGCCGGTGATCCACGAGCTGACGCCCTGGTACTCGGACTCCCCGGGCGCCGGGCTGGAGCTCTCCCGCGAGGAGGCCAACGCCGTCATCGGCGGCGAGCCCGCCGCCGTCGGGGCCCGGCTGACCGGTCACCGGCACACCGACGTGCGCGGCAGGCTGACCGTACGGGCGCCGGAGGGCTTCACGGTGCGGGCACCGCGCCGGGTCACGCTCCGGCGCGGCGTGCCGGCGGCCCCGCGGATCGAGGTCAGCGCCGGGAAGGACGTGCGGCCGGGCACGTACCGGATCCCGGTCACCCTCACCGCCGAGGGCGAGAGCCTGCGGCGGACGCTGACGGTGCGCGCCTACCCGCCCACCGGCGGGCCGGACCTGGCCCGGGGCGCGAGGACCGGCTCCTCGGCCGACGAGACCGAGGACTTCCCCGCCTCGGCGGCCACCGACGGCGATCCGGACACCCGCTGGTCCTCCCCGGCCGAGGACGGCCAGTGGCTGCGGGTGGAGCTGGACCGCCCGGCCCGGATCGGCGAGGTGCGGCTGCGCTGGCAGGACGCGTACGCCTCCCGCTACCGCGTCCAGGTGTCCGCCGACGGCAGGGCCTGGAGCACGGCCGCGACCGTCCGCGACGGTCGCGGCGGCCGGGAGACGGTGCGGATGGACGCGCCCGCCGGCACCCGCTACGTGCGGATCGTGGCCGACGAGCGGGCGACCCGGTTCGGTGTCTCGCTGTGGTCCGTGGAGGCGTACGCCGTGCGGGAGGCGGAGCGGGAGCAGCAGGAGCGGGAGTAGGGGCACACCGGGTACGGGGCCGTCCCCGGCCCCGTACGGAGAACGCCCGGATCTCAGGCCGGTGTCGTCGTTCTGCCCTCGATCCGGGCGAGGGCGTCGTCCGCGCCGTAGGGCCGCAGATACGGCAGCCAGCGCGGGTCGCGGTGCCCCGTGCCGATGATCCGCCAGGCCAGGCCGCTGGGCGGGGCGGGCTGGTGGCGCAGGCGCCAGCCCAGCTCCGCCACGTGGCGGTCGGCCTTGACGTGGTTGCAGCGGCGGCAGGCCGCCACGACGTTCTCCCAGGAGTGCTGCCCGCCGCGGCTGCGCGGCACGACGTGGTCGACGCTGGTAGCGACGCCACCGCAGTACGCGCACCTGCCGCCGTCCCGGGCGAACAGGGCGCGGCGGGTGAGCGGCACCGTGCCCCGGAAGGGCACGCGCACGAAGCGTTTGAGACGGACGACGCTGGGGGCGGGTATCGCCTGGGTCGCGCTGTGCATGAGGGCGCCGGAGTCCTCCAGGCTGATCGCCTTGCCGTTGAGGACGAGTATGAGCGCGCGGCGGAGCGGTACGACGCCGAGCGGCTCGTACGACGCGTTGAGGACCAGGACGTGCGGCACGGTGCCTCCTTGTACGTCGGCGGCGCGTGGCTCGCGCCGGGACGATCTCCCCCAGTGTGTCCCGCGCCCCGGTGGCGGCGCCACCACGATCGCGTAACGCGCTGAGCGTGTTTTCGACCACACGCTGTTCCTCCCCCTCCTGGTACCGCCGCTACCCCGGGTGACGCGGCCTGTTCGGCGGGGTGTCCCCCGTTAGTGTGTTGTGGGTGGATTCCATGAGCGAGGCGCACAGGACCGCCACCGACACCGCCGGCTGGATAGAGGAGAACTGGGGGACCTGGCTCGCCATCGGCCTGCGCATCGCGCTGATCCTGGCGATCGCCGTCGTGCTGCGCTCGGTGGTCAGACGGGCCATCACCCGGCTGATCGCCCGGATGAACCGCAACGCCGAGGCCGAGGCGAGCGGCAACGCGCTGCGCGGTCTGCTGGTCAACGCCGAGCGGCGGCGCCAGCGCACGGAGGCCATCGGCTCGGTGCTGCGCAGCGTCACCACCTTCGTGATCATGGGGACGGCGCTGCTGATCGTGCTGTCCACCCTCGGCATCGACCTGGCCCCGCTGCTGGCCAGTGCCGGTGTGGCGGGCGTGGCGATCGGCTTCGGCGCGCGCAATCTGGTCACCGACGTGCTGACCGGGATGTTCGTGCTGCTGGAGGACCAGTACGGGGTCGGCGACCGCATCGACGCGGGCGAGGCCACCGGCACCGTCCTGGAGATCGGGCTGCGGGTGACCAAGCTGCGCGGCGACGACGGCGAGATCTGGTATGTGCGCAACGGCGAGATCAAGCGGGTCGGCAACCTCAGCCAGGGCTGGGCGACGGCCGCCCTGGACGTGGAGGTCCGCTCCGACGAGGACGTGGAGGAGGTCCGCTCGGCGATCGCCTCGGCCGGCGAGGAGATGTCGACCTCCGCGCCGTGGGACGAGGTCCTGTGGGCGCCGGTGGAGGTGCTGGGCCTGAACTCGGTGACGCTGGACACCATGGTCGTCCGCGTCTCGGCCAAGACGATGCCGGGCAAGGCGCTGCCGGTGGAGCGCGAGCTGCGCTGGCGCGTCAAGCGGGCGCTGGACGCACGGGGCATCCGGATGGTGGACGAGAAGTCGCTGGCGGCCCTGCGCAGGCTGGACGAGGAGCTGGGGGCGCCGGCCCGCGGGCGGGGCTCCGGCCGGGTCCTGCTGGAGAAGGGGCCCGCGAAGGGTGCGGTGAAGGGGCCGGACGCCGCGAAGGAGGCGGTGGACCCGGTGAAGGACGCCCTGACCGGGGAACCGGGCAGGGCGGCGGCCAGGGCCCTGGTGAAGGAGCCGGGGGATCTCGGGCGGGGCCCCGGCGGGCCGCGCCGGTAGGACGCGGGAGGCGCGGGGAGCCGCGGAGAGGCGCGGGGAGCCGCGCGGAGGAGCAGGCGTGGAACGGTGGGAAGGCCCGCCTCCGGCACGTCCGTTGACGCCGCCCGGAGGCGGGCCCTAGTGTCCCGGTCGGACGACAGGAAACCTTCCTTACAGTTCTGGGCGGAGGAGAGGCCCATGACCGGGACCACTCCGGGGACGCCCCGGGTGCTGCGTGCGATGAACGACCGCGCGGCCCTGGAGCTGCTGCTCGCGCACGGCTCGCTCTCGCGCGGCCGCATCGGCAGGCTGACCGGGCTGTCCAAGCCGACCGCCTCCCAGCTCCTGGCCCGCCTGGAGGCCGCGGGCCTGGTCCGGGTCACCGGCGCCAGCGAGGGCCGCCCGGGACCGAACGCCCGGCTCTACTCGCTCGACCCGGCCGCGGCGCACGTGGCCGGGCTGGACGTCACCGCCACCCGGATCCGCGCCGCCGTCGCCGACATCACCGGCCGTACCGTCGGCTCCTTCGAGGTGCCCGCGCCGGGGCGCTCCGGGCCGTGCGGGGCCTGCGAAGCACCCGGGCCGCCCGGGGCTTCGGAAGGTCGGTCCGCCGAACCGGTCGTACGGCGGGTCGTGGCCGCCGTGGACGGGGCCGCCGAGGCCGCCGGGCTCACCCGGTCCGCGCTGCACCGCGTCGTCATCGGCACCCCCGGCGCCTTCGACCCCCGCACCGGGCGGCTGCGCTACGCCTCCCACCTGCCCGGCTGGCACTCCCCCGGTCTGCTGGAGGAGCTGGCCGCCGCGCTGCCGGCCCCGGTGGATTACGACAACGACGTCAACCTCGCCGCCGTCGCCGAGCACCGCCTGGGCGCCGCCCGGGGCCACGAGGACTTCGTCCTGCTCTGGAACGAGCAGGGCCTGGGCGCCGCGCTGGTGCTGGGCGGGCGGCTGCACCGCGGCTGGACCGGCGGCGCGGGCGAGGTCGGCTTCCTGCCCGTCCCCGGCGCCCCGCTCCTGCGGCGGGTGGCCCGCGCCAACAGGGGCGGGTTCCAGGAACTGGCGGGCGCGCGGGCGCTGCTGCGGACGGCGCGCGAACTGGGCATCGAGCCCCCTGCCGGCCGGGACGGCGAGGCGGCGGCGAAGCTGCTCGCCCGCGCGGCGGAACGGGCCGGCCCGAAGGCCGGGCGGGACGGCGGCGGACAGGACGGCGGCCCGTACGGCGAGCTGCTGCGGCGTGCCGCCACCGGGCTGGCGACCGGGCTGGCCGCGCTGGTCGCCGTCCTGGACCCGGAACTGATCGTGCTGTCCGGCGGCGTACTCGCCGCGGGCGGTGAGGCGCTGCGCGAGCTGGTGCGGCGGGAGCTGGACGAACTGGCGGCCCCCCGGCCGCGGCTGGTCCTCGGAACCGTCACCGGTCACCCCGTGCTCAGCGGCGCGCTGGAGAGCGCTCTGGCCACCACCCGCGACGAGGTGTTCGACACCTCCCGCTGACACCCCGCGCCCCGGCATCCCGGCGCCCCGTGCTCCCTGCCCCGACACCCGCATCCCCAAGTCCCGCTCCCCAGGCCCGAGGAGGCAGTCCCGTGAAGCTCGCAGTGGTGGGCGGCGGATCCACCTACACCCCCGAACTCATCGACGGGTTCGCCCGGTTGCAAGGCACCCTCCCGGTCACCGAGCTGGTCCTGGCCGACCCGGCCGGGGACCGGCTGGAGCTGGTGGGCGGGCTGGCCCGCCGTATGCTCGCCCGCGCCGGCCACCCGGCCACCGTCACCACCACCGGCGACCTGGACGCGGCCGTCGCGGACGCCGACGCCGTGCTGCTCCAGCTCCGCGTGGGCGGCCAGGCGGCCCGCGAGCGGGACGAGACATGGCCGCTGGAGTGCGGCTGCGTCGGGCAGGAGACCACGGGCGCGGGCGGACTGGCCAAGGCGCTGCGCACCGTACCCGTCGTCCTGGACATCGCCGAACGGGTGCGCCGCGCCAACCCCGACGCGTGGATCATCGACTTCACCAACCCGGTGGGCATCGTCACCCGCGCGCTGCTGAACGAGGGTCACCGGGCGGTGGGCCTGTGCAACGTGGCGATCGGGCTCCAGCGGAAGTTCGCCGCCCTGCTGGAGGTGGAGCCCGGCCGGGTCCACCTCGACCACGTCGGGCTCAACCACCTCACCTGGGAGTTCGGGGTGCGTCTGGACGGGCCGGACGGTCAGGACGTGCTGCCCGGTCTGCTGGCCCGGCACGGCGCGGCGATCGCAGCCGACCTGCGGCTGCCCGAGCCCCTGCTGCACCGGCAGGGCGCCGTGCCCTCGTACTACCTGCGCTACTTCTACACGCACGACGAGGTCGTGGCCGAGATGCGGGAGCGGCCCCCGCGGGCGGCGGAGGTCGCCGCGATGGAGCGCGGGCTGCTGGAGATGTACGCCGATCCGGCGCTGGACACCAAGCCGGAGCTGCTGGCCAAGCGCGGCGGCGCCTACTACTCCGAGGCCGCCGTCGCCCTGGCCGCGGCCCTGCTGGGCGGCGGCCGGAGCGGCGCGGGCGGTACGGGCGGTACGGGCGGTGGCGCGCAGGTGGTGAACGTCCGCAACGACGGCACCCTGCCCTTCCTCCCCGACGACGCGGTGGTCGAGGTCCCGGCCGCCGTCTCCCCGGCGGGCGCCGAGCCGCTGCCCGTACCGCCGCTGGACCCGCTCCACACGGGCCTGATCTCGGCCGTGACGGCGTACGAGCACCTGGCGCTGGACGCCGCCCTGCGCGGCGGCCGGGACCGGGTGTTCGCCGCGCTGCTGGCCCACCCCCTGGTCGGCCGGTACTCCCTCGCCGAGGAGCTGACCGACCGTCTGCTCGCGCACAACCGGGAGTACCTGGCATGGGCCTGACCCCCGCTGCCGGGCCGCCCGCCGCCGCGCTGGCAGTCGACGCGGGCAACAGCAAGACCGACGTGGCGCTGGTCTCGGCGGACGGGACGGTGCTGGGCTCGGCGCGCGGCGGCGGCTTCCGGCCGCCGGCCGTCGGGGCGGGCAGGGCCGTCGCGTCGCTGGCACGGACGGTGGCCCGGGCGGCGCGGGCCGCGGGCCTGGACGCGCGGCCGGGCGAGCCCCTGGCCGGGCATGTGTCGGCCTGTCTGGCCAATGCCGACCTGCCGTGCGAGGAGCGGGAGTTGGCGGACCGTATCGGTGCCCTGGGCTGGGGCCGCACCCTCCGTGTGGCCAACGACACGTTCGCGATCCTGCGCGCGGGCCTGCCCGACGGCGGATCCCCCCGGCACGGGGTCGCCGTCGTGTGCGGCGCGGGGATCAACTGCGCCGGCGTGGCCGCCGACGGCCGTGTGCACCGCTTCCCCGCCGTCGGCCGCCTCTCCGGGGACTGGGGCGGCGGCGGAGGGCTGGCGGAGGAGGCCCTGTGGCACGCCGCCCGCGCCGAGGACGGCCGGGGCGAGGACACCGAGCTGGCCAGGGCGCTGCCCGCGCACTTCGGGCTGCCCAGCATGTACGCGCTGATCGAGGCCTTCCATCTGGGCGGTCTGCCGGGCGGGCGCAGGCACGAGCTGGTGCCCGTCCTCTTCACGGTGGCCGCGCAGGGCGACGCCGTGGCCCGCTCCCTGGTGCACCGGCAGGCCGAGGAGATCGCGGTGATGGCCTCGGTGGCGCTGGAACGGCTGGACCTGCTGGAAACCCCGGTGCCGGTGGTGCTGGGCGGCGGCGTCGCGGCCGCCCGCCATCCGCTGCTGCACGACCGCCTGCTCACCCTGCTGGCCGAACGCGCCCCGCTGGCCGCCGTCCGCGTGGTCACCGCTCCCCCGGTCCTGGGGGCCGGGCTGCTGGCCCTGGACCGGCTGGAGGCCGGGCCCGCCCCGTACGCCCGGCTGCGCGCCCACTACGCCGGGCGCGCCGCACACGGCTGAGGCGCGCCCGGGCGCACGCGCGCCGGGGTATCGCACGCTCCCCGGGACCGCGTTCCGGACGGCGCCCTCCCCGCGGCGGTGCCGTCATGACCCCCGCCACACCGCCGGCCGGGCTTCCGGCCTTCCACCGCGCGGGACGGAAGCGGGGATCCGGCGGCCGGCGTCAACAAGGCGCCGGAGGAGTATCGCCGAAGTGGGCTGGGCAGTCCGCCGATGGCCGTACACGAGCGGTCTCCGGCCGACAAGATGGGAGCAGCGGATCCGGCGTCCGCCCGGCCCCGGCCCACCGGGGCCGGGCGGACGCCGGGTGCGGGCACGGGGCGCGAACACGGACGCGAAGACGACACGAGCGGCGAGGTGACCGATGGGGGACGACGGGGCTGCCGATCCGGGCGGACCGGTGATGGACCGGGAGGAGGTGGACCGCGCCCTGGCACGGCTCGGCGCGGAGCACGAGGCGGTGGAGACCTCCCTGTACGCGCTCCAGGACCACGCGGGGCGCAGGCTGCTGGAGGGCGCCGAGCTGACCGGGGTGACCAAGGAGCGGTGGGCGCGGACGGAGGAGGACGTCTCACTGCTGTGGACGTACTTCGACGCCTTCACCGCGGCCCTGGACTCCGCGCGCCGGCTGCGCGGCGAGAGCCGCTGGCCGGCGCCGGAGGACCTCGCCGGGCTGACCGCGCGGCTGCGCGGCCCGGTGGTCGCCGTCCCCGCCGCCGACGGGTCCGGGTCCGGGTCCGGGTCCGGGTCCGGGTCCGGGTCCGGGTCCGGGTCCGTCGAGAGGATCACCCTGGCCGAGCTGGTGGCCCGGATGAACGCCTGGTACGCCCGGGCCCTCGACACGGTCGCCGCCGCCGACTCGGTGTGGTCCGCGCTGCCCGCCCGGATAGACATGCTCTCCGCCGAACTCCAGCGCATCCGCTCCCTGGCGCACTCCGTGGGCGTGCGTCCCGGGGAGCATCCGGCGGGCGACGAACTGGAGCAGGTCACCGCGGAGCTGACCGCGCTGCGGGCCGAGGTCGTCGCCGATCCGCTGGCCTTCTGGGTGCCGGCGGGCGGGAGTTCGGCCCCCGGCGGCGGGCGCCCCGACACCGTCCGGTACGACCGGGCGGCCCGTGCGCTGGAGGACGTCCGGCGCGAGATCGACGCCGTGCTCCAGGTGCGGCAGGACGCCGAGCAGCGGCTGATGCGGCTGCGCGACGTACTCTCGCGCGCCGACCGCACCCTGGCCGAGGCGAGGACGGCGCGCGGTGAGGTGCTGGCGAAGATCGCGGCGGTCGAGGTGCCCGCGGTGAGCGGACCGCCGACCGCCCTGTACGAGCAGCTCGCGCTGGCCGCCGAGCACCGGCGGCACGCCCGCTGGCACCGGCTGTCGCCGCTGCTGGAGAGCCTGGAGGAGCGCGCGGACGAGGAGTTGGAGCGGGCCCGCGCCTCGCTGACCGCGGTGACCGCGCCGCTGGCGGTGCGGGCGGAGCTGCGCGGCCGGCTGGACGCGTACCGCACGCGGCTGGCCCGGCACGGGGCGGCCGACGACCCCCTGCTCGCGGAGCGGTACGACACCGCCCGGCGGCTGCTGTGGAGCGCTCCGTGCGATCTGCGGGCGGCCGAGCAGGCGGTGCTGCGTTACCGGGAGGCGGCGCTGGAGGTGCTGGCGCCGCCCGGAGGACCGGCGGGCGGCGGACCGACGGGCGGCGGACCGGCCGGCAGACGGGAGGAGTTCCGATGAGCCGGAGGGTCTCCGGCCCGCCGGGCACCGCCCGGCGCGACCGCGGAGGGCGGGTTTGGACGCGCCGCTGCGGGAACGCTTGATCACCGGGGCACCCGGCGGGAACGGCCGAGGGGGCGTGCCCGGCGCCCTCCGGCGTCCACGGTGTCACCATGGCATCCCCGACTCGCCGTCAGAACACCACGAAGACCATATTCCGAAGTCATGGACGAGACGACGCGCATCACGCTCCGCCTTCCCGCCGGCCTCCGCGCCCGGCCCGGCCGGGCCGGGTCCGCCCGCAGGTCCCCCGGCTCCGGGGCCGCCCACCGTATGGAGGTCGAGCGCGCCGCCGGGGCCGGCGGCGCACCACGCTGAGGGCGGTTCGCCCCTGCCCGCCCCGCACCGCAGAAGTCCGACTCCCTCCCGCGAGCGGGAGGCATCCTCACCCCGGCCCGGAGGCCGGGACATCATCGAAGGAACCCGTTGACCATGCCGCAGCCCGACCGCCCTTCCGTCTGCCCCCGGTGCCATGAGCCGCTGGAGGACGGTGATCTCCACCGCGGCTCGTGCGGCGCCGGTCCGACGGCCGGAACGGGCGGCTCGCGGCCCTTGATCCCGCCACCTCCGGCGGCACCGCCCGTGCCTCCCGTCCCGCCGCCTCCCGCGGTCCCGCCCGCCGTACCGGACGCCGTACGGGGCGGATCGGACTACCTCCTGCCGCCCCCCGCCTCCGCGCCCCCCGTCCCTCAGGTGCCGCCGCCTCCGGCGGTGCCGCCCGCACCCCCTGCGGCCCCCGCCGCTCGGGCCGGAGACGACGCACAGGCCGAAGACGCCGGACGGTCCGGGGAATCGGGACGGTCCGGAGAAGCAGGGCAGGCCGGTCCGGCGGCGCCGGACCCGCGTGAGAGCCCGCTCCCGGCCGGCGCCCACGGCGGCGCCCCGGCCGACGGCACTCCGGTCGGCGGCGGACGGGAGCGGTGTGTCGCCTGCGGCACCGGCGCCGTCGACGCCGAGGGCCGCTGCGAGCACTGCGGCCACGCCCAGCCGCGCGAGCGCGACCACATGGAGGAGGAGTCGGAGGGGGTCGCGGCGGTCAGCGACCGCGGACTGCGCCACCACCGCAACGAGGACTCCTTCGCCGTGTCGGCCGTCTCCCTGCCGGACGGCTCCCCGGCCGTGATCGCCGTCGTCTGCGACGGGGTGTCGTCGGCGACCCGGCCGGACGAGGCCTCGGCCGCCGCCGCCGAGTCCGCGTGCGCGTCGATGAGACGGTCCCTGCCGAGCGGCGCCGACCCCCGGCAGGCGATGCACGAAGCCCTGGTGGCCGCCTCCGAGGCCGTCAACGCCCTGGCGCCGGAACCGCGCGACCCGGTGGAGAACGCCCCGGCCTGCACCATCGTCGGCGCGGTGGTCGCGGGAGACCTCCTCACCATCGGCTGGATCGGCGACAGCCGCGCCTACTGGATCCCCGAGGACCGCTCCACCGCGCCCGCCCGGCTCACCGAGGACGACTCCTGGGCCGCCCAGATGGTGGCGGCGGGCCTGATGGAGGAGGCCGAGGCGTACGCGGACGCCCGGGCGCACGCCATCACCGGGTGGCTGGGCGCGGACGCCTACGAACTTGACCCGCACACCGCCTCGTTCACCCCGGACCGGCCCGGTGTGGTGGTGGTGTGCACGGACGGGCTGTGGAACTACGCCGAGTCCGCCGAGGAGATGGCCGAGACCGTCCCGGCCGATGCCCGTGCCCACCCGATGCGGTCCGCGCGGCATCTGGTGGGGCACGCGCTGGACGGCGGCGGCCACGACAACGTGACGGTGGCGGTGCTCCCGTTCCCCGCGCCGCCCGGCTCCGGGCGGGCCGTGACCGGCTGACGCGCCGCCGCCGGGGCCGTCCGTCCGCCGGGGTGCCTCTCGCCGGATCGGGCGTACCGCGCCCCGCGACGGGCGGCAACCGGAACGAGTGCCGCCGGCGGACGGCCGGTGCCGCCGGACGGCACCGGCCGGAGGTGGCGCAGATCACGCCCGGCGCTTCCACCGCGGCCGGCGCGCCGCTGACGCGGCGCCCTGCGGCGGCGGCGCGGGACGCGGTGCGCCGGCCGCACCCGTCCGGTTCCGCTTCCGCCGCCCGGCGGCCCGGTCGCAGGTCGCAGGAGTTCCGGCCGGGCGGGAACGGTCCCGCGGGCGCCGGGTGGGACGTGGACGGAGCTCCCCGTCCCCGCCCTTTCGGCACCCGCCTCCCCGGGCGGCTCCGGGCGGTCGACCGGTGCGCCGGCGGGCGGCCGCGTCCCGGAAGCGGTGGGGAAGGCGGTGGGCGTAACCGCCCCCGAGCCCGGTACTGTTCCGCTGACGGCGGTGGTCCTTCGAGGCCGACGGGACCACCGGACGCGCGGTCCGAAGGCCGGGGCGCGCGAAGAAGCGAACGACCGAGCGACGCGACACGGAGCCGCGCGGAGGGGGAAGGACCGACATGCCGACTTGCCCGAACGGCCATCAGTCGGCGGCCGACGACTGGTGCGAGGTGTGCGGCCACCGCATGGCCTCCGCTCCGGGTGTGCCCGCCGGTGCCGTCCCGCCGCCCCCGATGCCCGGCCGCGGCGGCTACGGCTACCCCGGCCCCGGGGGCGACTCCACGGCGCAGGGCGAGCTGTGCCCGCAGTGCCGCACTCCCCGCGAGGGCCAGTCCCCGGTCTGCGGGGAGTGCCGGTACAGCTTCCTCTCGCACTCCCCCGCCGCCTACAGCCCGCCGCCTCCGCCCGCCCCGCCGTCGCAGATGCCCGGCGGCAGCATGAGCGGGCTGGACCTGCCGCCCGGCTTCCAGGCGCAGGGCCCGCCGCCTCCGCCCGCTCCGCCGCAGCACACCCAACCGCCGCACGGACAGCCCGACTACGGCCGCTCCGACTACGGACAGCAGCCCGGCTACGGCTACCCCCAGCAGCCCCCGGCCCCCCAGCCGCCACAGCAGCAGTCCTACCAGCAGCCGCAGCAGCAGGGAGGCGGCGGTGACGACTGGCCGCTCCCGCCGCCCTCGCACGGCGGACAGCAGACCGGTCAGCACACCCAGCCTCCGCCCGCCCCGCCGCAGCAGCCACAGCACCACGGGCAGCCGCAGCACACCCAACCGCCGCACGGACAGCCCGACTACGGCCGCTCCGACTACGGACAGCAGCCCGGCTACGGCTACCCCCAGCAGCCCCCGGCCCCCCAGCCGCCACAGCAGCAGTCCTACCAGCAGCCGCAGCACCAGCAGGGGCCGCAGCCCCCGCAGCAGCACCACCAGTCGCCGCAGCCCCCGCAGCAGCCCGCGAACTGGGCGGTGACCGTCGGGCCCGACCAGGAGTACTTCACCGCGATGATGCGGCGCAGCGGCCCCGAGGCGGCCGGGCTCAACATGCCCACCTACACCGCCGAGCAGCGCGTCCAGCTCAGCGGTCCCCAGGTCACCATCGGCCGCCGCCGCCACTCCACCGGCGAGTCGCCCGACATCGACCTGGGCCGCTCGCCGGAGGACCCGGGGGTCTCGCACCAGCACGCGGTGCTGGTGCAGCAGCCCGACGGGAGCTGGTCCGTGGTCGACCAGGACTCCACCAACGGCACCACCATCAACGGCGCGGAGGACCCGATCCAGCCGTTCATCCCCGTCCCGCTCCAGGAGGGCGACCGGGTGCACGTCGGCGCGTGGACCACGATCACCCTGCGCCGGGGCTGACACTCGGACCGGCCCCGGGCCTGTGCCCGGCCGGCGCCCCGGCCTGTGCCGGGGCGCCACCGCCCAAGCCCCCGGACAGGCCCGGCCCGCCCGGTGATACCGCCCCGGATCCCGGCCAGTACCGGAAGGTGATGTTCCGGCACTAGCCTCCGTCCCATGACAGACGCCGCGATCACAGTCGAGGGACTGCGCAAGCGGTACGGGGACGTACAGGCCGTCGACGGGGTGTCCCTCACCGTCGAACGCGGCGAGTTCTACGGCATCCTCGGACCGAACGGCGCGGGCAAGACGACCACCCTGGAGATCACCGAGGGCCTGCGCAAACCGGACGAGGGGACGGTCCGGCTGCTCGGCCGGTCCCCCTTCCCCCGCGACCCGGCACTGCTGCGCCGCATGGGCGTCCAGCTCCAGGCGTCGGCGTTCTTCGAGAAGCTGACCGCCCGCGAGCAGATCCGCACCTTCGCCTCCCTCTACGGCGTCTGTGCCGAGCGCGCCGACGCGATGCTGGAGACCGTCGGCCTGACCGAGAAGGCGGGCACCCGCGAGAACAGGCTCTCCGGGGGCCAGGCCCAGCGGCTGTCCATAGCCTGCGCGCTGGTCCACGACCCCGAGCTGGTGTTCCTGGACGAGCCGACCACCGGCCTCGACCCGCAGGCCCGCCGCAACCTGTGGGACCTGCTGCGCGCCATCAACGAGGAGGGCCGCACCGTGGTGCTCACCACGCACTACATGGACGAGGCCGAGACGCTGTGCGACCGGGTGGCGGTGATGGACCACGGCCGCGTGCTGCGCGTGGGCGCCCCGGCCGATCTGGTGGCGGAGCTGGGCGTGGACTCCCTGGAGGACGTCTTCCTCCAGCTGACCGGACGGGAGTACCGCCAGTGAGCGCCGGGACGTTCGCCAGCCTCTCCAGGGCGATGGCCCTGGGCCTGCTGCGGGACCGCACCGCCGCGTTCTTCATGCTGGTCTTCCCGCTGATGTTCCTGGTGCTGTTCGGCGCGCTGTTCCAGAACGACTCGACCGCACGGGCGGAGATCGTCCAGGTCGGCCGGGTCGAGATCTTCGACTCCCTGCCGCGCGAGGCGCGCGAGGGGCTGGAGGAGGTCCTGGAGATCAGGCGGTCCGACGACCGGGAGGCGGCCCTGGAGGAGGTCCGCGCGGGCGACGTGGACGCCGCCGTGTGGCAGGAGGGCGACGAGGTGCGGCTGCGCTACTCGGCCGCCGACCAGGTCCGGGCGGGGAACGCGCGGGCGCTGGTCGACTCGGTCGTCCAGCAGGCCAACATCGCCGCGACCGGTCAGCCGCCCGCCTACGGGCTGACCGCCCGCCAGGTGGAGGACGAGTCGCTGAAGGCGATCCAGTTCCTCACCCCGGGCCTGCTCGGCTGGGCGGTGGCCATGGGCGCGGTCTTCGGATCGGCCTTCACCCTGGTCAACTGGCGCAAGAAGCGCATCCTGCGGCGGCTGTGGCTGGCCCCGGTGAGCGCGGGCACGGTCATCGCGGCCCGCATCGGGGTGAGCGTGGGGCTGGCCCTCGTCCAGACCGCGGTCTTCCTCGGT
The DNA here is from genome assembly GCF_054072955.1 of Streptomyces sp. SS8. Classification (NCBI taxonomy): domain Bacteria; kingdom Bacillati; phylum Actinomycetota; class Actinomycetes; order Kitasatosporales; family Streptomycetaceae; genus Streptomyces; species Streptomyces sp. SS8. The sequence goes on from NZ_JBSVCZ010000001.1 coordinate 210,251, forward strand.
GTGGCCTCCATCCCCTACTACGGCCTGGAGCTGAGCGGCCACTGGTGGCTGGCCGTGCCGCTGGTGGTGTGCGGCACGCTGGCCTTCATGTCCATCGGGCTGGTCGTCGGCGCCTGGGCGAAGACCGAGGAGGCGGCGAACGGGGTGGCCCAGGTGGTCATCCTGCCGATGGCCTTCCTCTCCGGCGCCTTCTTCCCGCTGGACGTGGCGCCGGCCTGGATCCGGACCGTCTCCGGCCTCTTCCCGCTGACGTATCTGAACGAGGCGATGCAGGACGTCCTCTCCCGCGGCCAGTCCTGGGGCGCGGTGCTGCCCGTCATGGGCGGGCTGCTGCTGTTCGCGGCCGTCCTGACGGCCGTGGCCGCCCGGCTCTTCCGGTGGGACGACGCCTGAGCCCCCACCCGCGCCCGCCCGTCCCGTGCCCCAAGGGCTCGGGGCACGGGGCACGGGACGGGCATCTGCGACCATGGGGGGCGTGATGGAGATTCCGCGTGGCGACGTGCAGACGCAGACCTTCTTCGAGCAGGTCGGGGGCGAGGAGACCTTCCGGCGGCTGGTGCGCCGGTTCTACGAGGGTGTCGCCGGGGACCCGCTGCTGCGGCCGATGTACCCGGAGGAGGACCTCGGGCCGGCCGAGGAGCGGCTGGCGCTGTTCCTGATGCAGTACTGGGGCGGGCCCCGGACGTACAGCGAGCAGCGCGGGCACCCCCGGCTGCGCATGCGGCACGTGCCCTTCAGGGTCGACCGAGCGGCCCACGACGCCTGGCTGCGGCACATGCGCGACGCCGTGGACGAGCTCGGACTGCCCCCCGAGCACGAGCGGCAGCTGTGGGACTATCTGGTCTACGCGGCCGCCTCGATGGTCAACACCCCCGACTGACACCCGCTCCGCCCCGCACCGCGCACGCACACGGCGCGCACGGCGAAGCCCCGGCCCTTCACGCTCCTGCGGGCCGGGGCTTCCCCGGTGTCGTCCACGGTGTCGTTCGAGGTGCCGTTCACGGAGGCGTTCGCAGAGGCGTCCGCGGAGAACGGAGACGCTCTCACAGCGGGGTGACGCTCAGCCCCGGCACGCCCCGCCCGGCGTCGCGCACGGCGACCGAGCCGTACGGGGTGCGCAGCCGCAGCCAGGTGCCGGCGGCCAACACCGCCACCGCGCCGTCCTGCCCGCCGGCGACGGACGGCGGCCCCTGCGGGCCGGCCGCCGGGGCCGGGCCGCGCGAGCGCAGCATGCCCAGCGCCTGCGCGGCGTGCACGGCACGCAGCGGCAGCCCCGTACCGCCGCCCAGGGGGCGGGACCAGATCTCCTCCGCCAGCGCGTCCAGCGCCTCCCGGGTGCGCTCGCCGGGCGCCAGCGCCTCGCTGCGCCGCCGGAACTCGGCGACCACCGAGGCGGCCGCGGCCCGCACCGGCTCGTACGGCAGCTCGCCCACCGGGCGCCAGCCGCCGCGCGGCGGCAGCAGCCCGGCCCAGGGCGGGCCGGTCACGGCCGCGGGCACGGAGAAGGACTCGGAGGCCTCGTCGAGGCCCTCCAGCAGTTCCCCGGCGGAGACCGTCGCGTCCAGATCCGCCTCCTCGGTCAGCCGGGCGGTGCGCACGGCCAGCACCTCGAAGCGGGCCGGGCGCGCGAAGACGCCCAGGACGCCGTCGCCGGCCGCCCGCAGCCGTACCGCCGCGGCCTTCTCCCAGCGCAGCAGCCGACCCAGGAGGGCGGCCAGCTCGGCCGCCTCCCCGGGGTCGGCGAACACCAGGCGTGGGGGCTGTCCGCTCATGCGGCGGCGGCCCCCGTCGCGCTGTCGTCCAGATACTCCTTGAGGAACGCCTTCTCCTCGTCACAGAGCCGGCGCGGACGCTCGCGCTCCAGGTCGTAGGGGACCACGACCGTCGAGGCCCGGACGTAGACGGTGTCCCCCTCGCCGGGGCCGTCCTTGACCTCGTAGGCGACCGTCAGCGAGGCCGCGCCGATCTTCGTCACCCACAGCTCGACCACGACCGGCTCGTGCCGGTGCACCAGCGGACGCAGATAGGAGATCTCGTGCCTGGCCACCACCGAGCCGCCGGTGAAGGCCCCCGACGCCGCCTGGCGGGCGAGCCGGAACATGAAGTCGATCCGCGCCTCCTCCAGGTACCTCAGGAACACGACGTTGTTGACGTGCCCGAAGGAGTCCATGTCGGACCAGCGCAGGGGGCAGGGGAATGTGTGGCGCACGCTTTCTCAGCCCCGCGTCAGCTTCTTGTAGGTGGTGCGGTGCGGACGGGCGGCGTCCGGGCCGAGCCGCTCGACCTTGTTCTTCTCGTACGACTCGAAGTTGCCCTCGAACCAGAACCACCTGCTCTCGCCCTCGTAGGCGAGGATGTGGGTGGCCACGCGGTCCAGGAACCAGCGGTCGTGGGAGACCACCACGGCGCAGCCGGGGAACTCCAGCAGCGCGTTCTCCAGCGAGGACAGGGTCTCGACGTCGAGGTCGTTGGTCGGCTCGTCGAGCAGGAGCAGGTTGCCGCCCTGCTTGAGGGTGAGCGCCAGGTTCAGGCGGTTGCGCTCACCGCCGGAGAGGACCCCGGCCGGCTTCTGCTGGTCCGGGCCCTTGAAGCCGAACGCGGAGACGTAGGCGCGCGAGGGCATCTCGACCTGGCCGACGTTGATGTAGTCCAGCTCGTCGGAGACGACGGCCCACAGCGTCTTCTTGGGGTCGATGTTGGCGCGGGCCTGGTCGACGTAGGAGATCTTGACCGTGTCACCGATCTTGATGGTGCCGGAGTCCGGCTCCTCCAGGCCCTGGATCATCTTGAACAGCGTGGTCTTGCCCGCGCCGTTGGGTCCGATGACGCCGACGATGCCGTTGCGCGGCAGGGTGAAGGAGAGGTCGTCGATGAGGACCTTGTCACCGAACGCCTTGTGCAGGTGCTCGACCTCCACCACGACGTTGCCCAGACGCGGGCCCGGCGGGATCTGGATCTCCTCGAAGTCCAGCTTGCGGGTCTTCTCCGCCTCGGCGGCCATCTCCTCGTAGCGGGTCAGACGCGCCTTGGACTTCGCCTGGCGGCCCTTGGCGTTGGAGCGGACCCACTCCAGCTCCTCCTTGAGGCGCTTCTGCCGCTTGGCGTCCTTCTGCCCCTCGACCTTGAGGCGGGCGGCCTTCTTCTCCAGGTAGGTGGAGTAGTTGCCCTCGTAGGGGTGGGCGCGGCCGCGGTCGAGCTCGAGGATCCACTCGGCGACGTTGTCCAGGAAGTACCGGTCGTGGGTGATGGCCACGACGGTGCCCTCGTACTTGGCCAGGTGCTGCTCAAGCCACAGCACGGACTCGGCGTCCAGGTGGTTGGTGGGCTCGTCCAGCAGCAGCAGGTCGGGGGCCTCCAGCAAGAGCTTGCACAGCGCGACGCGGCGCTTCTCACCGCCGGAGAGGTTGGTGACGGGCCAGTCGCCGGGCGGGCAGCCCAGGGCGTCCATGGCCTGCTCCAGCTGGGCGTCCAGGTCCCAGGCGTTCGCGTGGTCGAGCTGCTCCTGGAGCTTGCCCATCTCCTCCATCAGCTCGTCGGTGTACTCGGTCGCCATCTGCTCGGCGATCTCGTTGAACCGGTCGAGCTTGCCCTTGATCTCCGCGACGCCGTCCTGGACGTTCTCCAGCACCGTCTTGGACTCGTCCAGCGGGGGCTCCTGCAGGAGGATGCCGACGCTGTAGCCGGGGGCGAGGAAGGCGTCGCCGTTGGACGGCTGCTCCAGCCCGGCCATGATCTTCAGCACCGTGGACTTTCCGGCGCCGTTGGGGCCCACGACACCGATCTTCGCTCCGGGCAGGAAGCTCAGCGTGACGTCGTCGAGAATCACCTTGTCGCCGTGCGCCTTACGCGCCTTGCGCATGGTGTAGATGTACTCAGCCAAGAGAAACCGTCCGGCAATCAGGGAGTGGGCAGATACACCCCATCTTGCCGCACCCCCGCGCTGGGACGAAAACGAGTACCGCGGCGACCTGTGTCACGGCCCGGGGCCGTGAAAAGACCGCGTGCCGCCGCAGGAGGTGCGGCGGCACGCGGCCGGGTGGTTCCGGGTGGTCCGGGCGGATCAGGCGATCACGCCCGGACCGGTGGAGCCGGGTGTGGCGACGGCTCAGCCGTCGGAGCCGGCGGTGGCGGGCTTCTTCTTCCGGAGGAAGAAGACGGCGGCGCCGCCGAGGACCACCAGGGCGAGGGCGACGCCCGCGATGATCGGGGTGGTGCTGCTGCTGCCGGTCTCGGCGAGGTTGCCGTCGGTGTCACCGGTGGTGGCGTCGCCGGTGTCACCGCCGACGGTGGCCGGGCTGGGCTCGGTGGAGGGCTTGGGGCTCTCCTCCTCGCCGCCGCCGTTGCCGCCGGTGGTGGTCTCGGTCTCGCAGTCGAGGGTGCCGGTGAAGGTCTCCTTGAAACCGTTCGGACCGGTGATCGTGATGTTGTACTCCTGGTCCTCCTGGACCGGGACGGTCACGGTCTCGGAGCCGCCGGCCGGGATCTCGTACTCCTTGCCCGCGAGGGAGAAGGAGAACGGCTCGTCACCCTTGTTGGTGGCGGTGACGTCCACGCCGCCCTTGACGCAGTTCTTCTCGGCGGTCACGGCCGGGATCGGGCCCTCGTTGGCCCAGTTCGCGGTCGCATTGGCGGTGACGCTGGAGCTGCTGGAGCCGGCCAGGATCTGGGTCTGGCTCGGGTTCTTCGGGTCGACGCTGGTGAAGGCGCGGCCCACGGCGACCTCGGTGTTGGCCTGCGCGGTCAGCGAGGCGGTGCCGGGCTCGGTGCCCTTGGGCACGTCGAAGAAGAGCTGGTCGCCCTCCTTGGCGGTGGTCACCGCGTTGCCGTCCTTGTCGACGACCGTCACACCCGCGTTCGCGGCCTCCGCGCCGGGCGCGACGTTCACGGTCTGCGCGTTGGTGCGGACGGTGACCGGGCCGAGCTTCTCGCCGGCCTTGCCGGAGACGGCGGGCGGCTCGAGCGTGAGCGAGGCCTTCGGCTCGGCGAGGTTCTGAGCCTCCCGGACCAGGTACTCGGCGAGCTTGTCGGCGTTGTCGTCGTCCGCGTCGACCTTCACGTTGTCGGAGAAGTGCCAGATCGCGATCTGGGTGCCGGCGGCGGCGGTCTTCTCGGTGAGGTTCTCGGCACCGGCCTTGGTGGCGAGCGCCGCGAGGTCGTTCACCTGCGGGTAGGAGTTCTTCAGGATCCAGAGGATCTTGCCCGCGTTCTCGTTTTTGTGCAGCGTGGACTCGTCCCAGGAGGCCTCGCGGTACTTGGCGCCCGCGACCGTCCCGCGGCCGACGTCGATGCAGTAGGTCTTCAGGGTGCCGCCACCCTCGACCTTCAGCTCGAACAGGCCCGCAGCGGTGTTACCCGGATTGGGACCGTTGAGGATCTTGACGCCGGAACCGATCGTCACACCGGCCTTGGGCAGGGTGGCGAGCACGCCGCCCTGCTGGTTGTTCTCGTCTGCGACGGCGGTCCCCGCGCCGGCGATCGCTCCTACCGCCAGCATGCCCGTGGCTATCGCGGCGGCGGCGAAACGGGCGGGACCCCGTCCGCGTACAGAAATCATGGTCTGGTCGTCCCCTCGTCAACCCCCGTGTCTCAGGGGGTGATCGTAGGGAGCAATCGGAACGCGGTCCCCAGGAATATCAGACGTTACACACTCCGAGTCCCAATCGTTATCGGGGAATGCCGCAGAGCCGTACTCACCGCGACATAAGGGCAGTTACCGGCTGGTTGTGTGTAAGTCTCATGGACCTGCGGCCGGTTCACCGGTGGGAACGGCCCGCACCACGCGGCGGAACGACGAGGTGCCCCGGGCCAGGTCGTGCCCCACCGCCGTGGCCTCGATCTCCGCCGACGTCCAGCGCTTTCCGTCGCGTTCGCCCTGCTGCACTCGCAACCGCCCCTGGACGACCAGGGGTTCGCCGACGGTCACGGAGGCCGCCAGGTTCTCCGCGAGCCCCCGGAACGCCCACACCGTGTAGAAGCTGGTGTAGGCGTCCGTCCAGCCGCCCTGCTGCTCGTCGTAGCGCCGCACCGTGGTGGCCAGCCGCAGCCGGGCCACCGGATGGCCGGACGCCGTCTTCCCTGCCTCCACCGCCGACGCGGCGTTGCCGACCACCGTCACCGTCGTCTCGTTCACCGGGACCGCCCCCGTCCTCTTCCCGTTCGCTCCCGTACGGCTCGTACGAGCCGTACGGGAGCGATGCTGCCCGCACGGGGCGAAGTCCGCCGCGGCCTGTGGAGTACCGCCGGGTTGTGGACGACCCGGCCACCCGGACGGGTGACCGGGTAGCCGGGTAGCCGGGCAGAAGGTCTCCCGGCCCGGTCTCAGGCGCGGTCCGTGCCGCCCGCCGCGATGACGTACTGCTCGCGTACCTCCCGGTACCGCAGCAGTTCGGCGGCCACCGGCTCCAGCACCCAGGCCTGGCCCCAGCCGGTCGCCAGCCGCCGCAGTCCGCGCTCCTCCTCCAGCCCGTACGCCCGCGCCGGCCCCCGTGCCGCGATCCGGCAGCACCCGGCCAGCAGCGGGCCGCCCAGCGCGCCGCCCGTCAACAGCGCCACCGGCAGCCAGACGCCGCCCCATCCGGGCCCTCCGGCGATCAGGTCCACCAGCAGGTAGAGGCCGATCAGCTGGACGGCCAGCATCAGCCACTGCGCGCAGGCGACCACCGTCCACCAGCGCGGCCTCGGCGGCCGGGCCTCGGCGTCGTCCTCCTCAGCCGACGCGATCGCGTCCTCCAGCGCCTCCGGCAGCCCCAGCGCGCCGCGCCAGGCCGCGTCCCGCACCGAGCGGGCCCACGGCTGCGGCAGCCCGGCGGACGCCTCCTCGGCCAGTTCCCGGACCGCCTGCGCCAGTACGGGCCGGGCCACCGCGGCCCTCTCCGGCGCCGCGGACCCGTGCCCGCCCTCCCCGCTCCCCCGCCCGTCCGTGCCCCCGGAGGCCGACCCGCAACCGGGAACGGCAGCGGCACGGCCACCGGGTACGGCCGGGGCGGCGGCCGTCTCCCCGCGCCCGCGCCGCGTCTCGTACCGGCGCAGCAGCCGCGCCCAGGGGGTGCCACAGGCCTGCTCGGCGTGGCGCAGCCAGAGGCGCTCGGCCGTCTGCCCCGCCGCCCACGCGCCCACCGCGCAGGCCAGCCGGTCCTCGAACTCCTCACGCGCCCGCTCGGTCAGCCCGGCCGGGCCCTGCGGGGTGTCGGCCATGTAGACCGGGCGGAGCCGGGCGACCACGCCGTCCACGTCGGCCGACAGCCGCAGCGCGGCCGCCCGCCGCGACGAGGCCAGCTCGCTCAGGCAGTCCCTCAGTTCGCCGACGCCCTGGCCCGTGAGCGCGGACAGGGCCAGTACGGTCGCGCCGGGCTCGCCGTGCTCGCCGAGGGCCATGCCGTCCTCGTCCAGCAGCCGCCGCAGATCGTCCATGACGGTGTCGACGGCGTCGCCCGGCAGCCGGTCGACCTGGTTGAGCACCACGAACGTCACCTCGGCGTGGCCGGCCAGGGGCCGCAGATAGCGCTCGTGCAGCACCGCGTCCGCGTACTTCTCCGGATCTGTCACCCAGACCACCGCGTCCACCAGCCGCAGCATCCGGTCGACCTGCTCGCGGTGGCCGGGGGCGGCGGAGTCGTGGTCGGGCAGGTCGATGAGGACCAGGCCCCGCAGCGCCGGGTCGCGCGGCTGCACCCGGCGCCGGGCCCGGGGCGGCACCCCCATCCGCTCCAGCAGGCCGTCGGCGCCGCTGTCCCACTCGGTCTCCCAGACGCAGGCGACGGGCAGCGAGGTGGTGGGGCGGCGCAGTCCGGTCTCGGAGAGCTGGACTCCGGCGAGCGTGTTGAACAGCATCGACTTGCCGCTGCCGGTGGCCCCGGCGACGGCGACGGCGGTGTACGCCCGCGACAGCCTGCCGCGCGCGGTGACCTCGTCCAGGATCCGGCCCGCCTCGGCGAGCACCTCACCGTCCAGCCGGGTGCGGGAGAGGCCGACCAACTCCCGCAGCGCGCGCAGCCGTTGGCGCAGCGTCTCCTCCTCGGGCGCGGCGCCCGGCGCGGCGTACGCCCGCGTGCCGCCGGCGCCGTCCCACCACTCCTCCCGGCCGCCGGTGCGGCCGCCCCGGGCCCCGTCGAACAGCCCGGCGTCGAAGGGAGCGCCCTCGAACGGCCCGGTGTCGAACGGCCCGGTGTCGAAGGGCCCCGCGGGGAACGGCGCGCCCTCGGCCTCCTCCCGCACACCCCCTCCCCCGTCCGTGCGGGCTCTGCGGGCGATCAGCCCGTCGTCCCAGATCCGGCCGCCGTCGGTGCGGACATCGGCGCCCACCGCGATCACCTCTCCCTCTGCAGTACGGACAGTGCGGCGATCAGGGCCACCTGCTGGTCGGGGGTGGCGTCGAGATCCCGCAGGGGCGCGAGCCGGTAGCCGCGCTCTCCCCGCAGTACGCGGTCCAGGCAGTCCTCCAGCAGCCGCTCGCCGCGCTCGCGCAGCCGCGCCGCGGAGGCCGCGCCCAGGGCGCAGGCGAGCGCCTCGTCCGCGCCCCGCGCGCGCCGTCCGCCCAGCAGTGCGGTGGCGAGCAGCGCCGCGGTCTCCTCCGCCGACAGCGGGCAGCCGCTCTCGGCCGCGCGCAGTTCCTCGTCGGCCACCTCCTCCAGGCAGCGCCGCCAGCGCCGCGCCAGGAGGTCGATCCGCTCGGCGACCAGTTCGTCGGCGCGGCCGCACTCGGGGGCGCCGGGCTCCAGGCGCCAGGCGTCGGCGGCCTGCTCGTCGGCGTCGCCGACCGCGCCGCGCAGCAGGGCGGACAGTCCGTCGGCGAAGGCATCCAGGAGTTCGTCGCCGCCGCTGTCCCGGGGGAAGCCGCGCCAGCGGGCGAGGGCCTCGCCCGCCAGCAGCTCGCCGTCGGCGATCTGCCGCCGCACCCGCGCCCCGGCCCGCTCGTACGCGCCGTCGATGTGGCGCATCAGCCGCAGTACGGCCGCGTGCTGGGCCGCCGCCGCGCCCGCCAGCCCGGAGACTCGCGAGCGCAGCGAGGCCAGGGCTCCGGTGGCCGTCCGGTCGGCGGCGACCACGCGTGCGGCGGGGTCCCCGGCGTGGTGGAGCAGCCACTCGCGCAGCCCGGCCACGGCCGTGGCGGGCAGCAGCCCGGAGCCGCCGCGCGCGGACTCGGGCAGCTCGGGAACGGTGAAGCAGGGCACGTCGCCCAGGCCGGCCCGCGCCAGCAGGGCGGTGTACCGGCGGGAGAGCTCGTCGGCGACCTGGTGGGGCACCCGGTCCAGCACGGTGGCCAGGGTCACGTCGTACTCGCGGGCGCTGCGCAGCAGGTGCCAGGGGATCGCGTCGGCGTAGCGGGAGGCGGTGGTGACCAGGATCCACACGTCGGCGGCGCAGAACAGCTCGGCGGCCAGTTCGCGGTTGGCGGTCACCAGGGAGTCGATGTCGGGCGAGTCCAGCAGGGCGAGCCCGACGGGCACGGCCTCGGCGGTCTCGACGGCGAGCGCGGGCGGCGCGTCCGCGTCGCCGCCGTCCGCCGTGTGGTCGTCGTCGGGGAGGGCGGGCGGGGTGTCCTGCGTGGCCCGGCAGTCGTCCCGGCGTGGTGTCCAGACCCGTCTCAGCCGGGGCAGTACGCGGGGCCCGGCGAACCAGTGCTGGTCGGCGGGGTGGCAGACCAGCACGGGGGTGCGCGTGGTGGGCCGCAGCACTCCCGCGTCGCTGACCCGGCGCCCGACGAGCGAGTTGACCAGGGTGGACTTCCCGGCTCCGGTGGAGCCGCCGACGACGGCGAGCAGCGGCGCCTCGGGGGCGCGCAGCCGGGGCACCAGGTAGTCGTCGAGCTGGGCGAGCAGCTCGCTGCGGGAGCGGCGGGCACGCTCGGCCCCGGGCAGCGGCAGCGGAAAGCGGGCTGCGGCGACGCGGTCACGCAGCGTGGTGAGCGCGTCGAGCAGTTCGGTCCTAGCTTCCAAGATCGCCACATGCGCAGAATGCCCAATTTCGAATGGTTTTTGAAGTGCATTAGGGCTAGAACAGGGTGTTTTGACCCCTGTGGCCCGCGCCGCACCGGGAAGCGGAGGGCATAACGACTGCACAACACCCGCCCCGCCGGGCGTTCAAACCGATGCATGATTCGTACTCGCCTGCGATTATCGGGACCGCTTCACTGAACCTCCACAGGGTGTCGCGGACGTGAAGCAACCGGGAGGAAGCGCCCGGGCCCCTATCCTTGTCGCGGCAAGGTCACCCGGGGGCGCTCCGTCGTCCGTCCGCGACCGCTTGAGCCCCCGTAGCTCAGTGGATAGAGCAGGCGCCTTCTAAGCGCTTGGCCGCAGGTTCGAGTCCTGCCGGGGGCGCTCACAGCCTTCCGCCGCCGTCCGGTCCGCCGGGCGGCGCGCGCCCCCACCCCCTCGTGCCGCACGCCGTGCCGCACCCGCCCGACGAGGCCGCATAGCGGGACAAAGAGCCGTATGGGTTGAGGGCTGGTTGAATATCGCACCATCCTTGTTCCCATGAGCCTTGCCACCGCCTTTCCCGATGTATCCGGCATGCGCGACTACGCCCTCGACTGGGCTCTGGTCGACGTGGAGACCTCCGGTCTGGTGGCCCGCCGGGACCGGGTACTGTCCGTCGCGGTGGTGACCCTCGGTCCGGACGGCGAGCAGACGGGGGAGTTCTCCACCCTGCTCGACCCCGGATGCGATCCCGGGCCGGTCCACGTACACGGGCTGACGGCCGGGCGGCTACGCGGCGCCCCGGTCTTCGAGCAGGTCGCCGGGCGGATCGCCGCCATGCTGGAGGGCCGCGTCCTGGTCGCCCACAACGCGCAGTTCGACTACGACTTCCTGGCCCACGAGTTCGCCCGGGTGCGCAGGTCCCTGCCGGTCTCACGGCGGCTGTGCACCCTGGCGCTGAACCGGCGCGTGGATCCGCCGACCGAGGACCTGCGGCTGGGCACGCTGGCCGCGCACTACGGAGTTCCGCGGCTGCGCGCCCATGACGCGCTGGACGACACCCGCGTACTGGCCGGCGTACTGCGCGGCTCCCTGCGGGAGGCGGCCCGGCTCGGCCTGCCCCTGCCGCTCGTGCCCTGCCCGCCCCGGCAGGACCCGCGGTTCGCGCCGAAGCCCCCCAAGACACCGTGCGCCTTCCGCAACCCCGGGCGGCTGTCGCCGGGCGGGAAGCTGGTGCAGGGCATGAAGGTCGCACTCACCGGGGAGACGGCCGTCTCCCGCGCGGAGCTGACCGAGCGCGCCGTGGCCGCCGGACTGAACGTGGTGACCTCCGTCAGCCGGCACACCGGCGTCCTGGTCACCAACGACCCGGCCTCGGGCTCGGCGAAGGCGCGGCGGGCCGTCGCCGAGGGCGTACCCGTCGTCGACGAACACACCTTCCTGCGGATGCTGGACGACGTACGCCCGGGGACGCCGCACGGGCAGTCGGCCGCCTCCGTTGCCTCCCCGGCCGCCACGCCGCCGGAACCTGCGCCGGCCACAGCCGACGCACCGGACACGGCGTCCCCGGCGGACACAGCGGCCGAGCGGGCCGCCGGTACCGCGCCCGCCGCACCCGCGGCACCCCCGCGGCCGAAGCCGAAGCGGGCGGGCGGGCCGCTGGCGGGAAGGCGCGTGCTGGCCCTGGGCGGCACCCACCCCCAGGCCGTCGCCGCCCGCACCCGGATCGTCGAACTGGGCGGAGCCGCGGCGATCAACCTGTCGGCCGGCGTCACCGATGTCGTCCTCCTGCCGGGTGGCGACGGCGACCGGCGCATGCGCCGGATCACCGCGCTGGAGATCCCCGTACACGGCGCCGACTGGCTCGACGCCCCCACCGCCGCCGCGCCGGGCACGGAGCGGGCCGGCAGCCGGCAGGCCCCGCGGGTGCTGCCGAGGGGAGGGGTCGTCGACCTGCCCGGGCAGGACATGGGCGCCCTGTGGAGCGTCACCGCGTCCTGGGCCCAGCAGACGGCCTGCGAGATCGACCTCGTGGCCTTCGGCGTCGACGAGGACGAACAGGTCTCCCGTGACGAGGACTTCGTCTTCTACGGCGCGCCCGAGAACCCCGGCGGCACCGTACGGCTCCTCTGCGACGGCCCCACCGAGCAGACCGTCACCGTCGACACCGGCGCGCTGCCGCCCGCGGTCCGCAAGGTGGTGGTCGCGGCGGCCGTCGACGGCGAACCGGCCTTCGGCGACGTCGGCGCCGTCCAGATCACCGTGGGCCCGGACGGCGGCACGGCGCCGCTGGCCCAGGCCGTCCTCGACGCCGCCACCACCGAGCACACCATGATCCTGGCGGAGATCTACCGCCGCGGCCCCCTCTGGCGCCTGCGCGCCGTCGGCCAGGGCTACGACCACGGCCTCGCCGAACTCGCCCGCGGCTACGGGGTGGACGTCGCACAGGAGTGAACGGCGGGCCGCGCCGCCGGAACACCGGCTCGGCGAAGCAGCGTCCGCGCCGCCAGTCGATGCGCGTGACCTGCCGGCTCCGCCCGGCCGGCAGCAGGCGGCGCGGCCCGTCGGTGCGTTCGGCGAACAGAGCGGTATCGGCACGGCCCCCTGCATCAGTCCGGGACGGTTGAACCGCAGGGGCGCGGTGAGGCCCGTGTCGGTGCGACCTGTGGGGCGGGGCGCACCGACAGCCGAGGCGGGAAAGCGCATCGTCCACGCTCCCAACGGCCTTGCACGGCAAACGGATTGAAAGGCGCTCGGCGTCTTCCCGGGTCCTGTAGGTTCTCGCCATGTCCACGAGCAAAGCGAGCGAGAACCCGGAGTCGCGCTTCTCCACGGCACTGGTGAGCGCGGCAGGTCTTCCGGGCGTGCGCATCGACAGGGAGGCGTACCTCCGAAGTGCGCTGGCCCGCCACTGCTCCGAGGAGCAGGTTCGCAGAGCCATCGAAGAGACCCCTGCGGTGGCGGGTATCCCTCTCGAGGTTCTGGACAAAGCGGCCAATGACTCCATCAATTACGAGAGCGCCAAGGTCAGCACCCTCTCCGCGGCTGCCGGGATCCCCGGCCTGATCTTCCTCCCCGCCACGGTGTCCGCCGATCTGGCCCAGTACTTCGGCCACATGCTGCGAATCGCGCAGAAGCTCGCCTACCTCTACAGCTGGCCCGATCTGTTCTCCGGTGACAGCGATGAGATCGACGACGCGACCAAGGGAGTTCTCACGCTCTTCTTCGGCGTGATGTTCGGCACCCAGTCGGCGAACAGCGCCGTGGGGAAGGTCGCGGGAATGATGTCGGAGCAGGTCGCCAAGAAGCTGCCCCAGAAGGCACTCACCCAGGGCGTCGTGTACCCGATGGTGAAGAAGGTCGCGAAGCATCTCGGCGTCGAGATGACGAAGAAGACCTTCGCGAACAGTGTCTCGAAGGCCATTCCCCTCGTCGGGGCCGTCGTTTCCGGCGGGCTCACTCTTGCGACCTACCGCCCCATGGCCAAAAGGCTGAAGAAGCACCTCGCCGGCCTGGAACTGACGAAACCAGCGGACCAGATCGTGGACGCGGACGTCGTGGACGCGGAGGTCGTGGAAGTTCACGAGCCCTCCGCCGCAGACCGCACCGAGCGGCGCGGCCCGGACGACACCGCCGTCGAGCCGGAGAGCCCTCGCGCCTCATAGCTCGACGGGGTCGAACGGGCCGGGGAAGCCGCCGGGCACCGCTTTCAGGACGAACTCCGCCCACACCGTCTTGCCCGGCCCGCGGCGCTCGCGCACCCCCCAGCGGTCCGCGACCGCCTCGACCAGCAGCAGTCCCCTGCCCCGCTCCTCCTCCCCGCACTCCGGCTCCGCCCAGGCTGCGGCAGCCGGCAGGGGCGCCGGCCGCGCCGGGTCGCGGAGAACCGCTGGGCGAACGTACTTACGGTGATGGGCGGTTGGGAGTGCTGGACGGTCATGACGGCCAGCGTTCCGCCGCGAACCGCCTGCTCGTCAGGGCCGGAGCCAGTACAGATCCCGCTGTACCAGCGGAACCTGTGGACTGGGTCGGTCACGGGGTGTGACGATGACGAGTCTGTGACGTTGGGCAACGGAGCGGACACGCCTTGTTGCCGATGCGGGTACGGGGAGGCGGTTTTCCATGGCGGCGGACAACGACGGCGGGGCCGGGAACGGCGACGGGGACGGCGAACCGGAGCTGTCCGACAGCCTCAAGACCTTCGGGGCCGTCCTGAAGGTCCTGCGGGAAGAGGCCCGGCTGACGCAGGAGGAGTTCGCCCCGCGCGTCCGGTACTCCCCGCACTACGTCGCCGAGATCGAGCAGGGCAAGCGGTTCCCGCCCAGGGACCTCGTCGCGCGCTCGGAGGAACCCCTTCGGCCCCGTCGCCGCCCGCGTCCTCGCGGCGGCCGCCCGCAGCCTGACCCGCCGTGCGGGCCTGGCCTCGTGGTTCCACCAGTGGGCCGGCATCGAGGAGGAGGTGCTGTCGCTGTACACGTACGAAGTCGAGCTTCATCCCTGGGCTGTTGCAGCCGGAGCCCTACATCCGGGCGATCTTCGAGACTCGTCTTCCGCCTTTGACCGAGGAGGTCTTCGAGCGCCAGGTGGCGGCTCGTCTGGCCAGGCAGCAGCTCATCGTGGAACGCCCGGACACGATGTTCTCCTTCGTGATCGAACAGGCACTGCTGGAACGCCGCTTCGGAGGTCTCGACACCACACGGGTCCTTCTCGACCACCTCTTGGAACAGGGACGCCGCCGCAACGTGGAGATCCAGGTCATGCCGTTGCGGCAGGAGGACCACTCAGGGTTCGAGGGCCCGATGCGACTGGCCGAGACAGCGGACAACCGATGGATCGGATACGTCGAAGCGCACGACAGCAGCGCGCTGATCACCGACCCGAAAGCAGTCAGTGCCATGCTCCAGCGCTATGGCAAGATGCGCTCACAGGCTCTGAGCCACCGGGCTACCGCGAGCCTGCTGGAGCAGATGCGAGGAGCGCTATGAGCACCACTGAACCGCACTGGTTCAAGAGCGGCTACAGCGGCGGCGGGGGCGGCAACTGCGTCGAGGTGGCCATGCGCCCCGAGACTGTTCTCATCCGGGACTCCAAGGACGCGCAGCGGCAACCACTGTCCGTGTCCCCTTTCGCATGGTCGGCCTTCACAACCCACGCGGCGGGCTCGCGTCCCTGAAACCGCGAACGGTTGGCGGGGCGGCGCCTACGCGCCGCCCCTCGCCGAAGCCCCGCGTAAGGCGAAGGGGCGCCGTACAACGCCCCCTCCCCCGCCGCCTGACGGCAGGCACCTCATCGTGTCGTCCCCGATGGACCTCGTCGGCGCCTTGAGCTGCGTCTCGCGCTCCGAAGCCCTTCCCGTTCCCCCGCCTGATCTCGTCGTCAATGCGGTTCGCTCCTCCGGCCGCCAGGAGTACGCCACCGCGTCCACACCGCGCCGGGCCGCACCACCGACGAGATGGCGGCCCGCCTCCGGTGAGGACCCAGGGCCGCACGGCACCGGTCCGTGAGCGGCGCGAAGTCTGCTCCACGGCCCGCTACCGGATGCTTAATGCTGTGCGGGAACAAGGCCGGACCTGACCGGGTGAAGGGGCACTGAAGCGAGGGACGCCGCATCCTCCCCCGCCCCGACCCGGGCATGTTCGGAGAAGCCCTATGGACAGCCGGAGCCGGAAGCGCGCCGACCAGGAACACTCTGCCCGTACGGCGACTCACCGATGCCCCCGTTGGCACCCGCTGTCACCGCGTGCTTACCTTGTGTTCTCGGCTTGACCGCAGGAAGCCGTAGGGGGAGGACAACACGGATGTCGTTCGACGACGAGTGGAACCGGTTGGTGACGGCCGCGGAGGAGCGCAAGGCCGCGCAGATGCGGCCGAACCAGCTCGACGGCGGGGGTGGCTGGGGCAAGAGCGCCGACTCCTCGCACGGTGAGCTGACCGTGGAGCAGAAAGACCTGGCGGCCATCGGGGACGCGGCGTTCAGACTGCGCGAGCGGCTGATCAAGGACGGTGACCGCGCCCGGGCCAGCGGCTACGCGGCGGCCGCCGCCCTGAGCCGGGACTTCGAGATCGGCAGTGCTCTGGACTACGTCACGACCCGGTGGCGAGACCAGCTTCGGACCCTCACCGACGCCTGCGGCCACATATCCAACCACCTGGAATACAGCGACAAGGCCATGCCGATAACGAGCAGCACATCAGCGGCCTCTTCAACAGCCTCACCCACCTGAACGAAGGGTTTGGCGAGAGGACCCAGCGCTGATGGACTTCGACGCCCTGCTCTACGCCGAATTCTCCAAGCTGAACACGGCAGTCGGTGACTGGTCGGACATGGTCGGCCGCCTCAAGGACCTGGAGGAGGAGGCCAAGTCCGATCTCAAGGCGAAGGCGATGAAGGCCGACTGGAGTGGCAGCAACGCCGATGTGACCCGCGAGTTCATCGAGAAGACCGCCGGTGAGTTCGCCGACGCCCACACCCAGGCCACCTCCATCCGCAACATCCTCAAGGACATCCGTGACGAGCTGGTGGAGTACCGCAGGCAGCTCAAGGAAGCCATCGAGCGCGGCACGGCGAAGAACCTGACGGTGCGGGGCACCGGTGACAGTGGCTTCACCGTCACCGTGAACGTCCACCCCGACCGTGCGGCCGAGGACACCGGGGTCCCCGAGCGCAGCTCTCAGGACGCCACCGATCCGCGTGACGAGATCCAGAGCATCCTCAAGAAAGCCCGCAACAGCGACACCACCGCAGCCAAGGTCCTGCGGGCTCTCGTGGATCAGTCGGACTACGGCTTCTCCGACGGATACTACAAAGACCGCGACTCCGCCGCCGAGGCCATCAGAACAGCCGAGAAGATGGCGAAGATCGCCCGGAAGGGCGATCCCTCACTGGAGGAACTGGCGAGCCTCGACCAGAACCTTGAGAAGTACGCCAACGACCCCCTCTTCGCCGACAGGTTCGCATCCCGGTCCGGCGGCAAGGAAACACTCCAGTTCTGGAGCAACGTCACGTCCACCCATGCCGGCGCCCGGGGCGACGACCTCGAGATGCTCAAAAGTCTTCAGGAGAACATGAGCGTCACACTGACCACCGCCACACAATCCGACAGCCTCGGTATGCAGCGCTGGGAGAAAGAGGTGATGAGGGAGGGCAACACGGCGTTCCGCGGTGATCCGACGAAGGGTCTGACCGGCCCTCTGGGGCTCCAGGTCATGAGCAGCCTCATGAGCCACGGAAGCTTCGACAGCAGGTTCCTCGACGAGTACGGAAAACTGGTCTGGGAGAAGGACCGGAGTACTGCACTGGGGCCGGGACACACCAAAGAGGTCTGGGAAAACCACGGCTACTTCGACCTTGTCTTCGGGAAGGGGGACGGGCAGGACCCGGTCAACGGGTTCATGAACGCCTTGTCCCACAACCCTGATGCCGCAGAATCCTTCTTCAAGGACAAAACCCGCACCGAGCACATGCTCGAAAGCACGAAGAACACCGACCGCGGGACACCTGTGACACGGGCTCTGGAGGCAGCCGTGACAGGGGTTCCGCACGGCGGTGAGGTCTCTGCCGAACCCATCCCTCACAGCAGGAGTCAGGTAGGGATCGTCAAGGACGTGATGCACCTGGTCGCGAAGCCGGGCGGGGAGGAGCTGGTCGACGAAACCACAGGGGAGAGCCTGGGGCACATCGCTGCCGCATACATGCCGGAGATCAACCGTGCGATTGCGGGAAGAGGCGCAGAGACGATCTTCATGACGGACAGCGAGGCCCCAAATGAGCTAAGTCAGTCCGACGCGTACAGGTTCCTCTACAACTTGGCGAAAGATGACAATGCATACGCCTCCATGATCTACGGGCAGAACATCTACACCAGCAGCTCGATCGAGGCACATATCGCCAATCCGGACTTCTATGACGGCACCACCAAGGACGCAATAGGCACTATCGCCAAAAACTCCGGGATCATTGAAGGGGTGATGGCCAACTCTCGCCAAGACATAGAGATAGGGAATTCTGTCGAGCGCGACGAGAAGACAAACAAGGCGTTCGAGCAGCAAGGAGAATTTTTCAAGACCGCGGTGTCCACCGCCACAGCCGTTGGCGCGGCAGCGCTCGTTCCACAAACCCTCGCAGGCCAGGTCGCGGGCGCAGCGGCAAGTTCGTTCTTCGCCGGAACTGCCGCCATCAGGATCGACCACATCTGCGAAGGCCGCCAGATGGACGGAACCGACGAGGCGATCTACCGGAGAAGCCAAGGCTTTTTCAACGCGGAGGAATCCGGCACGAAATCCATACAGGATGCCGCCGGCCACGCCCTGGAAAAACATGATTCAGACCTTCCTCCGAACGACATGAAGAACTTCATCCGGAAAGAATTCAAGGATGGCTGGGTCAACAGTGACATCCTCCTGGAAAGCTCAACCAAGCGTTCCAGCCCGTGAGACTTGCAGAGGAACCGCGAATGAAGAAGGAAAGCAAGAATGCACTTCTGGCCACTGCCTTGATCGCGGGCGTTTCCGTTGCCGGCTTCCTGGGGCATCGGGAAATATTTCTGGACGGCGTAGAAGATCTACCGGACAGTGTGTGCAACGCCGCAGTCGATACTTCGATCGCCGACAGGGTGCTGCCGGACACAAGGAAAGTGACCGTGCACACCGCCCAAGGCAGGCCGGGGGATGACATCATATTCAGTTGCTCTCTGGCAACAGAAGAGGAGAGCATCCTGTCCGCCAGAGCGGAGATGATAAAAAACAGCCGGGAATCCTGGCGCAACTACCATGCGGACAACAAAGACGGGAAGCCCATTGACCTGGCCGGTGAGGTAGAGGCCACTTCCTGGCCCAGAGACGCGACTATCTACATCCCCTGCACGCCTCCATACCCTGAGGAAGGTGCGGGTTCGCAGCCGTACGCGCTGACCGTGACGGCGGGGATGTTCAGCGAGAGCCGGGCCTCGGGAGACGAACTCCGGCAGGCGATCGTGGACATCGGCTTCCAGGTGGCCGAACGCGCCTACGAGGTGGCCGAGTGCAAGGAGAAGACCGACTTCCCTCCCCGTCCCCCACGGGCGGTCGCATCACGGTGAGAACGCACGGCCCGGCTCGCACGCAGGGCGCCGTCCTCCTGCTGGTGGTGCCGGCTCACGCGGTGGGGGCTACCTCCTCTTCCTGGCGTACATGTCCGGGACCGCCAACCCGTGGGAACCGGACGCCGCTGCCCACTCCGGCATCTCCGCGAGGTCGGCGCTGCTGGTCACCGGCGTCTGCGCGCTGCTGACCCGGAGGTTCGTGAGGGCCGGGCGCCTGCGCCGGTGGTGGTACGCGCTCCCCGTGTTCCTGGGCCTGGTCGCGCTGCCGCGACTGACCGTCCTCACACCCTGAATCCGGCGAGCGGGCCCCGGGCGCCCCCGTCCGTCCCACTGCGCCGCACAGGTGCCGGCGCGGCAGGAACCGACCGTGCGGGCCGTACGGGCTTGGTGCCGTGTTGCCGTCCTGGAGGGGAGTCGGCACTCGCGCCGCCCGCCGGGTGGCCGGATTCAGCTCCTCGCCCTCGCCCCCACTAGGGTGACGGAGCATGCGACACATACGAACCGTCACAGCGATCCTGGCCGTCGGCCTGCTCACCGCCGGCTGCGGGGGAAGCGAGGACGGCAACGGGGGTTCCGGTACGCAGAGCAGTGCGGAGGCCGGAAACAACAAGAGCGACAGGAGTGACCGGACCGAGGAGGGGGAGCGGCTCCCCGTCGTGGTGGAGTCCCCCGCCGGGGAGCCTGTGGGCACCAGCCCCACCATCAGCCCGAGCCCGGCACGGGACGCCGACTTCACCGAGAAGGTGATCCACGAGCTCCGCAAGCGGACCGTGCGGATGGCCGGCGCGATGGGCAGCACCAGCGGTTCCTGCGAGGGCGGCGAGATCACCCTGAAGGCGAAGGCCGCCACCGAGTGCACGGTCGCCTACGCGGACGTGGAGATCCCCTGGACGGTGACGATCTCCGACTCCTACAAGGAGGGGTCCTTCTTCATCCGGTACGACGCGGAGCCGGGCAAGGGCCTGCTGGCCGGCGAGGGCGTGCGGGCGAAGCTCTGGCAGGACAACAACCAGTACAGCGAGGAGATGCGCTGCGAGGAGCTGCCCGAGGCCGAGGTCGTCGACCTCGACGCGGACACCGGCTACAAGTGCCAGATCGTCAACAAGAAGAGCGACGGATCGGGTGAGTACACCGTCGACATGGCCGTCAAGGTGAACCCGCGCGGTCCCTCCTTCGACCGTCTCGGCTGAGACGACGCCGCTGAGGACGTGCAGGCGGCCCCGGGTCTCCCGGGGCCGCCTGCCCCCGTTCGGCGGAGCGCTCGTCCCGGCGGACACCCCGTACGGGTCAGGACCGCACGGCCGGAAGGTCCCGTCCGGGTCACGATCCGCGCCCGTACCCGCCCGAGGCGGGCCGTGTGATGTGAGATGGGTGTGGAACACCCGTACGGAACGAACGAGACCGGAGACGGCGAAGGGCAGACGTGGCACGAACCCAGGACATGCGCAGAATCGCACAGTCGGTGGCCCAGGGGGCCGATCCGCGGGCCGTGGCCGAGGAGGAGCTGCGCCGGCGACGGCGAGGCGGGGACGGAGGCGGTGAGGGCGGCCAGGGCGGCGGGACCGCCGAGGGCGGCGCCTCCCGGGAACCCTCCCAGCAGGACGGCATCGACCCGGCCGACTTCCCCGCCGCGCGCGATCAGGGCGGCGGTTCCATCGCCACCGTCATGACGCAGCGGACCGTCCCGCTGGCGGAGGCCGGGGAGGCGCTCAACCGCAGCGAGCAGCGGCGCGAGGAGGGTGTGCCGGTGCACGCCATCTGCCCGATGGTGCTCCCGCGCGGACGCTCCCTGTTGAGCATGCTCCCGGTGCTCATGCTGCTGGTGGTGGGTTTGGTGGGCTCCTTGACGGTGTCCGCCGCCGGCGGCAGCGCGCTGACCAACCCCCTGTTCGGCCTCCACTACTGGGTGCTGGCGGTGGCGGCCGTGGCCTTCGTGTGGTGGCGGCAGGGCATGGTGATGGTGCCGGACGGCTGCCAGGCGCTGATCACCCGCTTCGGGAAGCTGGAGCAGGTCGTCGGCCCCGGCCGGGTGATCCTGCTGAACCCGTGGAAGAGGGTGTCGTACATCCTCAACACCACCCGTGAGTACCCGTTCAACGCGCCGGTGCGCGAGGCCCCCACCCGCAGCGGGGTGAAGGCCTCGATCGACCTGTTCATCCAGTTCCGGATCGCCGACCCGGTGGAGTTCGTCTACACCCTCGGCGCGGTACGCGGCTTCGAGGAGAAGCTGAGCAACGCGGTCAGCGAGACCATCCGCAGCCTGATCTACGAGCAGGAGGCCGCCGGCATCTACGACATGGTCGGCGAGGACACCGGCCGGCTCCTGGAGCAGCTCAACCAGCAGTTCCAGCCGGCGGTGGAGCTGACCAACGCCAACATCACGCACGCCGAGCCCTCCGACCGCAACTACCGCATGGACCTGGCGGCCCCGGAGATGGTGCGGGTCGCCAAGGAGGCGTACACCCACGAGTACGCGCTCCAGCTCCGCAAGGAGCAGGACGAGGGCGACCTCACCAAGGAGCTGGCCGGTCTCCAGGAGACGTTCTCCGCGATCCAGGCGGAGATCGCCCAGTACCAGGCCCAGATGGACACCGCCGTGGAGCGGGAGACCAACCGGGCCCAGGCGCTGGCCCGGCAGCGCTATGTGCAGGCCGAGTCGGAGGCGAAGGCCAACGCCGCGCTGCTGGAGGCGCAGGCCCTGGACATCCGGGCGGTGACCGCCGCCGAGGCCCCGGAGATCCTGGAGTACCGCTACCGGCAGCAGATGCTCGACACCCTGGAGCAGGTGGCCGACCACCTGCCGCAGCTGGTGCGGATCGGCGGCGCGGAGGATTCCGACGGCACGGCCGGGGTCGACTTCCTGCGGCTGGCCCGGGAGATGATCGGCGAGCACGGCACGGAGCTGTTCACGGACGCCGACATGGCCGCCGTCCGCACCCGGCTGCGGGAGGTCTCCGAGCGCATCGAGCGGCGCCAGGAGGAGATCCGCGCCCTGCTGGCGGAGGAGCGTCCGACCGTGCCGGCCGGGAGCCCCGCGGCCTCCTCCGGTGTGGAGGCCGCGAGCCCGGAGGCGTCCGGCGGGGAGTCCGGGCCGCCCGGAGCACCCGAGGCGTCCGGAACCCCTGAAGCATCCG
Source organism: Streptomyces sp. SS8 (assembly GCF_054072955.1). Classification (NCBI taxonomy): domain Bacteria; kingdom Bacillati; phylum Actinomycetota; class Actinomycetes; order Kitasatosporales; family Streptomycetaceae; genus Streptomyces; species Streptomyces sp. SS8. The sequence goes on from NZ_JBSVCZ010000001.1 coordinate 232,382, forward strand.
GGGCGCCCGCGGCGTCCGACGACGACACCGAGGAGGCCGCGCAGTGAGCGCCGTGTCCACCGCCCGCAGGTCGGTCATCTCCGAGGCCGTCGCCCCCTGGAGCGAGATCGCCCAGCTGCTGCGCGGCGGCGAGGCGGGCACCCTGGTTCCGGTCATCATCCCCCGCCACCGCCGCCGGCTGTGGTGGCTGCTGCCGCTGTGGCTGGGGGTGTTCGCGCTGCTGACCGGCGTACTGCTCAGCGCCGGCGGATCCGACGGGCTGGTCGGCGCCGCCCGCGACTGGCTGGCCGTGCTCTCCTACGTCGTGGGCGTGCTCGCGCTGCTGGTCGGGGGGCTGTGGTGGTGGCGCTCCTCGATCGTGGAGATCGAGCAGGGCACCAACGGGGTCCTGACCCGCTACGGCGCGGTCACCCGCACCCTGGACCCCGGCCGCCACTACCTGTGGCACCCGTGGTCGCGGGTGGAGTTCGTGGTGGACACCGCCACCGAGATCCCCTATTCGGCCCCGGTGATGGCCTGCCCGACCCAGGAGAACGTGCCGCTGCGGTCGATCGAGTTCTTCCTGAAGTTCCGCATCACCGACGCGGTGCTGTTCGTGCGGACCATCGGCGCGGGCAACTTCGACCTGGTGCTCTCCAGCGCGGTGCAGGACGCCATCCGGCAGCGGGCGCGCAGGATGCGCACCGAGCGGGCCTACGACCTGCGGGGCTCGGACGTGGCCGACATGCAGGAGCTGCTCAACCGCCAGCTCTCCCGCTACGGGGTGCGCATCACCGGCTGCAACATCCCCGATGTGCAGCTCCCGGCCCAGTACCAGCAGCACCTGGCCACCCGCGAGCGGGTCGCCAAGGAGCGCGCCGCGTACGACCAGGAGTGGGGCCTGACCCGCAAGCGCCGCATCGACAGCCTCCAGATGGACATCGAGCGGGCGAAGAAGGTGCGCGACGCGCGCATCGTCGAGGTGAAGGCCTCGCTGAACCGGGCGCGCGAGGAGGTGGCCCAGCTCCTGGAGGAGCAGGAGACCAACGCGCAGCGGGTGCGGTTCGAGATCGAGACCCGCGGTCGCAGCGGTCTGATCGCCGCCGAGAACGAGGCCCGCGCCCAGCGCCGGCTGGCCCAGGCGTACCGGGACAACCGGGCGGTGCTCCAGTACGAGCTGGCCCGCCGCCGCCTGGAGGTCGGCGCGACCCTGGCCGGCAGCGCGCCGCGGCCGGTCGTGGTGCGCACCGACGGCACCGGCGGCGGCGACACCTCGGCGCTGTCGACGCTGCTGACGGCCCAGCTGCTGCCGCGGCTGACCGCCCTGCCGTCCGCGCAGCCGGCGCCGCGGTCCGCCGGATCGGCCGACGGCGAGGGCTGAGCCCCGTCCCCGTCCCCGTCCGCTCCGCCCCGTCCGCCCGGCTCCGGCCGGGCGGACGGGACCGGGCACGCCCGCTACCCCGCCTCCCAGGCCCGCACCAGATCCTCCGGGCCCCAGTGCGCTGCCAGGGGCAGTCCGTCGGCGACTCCGCGGCGGGAGACCGCGACCAGCGGGGTGTCCGGGCCGGTGCCGGGCACGGAGAGCACATCGCGCGCCAGGGCGTCGTACTCGCGGCGTCCGAAGGACTGGTTGTCCAGCCACTTCACCGACCCGGCGAAGTGCACCCTCCCGGCCACCGGCTCGCGGTCGGCGCCGATCAGATCGATCTCGGGGTTGTTCCGGCGGTTCCACCAGCCGCCCACGGCCTCCGTCTCCGGCCAGTGGGCGTCGGGCAGCAGCCGTGCCAGCGACTCGCGGACCAGCGGCTCGACCGCCCGGCCGCGCCAGGTGGGCCAGGAGCGTTCGATGCGCGCCAGCGCCACGTCGCCCCGCCCGCGCTCGGCCAGGGGGATGGCCCGGTGCAGGAACGCCAGCCAGAAGCGCAGGTAGTGGTCGGCGACGCGGTAGCGCTTGTTCTTGGTGTCGGGCTTGTCCGACAGCGGCAGGTCGACGGCCAGGACCCGCTTGTCCAGGAGCGTCTTCAGCAGAGGTGAGAGCGTGCCGGCGGGCAGCGCGCCGGAGCCGCCGGCCTGGGCCGCGATGGCGCTGAACGTCCGCTCGCCGCTGCCCACCGACTCCAGGACCGCGCGTGAGTGCGAGGCCTCGGGGAACTCGCCCAGCAGTGACAGCTCCCCGGCCACCAGCAGGGGGGAGAGCGGGTTCGTCACGGACTCCCGCAGGAATTCGAGTCTGCTCGCACCCGGCCGCCAGGCCCGCACGATCTCCGGAAAGCCACCGGTGATGAGCATGGCGTCCACGGCGTCCGCCGCGTTCAGACCGGTCATCTCCCGTACGTCGGCCAGGTTCAGCGGCTGGACGACCGTCTTCGTCGCCCGCCCGAAGAACGGGCGCTCGTACGACTGCAGGGACTCCATCACGGACATGTCGCTGCCGACCAGCACCAGCAGTACGGGCTTGGACGACAGATGCCGGTCCCAGACGGTCTGCAGAGCCCCTTCGAACTCCCCGTCCTGCTCGACCAGCCAGGGAACCTCGTCGATCACGGCGATGCTCGGCCTGTCGTCCGGAACCGCGAGGGCGAGCGAGCGGAGCGCCTGGTTCCAGTCGTCCGCGCGCAGCCCCGCGACCAGTTCCGCTCCCGGCAGAGGCGACTGGGCCAAGGCTGCGGTGAAGTCCGCGCGTTCGGAGTCGGGGTTGCGGCCCCTCGTCGCCTGGAACACCACATACGGTGCCCCGGACCGGTCGCAGAACTCCTGCGCCAGGCGCGACTTCCCCACCCGTCGTCGCCCCATCATGATCAGGGCGCGGCCTCGGGTGGCCCCGCGTCCCTCCTCGACATCGCCCAGCAGGCGGCCCAGCAGTCTCAGATCCGCGTTTCTTCCCCGGAACTCCACGACCGCCTCCCGACAAAGTAAGATCAATTCTCAGTTAGATTCAATCTTACTTTGTTGGGCCGACTTTCCTGGTCACATGAAGTTGCGGGTGTGGAGCGCGGAGAGTTCGGCCGCCTCGTCGGCGGGGAAGCCGAGGTGGACCAGGCGGCGCTGTCTGCCCTCGTCCATCTCGGCCTGGAGGGCCAGGACCGCGTCGTACCCCCGGCCGATCGCCTCGGGGGTCCACTCGCCCGCGGCGAGGACCACCAGGGAGTCGAAGACGTCCGCGTTGAGGCCCGCGGTGTCGGTGAGGGCGTCGTGGCGGCGCTCCACGGCCGCGCGGAGCCTGCCGCGCAGGGCCGGGTCGACGGTGCCGCGGTGGTGGAGGTGGGCGACGCCGAAGGCGACGTGCCGGGCCTCGTCGCGGCGGGCCAGGGCCGTGATGCGGCGGGTGACCGGATCGGGGGCGTGGCGTTCCAGGAAGGCCAGCAGGCTCAGGAAGCTGCCCTCGCCCAGCACGGAGAGGAGGAAGGAGGCCAGGGAGAAGTCCGGTTCGGTCAGCAGGGTGTCGAGCGACTCCCGTCCGCCGGCCGAGGACGTGCCCATCTCCCCGCCCCGCAGCAGCGCGCGGCGGGTGAAGACCTCCATGTGGCGGGCCTCGTCGGCCGCCTGCACGGCCAGCAGCTGGAGGACCTCGCGGAAGTGCGGGTGGATGCGCGCCAGCAGCCGGGCGGGGACGACGAGGGCGGCCTGCTCGTTCTCCACCAGATAGGTCATCACCTGGACGACGGCGCGCTCGACCTCGCCGGGGAGGGAGAAGGGCGCCTCCCAGTCGACGGCCCGGCCCGGGTCCCACTGCTCGGCCGCCGCGCGGGCGTAGAGGTGGGGGGCGACGTCGGCCCAGACGTGGTCGCGGTCCACCAGATCGAAGGGGCCGGCCGGGCCGCCCCGCTCGACCAGCGCGCCGCGCGCCGCCAGGCCCCAGGCGGGCGAGGGGCGGGCGACGATGCCGTCGGGGCCGGGGCCGCCGGCCCGCTCGGCGCCCGACCAGCGGTCGAGGTCCGCCCGGCCGCGGACGATCCGGGCGCGGACGCCGCCGGCCCCCTGCCCGCCCGGGGCCCCGCCCGGATCCGGTGCGCGCAGTCCGTGGCCGTGCGCGCGGCACCAGGCTCGCAGGTGGACGAGCAGCGCGGGGTCCTCTCCGGTCACCGCCAGCTCCCGGCCCGGGTGCAGGCCGAGCAGCGCACGCCGCACCAGCAGGTGCGCGCCACGCTCGAAGCCCAGCGCCCCGAGGCGGAGTGCCCGCGGACCGGGCCCGGAATCGGAACCGGGGCCGGTCGTGGTCACGGCGCGTACCCCGCCGCGGTGACCCGCCCGGACGGGCCGTAGAAGCCCGCCTCGTCCACCGCGGCCTCCAGCAGCGCGTAGCCGGTGGTGCGGCCGGGGCGCCAGGCGGTGAGCCCCTCCAGTTCCAGCAGGGGACGCGCCTCGGGGTCGGCGAACGACATGGACAGCAACAACTCGCCGAACCGCCCGGTCAGTTCGGCGGGGGCGCCGTCCGCGACCGTCATGTTGCAGTGGTCGTACGGCTCAGTCTGGGCCAGCACCCGTGTGCTCCCCGGCGGCAGCGTCCCCTCCCGTCCGAACAGCAGGTGGCTGGCGTCCAGGAGGCAGGCGGCGTCCGCCTCGCCCGCCAGCAGGGCGCGCGCCGCCTCGCGCTCGCCGCCGACGTGGTCGCCGTGGAGACCGGTGCCGATGTCGAACCGGCGGACGCCGAAGTCCTCGTCCGGGCGCAGCCCCGCCCGGCGCAGCGCCTCCAGCGGCAGCAGGGTCGCCTGGGGCGAGTCGACCGCCCCGACGGCCACCGTGCGCCCCTTGAGATCGGCGAGGGCGGCGACGGGCGAGTCGTGGCGGGTGACGACGACGGAGGTGAGGTCCTGATCGGTGTCGCGCATCACCAGTGCGCGAACCTCCCGGCCCGCCGCCCGCGCCATGCGGTCGGCGCGCACCCAGGCCAGCGGCGAGTTCCAGGCGGCGTGCAGTCCTCCGGCGAGCAGGTCCTCGACCTGGCGCTCGTAGTGCGAGTAGAGGATGAAGTCGAAGGGCAGGTCCCGGGCGCGCAGCCACGCTCGGAAGCCGGTCCAGATGGTGACGGTCTTCGGGTCGTAGGCCACGGCGCCCATCAGCAGCGTCAAGAGTCGCTCTCCTCACATGGCGGCGATCTCCGCGAAGCCTAGGAGTACGGGACGATCCGGACAACCACGCCCCGGGCGCGTACGCGTGAGGATCCGTCGGACGCCGCCGGGCGCGGAAGCGGCGGACGGGCGCGGTCAGGGCCGCTCGGGGCGGTCCTGCGGGTCGGGCGCGCCGTCGGACGGACGCTCCTCCTGCCGGGTGCGGGTACCGGGCTCGCTCTCCAGGACGTGCTCGACGATCCTCGTCACGGCGGCGAGCCCCTCGGGGGACAGCTCCAGGGCGCGCAGGGCGAGCTTCCTGACGCCCATGTTGTGGGCCACCTTGGCGAGTTCGATCTCCGCGTCGGTGCGGGCCGCGGCGCGCTCGTCCAGGAAGTAGGAGGCGGGGACGCCGAAGAAGCGGGCCAGGGCCGTCAGGAGCTCGGTGGAGGGGTTCTTCTTGGTGCCCTTGCGCAGCGCCGACAGATAGGCGCCGCCCACCCGGACACCGGGGTCCGCGCGTTTGACGGCGGTGGCGACCTCCTCGTTGGTGTACCGGCGGCCCTTGGGGCCCTCCGGACGGACGGTGTCGAAGAGTTGGTCGAGTCTCTCCGCGAGCATCCGATCCCCGCGGGTGTCGGACACCGCATCCACCTCCACCGCACCGGAACCGACCAGGAGTCGCCACCGCATCATAACTCTTGTCGAGCGGACGGGAGTTGACAGGTCGGTCATTCGGAAGCCTAAACTCACTCATCGCGTTCGCTCAACTACCAGTTGAGTTGAAGAGTGAACGGTTCAACCGCAGGTTCACCACCGCCCATGCGCCGGACCGCACGACCGGGGGAGAAGGGGATCGATGAGTACTGCGCCGAGGATGACCGAGGAGTACGCGCCGTCTCCCTCGTGCTGTCCGGGAGGCGGCCATCATCCCCTGACCGATGACCTCACCGGGCTGCTGGTGAGGAGGGCCTGGGAGATCAGGGCCTCCCAGGCCCTCGCCTCCGCCCGCCGGCAGCACAGGCCGCTGGCGCTGCTGCTGGGCGACCTCGACCGCTTCAAGGCCGTCAACGACACCTACGGCCACCTCGCCGGGGACGCCGTGCTGCGCGCCGCCGCGGACGTGCTGCGCCGCGTCGGGAGCGCTGCCCGAAACTCCGCCGAGGGCGCGGTCTGCGGGCGCTACGGGGGCCACGCGGGTGACGAGTTCCTGGCCCTGCTGCCCGGCGCCGGCGCCGAGGAGGCGATGGCCGCGGCCCGGCTCGTCCAGCAGGGCGTGCGGGAGATGTCGGTTCCCGCCCCGGTCAGCCGCGGCACCACCGTGACCATCACCGGGCAGACCGTCTCGCTCGGCGTCGCCGTCTGGGACCCGGCCGACCCCGCCCCGGGCGGGCTCTCGGACCTGCTGCTGGACTCCGACGTGGCGCTGCGGGAGGTCAAGCGCGCGGGAGGCGGCCGCATCCGGCTGGCCGGCGCCCCCGGCGCCCCCGACCCGCGTCCGGCGCCCCTCAAGCCCCTCCCCTTCCGGGCGATACCGCCCGCCGCCCGGCCGAGCTGGCTGCCGTACGGCGGGACGCACCGCGCCGTGCCCGCGGGCACCTGGTGGGACGCGGTACGGGTGCCGGGGCGGAAGGGGCTGCTGGTGCTCGACGCGCTGCTGCGCCACGGCGACCGGCCGCCCGGCCCGGTCATCGCCGACCTGCCCGGAGAGACCGGCGGGCCGGGCGAAGCGCCGGAGGGGGGCTGGGAGCGGTCGCGGACGTACTTCCTCATCCCGCCCAGGGCCGCCGACCGCTGGGAGCTGCCCGGCGCCCGTGTACTGGGCCGCGGCTCCTACGTCGTCGTGCCCGACGCCGCCAGCGTCCGCCCGCCGGGTCTGCACTGGATGGTGCCGCCGGCCGCCGACCGCCGGCTGACCAGCATCCGCGCGCTGCACGCGGCACTGGAGGCGGCCGAAGCGGCCGGCGGCACCGCGCGGGCCTCCTGCGCGTAGGGCGTGTTGTGAGAGCGGCCCCGTGCGCCCGCGGGGCGCGCGGAGCGGCGTCGGGTGCGTGCGACGGCACGGCGCGTTGCCGGCTCCCGGGGCCGCGAGCCCTCCGGGAAGCGGGCCGTACGGGCCGTACGAAGCGTGCCCGGTGTGCTGGGTCCGCTGCTCCGGCTCCCGTCCGTACGCGGCCTCCGGCGCCTCCCGGCTGTGGGTCATACCGGCACTCTAGAAGCGCCTGCCCGCGTCTGTCCCGGCCTTCGTGCCACTCTCCGCGATCGTCATATGCCGCTGCGTGCCGAACCCGGCGGTGAGCGGGGCCTGTTCCCTGAGAACGGGGTCGGCGAGGACGGGTTCGGCTAGCGGCTCGAACACCAGGCGCGGCTCGCCGCCGTCGAAGGTGAGCGCGAAGGAGGCGTCCAGGGCCCTGGCCAGCCGGGCGAGCACCACCAGGGTCGGCATGCCCCCGCCCAGCTCCAGCCTGGAGACCTGCGGCTGGCTCATGCCCGCCCGGCGGGCCAGCTCCGACTGGGAGATGGCCAGCGCCCGGCGGCGTCCGTACACGGCCCGGCCCAGGTCCTCGGAGACCCTCTCCCTCTCCCGGGCCCGGTCCGCCTCGTCGTGGACGTACTCCGCGCCGGCCCACCGGGCGCGGGCGGCCCCGCGCCGGAGCCGGCCCCCGGCCGCGCCGCCCCTCACAGCACCGCACCCCCCGCCGTCTCCGGGGCCGTCCCCGCGCCGGAGGCCGCGCCGGAGGCCGCGCCGGAGGCGTTGCGGGCCCGGAAGGCCTCCTTGACCTCGCGCCACCGCCGCTCCTGCTCCCGCGTCATACGGCCGCGCAGCTCGGCGAGTTTGAGCAGGTTCGCCTCGGCGTCCGCCGACAGTGTGCGGGCCTCGGCCGTGTAGTGGTCGTCGATCAGCGCCTCGACCTCCTCGTCCGTCATCACCGGCGCCAGGCGGCCGGCCAGCTTCCCCGTGTCGCGGTAGGAGCCCTGGAGGCGGAACGGCGGTTCGGTGCGGGCCGCCTCGTCGCCGGAGGCGGAGGCGATGTAGGCGGCGTTGACCGCCAGCACCGTGCGCCGCACCCGCAGCAGCCCGCGCAGCACGCCCAGCACCTGCTCCAGCTCGGCGGGCGCGTACGGGTGGGCCAGGCGGTCGGAGCGGGCCGACGGGTCGCCGTCGGCCAGCCGCACCAGCAGCTCGGTGTCGGCGCGCTCGCGCGAGGCCAGGGGCGCCAGCACCGGGTTGGCGGTGAGGGAGTTCTCGATGTGGCTGAAGGCGAACAGCTCCTCCCGGCCGGACAGGACGTCGCCCAGGTTCCACACGTCCGCACGGTTGGCGAGCATGTCCGGGACGCGGAAGCGGGCGCCGGACTCGGTGAAGGGGTTGCCCGTCATGCACACCGCGAACCGCTTGCCGCGCAGGTCGTAGGTGGCCGGCCGGCCGTCGGAGAACCGCACTCCGTCCAGGCGGCGCTGGGCGTCGCACAGCGGGATGAATCGCTGGAGCAGCTCCGGCGAGGTGTGCTGGACGTCGTCGAGGTGGAGCAGGACGTCGCTGCCCGCCTCCAGGGCGAAGTTGATCTTCTCGACCTCGCGCCGCGCGGTGGCGTCCGGTGCGGCGGCCGGGTCCAGGGAGGTGGTGCGGTGGCCCAGCGCCGGGCCGTCGACGCGGACGAAGGCCAGGCCCAGGCGGGCGGCGACGTACTCCATCAGCGTCGTCTTGCCGTAGCCGGGCGGGGAGAGCAGCAGGAGCAGGCCCTGGCTGTCGGTACGGCGGTCCTCCCCCGCCGTGCCGAGCTGTTTGGCGAGGTTGTCGCCGATCAGCGGCAGGTAGACCTCGTCGATGAGGCGGTTGCGGACGAACGCGGGCAGCACGCGCGGCACGTACGCCTCCAGACGCAGCCGCTCGCGCTCGGCGTCCAGCAGTTCGGCGCGGCGGCGGGTGTAGGCGCGGTGGGCCGGTACTCGGACGGCGCGGAACTCCTCGGTGCGGTCGAGGAACTCGTCCAGGCGCAGCGGCAGGGCGCCGCCGGCGATCCGCGGGTGGGTGCCCAGCAGCCCGGTGACGACGGTGGTCAGCGGCGCGTCCACGTCCCGGTGCTCCAGCTCCTCGCCGCACAGTGCGACGGCGACGGCCTCGGGCAGGTCGGGAGACGGCGCGGCGCCGCCCCGGGCGCCCGGTCCCTCCTCGCTCCCCTCCCGGGCGGCGGACTCGGCGTACGCGCCCAGCCAGGCCGCCGCGAGCTGGTGGCGGGCCGCCGGCGACCCCGGGTCGTCCGGCGACGAGCCGCCGAGCGCCCGCAGGTCCTCGGCGAACTCCTTGGCCGGGGGCGACTGGGCGCCGCCCAGCGAGGCGTGGAAACCGTCCAGCAGGGCGCGGGCGGCGGGGCCGACTGCGAACCGGCCGCCGCTGAAGGCCAGTTCCTCGGCCAGGTACGCCCCCACCGCGGCCGGGCGCGGCGGTACCGGCAGCCCGGCACGCTCCAGGAACTCCCGCGCCGTGCCGCCCAGTTCGGCGGCGAGCGGCTCCAGCGCGCCACGCGCGCCGAAGGCGGCGCGGGCCCGGGCCAGCGACTGGGCGCGCACCGTCCAGGCGGCGCGTGCCGCGCCGTCCGCGCCGTACGCCCAGAAAAGCTGCGCCGCGGCCCGCACCTCAGGGGTGAAGCGCAGCAGTCCGGCACCGGCCCGCAGCCGCAGCGCCGCGGCGAGGATCGCGGCGGCGTCGTGGTCGTGGACGCCCCTGTCGTACCCCTCGTCGTAGGCGCTCCCGGCCGCCCGGCGCACCAGCGGCAGCAGGCTCTCGGCGTCCGCTTCCCCCGCATCCGCGCCGGGTGCGGCCGCGTCGGGCGGCAGATCCGCCAGCACGCCGGCCGCCAGGTGCTCGGCGCGGTAGACGTGCGGCGACTCCGAGACCAGCGGCTGGTCCCAGAACTCGCGGGTGGCCGCGAACCGCGGGTCGCGTACGGCGGCCCGGTAGCCGGTGCCGGAGACCGCGAAGGCCAGCCCGTCGCCGTGCGGGACCAGCGTCACCTCCAGCGGCCGGGTGCTCACCGCGAAGCGGTGGCGGCCCAGCCGCACGGTGCCGGCGCCCCCGCCCCCGCCTCCGCCTCCGTCCGCGTCGGCGCCCAGTTCGACGCGGTCGCGCAGGGCGCGGTCCGCCTCCTGCCGGGCCGCCGCCAGGGAGGCGGTCAGCTCCTCGGCGCGCGCGGTGTCGCCCAGGGAGCGCAGCTCATCGGCGGCGGCCCGGACCCGGGCGACCAGCGGGTCGGCGGCGAAGTGGGCGGCCACCTCCTCGGCGGAGGCGAGGGAGGCGCAGCGGCGCGCGACGGTCTCCAGCACGCGCGCGGCGGACACCGCCAGGCGCTCGGCGCGCCGCGCGCGCTCGTCGGCCTGGGCCTGGCGGCGGGCGGCGAAGGTCTCGCGGATCTCCTCGCGCCGCTCGGCCAGACGGGCGAGGAAGTCCTCGTGGGCGCCGAAGCGGGATTCCAGGTCCTCCAGGCGCACCAGCAGCCGCCCGAGCTGCTCGTCGCACTCGTCCGGTGTGGTCGCGGCGGCCAGAGCGCCGGTGACCGCCTGGCCCAGCAGGGCCGTCTCGGCGGCGAACTCCGCCCGCCCCTCGGCCTCCAGCAGCTCCCGGCGCCTCCCCTCCAGTACGGCGCGGGCCCGGTTGACGGCGGCCGTGGCCTCGCCGATCCGCTCCAGCACGGCCGTGCGCACGGTGGCGTCGCCGACCTCCAGGGAGCCGATCACCTCGGTGACGGCGCCGAGTCCGTCGGCGTGGCCGGCGATCCGCTCGCCCAGTTCGTCGGCCTCGGCTGCCGTGGCGGCGGAGGTGGCACGGTCGGCCAGTTCGGCCACGGCCGCGCCCACGCCCTCGAAGGCCTCCGCGCGGGAGAGGTCGGCCGCCGCCCGGCGGCCGGTGGCGGCCAGCGCCTCGTCCAGCTCCGCGCCGAGCGCGTCGATCCGGCCGGGGTCGGCGTGGCGCAGTTCGCGCAGGGTCTCCACCGCGCCCCGGGCACGGCGCAGTTCGGCCAGGAGGTCCACCCAGCCGGTCGCCTCGCCGGGGGTCTCGCCCCGGGCGCGGCGCACCAGCGCGGTGGTGCGCGCGGCCGTCTCCTCCACGGCCGCGGCCGCCCTCTCGCGCAGCTCCGCCACCCGCGCGTACTCGGCGACGGCCTGCTGCGCGGCCTCGCGCAGTGTCCGCAGCGGGGCGCCGAGTCCTTCCAGCTCATCGGCCAGGCCGGGCGCGTCCAGCCAGTGGTGGCGGTCGGCGGCGCGGGCGCAGGCGGCGGTGACCGCCTCCAGGGCGGCCGCCGTGGGCAGGCCGCCGCCCGTGCCCCGCGCCGTCCAGCCGGTCACCCCCTCGGCCAGCCGTACGACGGACAGGCAGTCGGAGATGCCGCGCACCAGCTCGGCGTTGCCCACGCGGGCCAGCGGCCCGTCCCCTGCGGGGCCGGCGGCGCGGGGGTCGAGGGCGTAGGGGGTGTTCCACAGCCGTACCGGGTGCGCGGACGTCTCCTCCCCGCCGGGCGCCTGGCCGAGCACGGCCAGGGTGCCGTCGGCGAAGAGGGCGTGGCCCAGGGCGGGGATCGGGGCGGCGGCCTCCTTGCGGATGAGGTTGTAGGACAGCAGCAGGGAGCGGCCCCGGGCGGGGGCGTGGAAGACGTACAGCACGTCCTCGCCGTTGGGCGAGCGCACCTCCGCCTCGAACTCCATCCCCTCGGTGTCCGCCTCGAAGGTGCGGGCGGCCGAGCCGGCGGGGGCGTCGGCGAGGTAGCAGCCGCCGGGGAAGACGACGCCCTGGTCGTCCGGGAGGCGGCGGCACGCCTGCCCGATGCCGTCCAGCCGCAGCACCTCGCCGGTACGGGTGTTGAAGACCAGATGGCGGTGGGCCGCCTCGTTGTACGGCAGCACGCGCAGCAGGACGAGCGGGCCGACGCGGGCGTGGGCGATCTCGGCGTCGGCCAGGGCCTGCAGGGGGTCCTCGACGGGCTCGCTGTGGACGCCCTCGGCGGTCTCGGTGTCGTTGTCCGTCTTGACGGTGAGGAAGCCGCCGACGGTGGAGACGTGGAGCGTCCCGCCGTCGACCGCCACATGCGGGTGGCGTCCGGTGACGTGGTCCTCGCGGGCGGCCGGCGTCCAGACGACGTCCCGGGCGGAGCGGGGTGCGCGGTCGAGGTGGTCGCGCTCGCCCTTGTCGTCGAGGTAGGCGACCTCGCCGCCGTCCTCGACACGCCAGCGCAGGACGCGGATGTCGGTGGCCCGCTCGCCGATGGAGAAGACGGCCAGCAGCAGCGGTCCGGTGCGGCGCAGCCGCAGCAGCCGGGCGTGCCGGTAGTAGCGGAACAGTTCCTCGACGTCGCGGTGGAGGCGCGGGTCGTCGAGCAGTCCGGGCACGGCGTCCGCCTCCGCGGGCTCGAAGGCGGGCGGGCCGCCGCCCTCCGCGCGCAGGCGGTGGAGGGTGAGCACGTCGGCGACCGACTCCGGCCGCCCGTGCCCGGCCGGCGGGTTGGCGCCCAGCAGCAGCGCCCCGCCCACGGCCGCCGCGTCGCACGGCACCCGGGGCCGCCCGGTCTCCAGCCGGGCGGCGCCCGCCAGTTCCAGTCCGGCGCCGCCGAAGGCCTCGACACGGCGGTCGTTGAGGGCCCGTGCCCGGGCCGCGAGATCCGCCGCCGCGGCCGCCATCCGGTCCCGCAGCACCTCGTGGGCGCCCGCGTCCGGCCCCGTACCCGGTCCCGTGTCAGGCCGCGCCTCCGGCGTACGGCGTGCCTCGGTTGCCACGTGCCCTCAACTCCTCGCTCGATCGGCATCCTTCGTGGGGTGTGCGGGTCAGCGGCCCGCGGGTGCGCCGTTCGCGGCGGCGTGGGTGCGGGCCACCGCGTCCGCCGTGCCGGCCGCGCCGGCCGCCAGGGCCGACAGCGGCAGGTCGGCGACGCCCGAGCCGCGCACCGCCTCCAGCAGGGAGGCCAGCTTCGGGGCCTCGGGGCCGCCGCCCGCGGCCAGCCTCGCCAGCAGGCCGGCCAGGGTCAGATCGCGCAGCCCCGCGGCGCCGAGCCCGGCGGTCGCGGCGGTCAGGTCGTGGGTGAACGTCGAGTTCTCCTTGTCCAGCCAGGGACCCGCCATGGCCTGGACGGTCTCGCTGCGGTTGACGAAGCCGTCGATGCTGCGGCCGGCGGCGATGGAGCCCACCAGCTTGTCGAAGAAGACCGAGTCCCCGCCGACGATGTCGATGTTGGCGTTCTCCAGACCGGTGGCGATCAGGGTCGCCTGGGACTCGGCGATCTGCCGCTGGACGTCGATGCCCGCGATGCGGATCTCCTTCTCCGCCTCCAGCCGCAGGCGGTACTCCTCGTGCTCCCGGCCCGCCTCGTCCATCCGGGCCATGGCGCCGGCCTTCTCGGTCAGCCCCTCGGCCTCGGCCTTCAGCTTCTCGCGCAGCCCGTCGGCCTGGGCCAGGGCGAGCTCGCGCTCGGCCTCGGCCTCGGCACGGCGGGTCTTGGCGATGGCGTCGGCCATCCGCTCCTGGACGTCGGCCTCGGCGAGTCCGGCCGCGGCGGCCTCGGCCTTGCGGCCCTCGGCCAGGCGTACGGCGGCGGCCGCGTCCATCTCGGCGGCCTTGCGGCGCGCCTCGGCCATCGTCAGCTCCTCGGCCGCCCGGTGCCCGGCGGCCTGCTCTGCGGCCTCGGCCGCCTTGATGTCCTTGACCAGCCGCTCCTGGGCCTGGGCCTCGGCGGCGATGATCAGCGCCTGGCGCTCGCGCTCGGCCTCCTCCACCGTGCGCAGCTTCTTGATCTCCTCCTCCTGCTGCGCGACGGTCTTCTCCACCGCGATCCGCTCGCGGATCACGTCGGCGATGTCCCGCTTCTCGGCCTCGACCTCCTTGTCGGCGGCGATCCGGCGCAGCTGGGTCTCGCGTTCGCGGGCGATGACCTCCAGCAGGCGGTCCTTCTCGATGCGCTCGTTCTCGATGGCCACGACCCGGTCGCGGTTGAGCTTGGCGACGGCGATCTCGCGCTCGCGGTTCTCGTTCTGGATGCCGAGGGCCTCCTCGGTCTTGATGTGCGCGGCGTGGGAGCGCAGCCTCTCCTCGGCCTGGACGCGGGCGGTCTCGGCCTCCTCGCGGGCGCGCACGGTCTCTATCTCGCGCTGCTGGCGGATCTCGGCGTCGGCCTGGCGGCGCTCGAGTTCGAGGACGGCCTCGCGGGCCTCGACGTTCTGCCGGGTGATCTCCTTCTCCTCGTTGCGCTGGAACTCGTTGGTGCGCACGTGCTCGACGGCGGTCAGCTCGGTGATCTTGCGGATGCCCTGGGCGTCGAGGATGTTGTTCCCGTCGAGCTGCCTGAGCGGGGTCTGCTCCAGGTAGTCGATCGCCGCGTCCTCCAGGCTGTAGCCGTTGAGGTCGGTGCCGATGACGGCGATGATCCGGTCGCGGAACTCGTCGCGCTTGGTGTAGAGGTCGGCGAAGTCGAGCTGCTTGCCGACGGTCTTGAGCGCCTCGGAGAACTTGGCGTTGAACAGCTCCTGGAGGGTGGTCCGGTCGCTGGCCCGCTCGGTGCCGATGGCCTGGGCGACCTTGATGACGTCCTCGACGGTCTTGTTGACGCGGACGAAGAACGAGATGCGGATGTCGGCGCGGATGTTGTCCCGGCAGATCAGCCCCTCGCCGCCGGTGCGGGCGATCTCGATGGTCTTCACCGAGATGTCCATCACCTCGGCCCGGTGCAGCACGGGCAGCACCACGGTGCCGGTGAAGGTCACGTCGACCTTGCGCATCTTGGAGACGATCAGCGCCTTGCCCTGTTCGACCTTGCGGAACAGGCGGCTGACCACGATCAGCAGGGCGATGCCCATGAGCATGAGCACGGCGATGAGCACGCCGAGGCCCGTGGAGATGACGTCCATGGCGGTGGGTCCCTTGTGAGGTATGTGTGCTTGAGGTCTGGTGGACGGGCCCGCGGCGGGCCCGTGGAGGCGCGGCGCGGAGGTTCAGCGCGGCAGCCGGCCGGCTTCCGGGCCGGGATCCAGTACGGGATCGCAGGGCATGACGTGGAAGAAGCCGCCCTCGGGGTCGTAGTCGAAGACCAGCGCGGTGCTTCCGGCGGCCAGGCCCGCGGCGTCCTCGCCCCGGGCTCGGACCTGGACCAGATGGACCGAACCGTCCTCGGCGGTGATCTCGGCCTGCCCGAAGCGGTGGCTGACGTGCCCGGTGCGGATGGTGCACACCCGGCCGACGAGGTCGCGGTGACTGGTGCCCGTCTCGCGCGGCGCCAGCCGGGCCAGCGGGCGGACCAGCAGCCGTGTCAGCCCCCATGCGGCGAGCAGCGCGGCCGGCAGGACCAGCAGGCGCGCCGGGGTGCCCCCGCCGGCCCGGTCGACCAGCGCCGCACCACTCAGTGATGCGAACCAGGCAATCGAGATGAGGAGCGACAGGGAGACGGAAACCGGTGCCCCGCCGAGTCCGGCCGCCGCGAGAACCGCCGCGGGGCCGGTGCCGGGGCCGGCCCCGGACTGGTCGCAGTGGCCGGCGTCGATGCTCTCACCCCCGTCGAGGGCATCGACGCCGACCGCTCCGACCAGCACCGTCAACCAGTAGACGAGCACCACCACAAGTCCGAACCCGAACAGATTGGCGGGGAAGCTCATGGCCGTATGCATGAACTCGCTCATCGTTCCACCCCCGTACCGGTCGCGGCGTGACCTCATGCTGACACTCCGGAACCGGGACGCACATTGCCAGGATCCGGCAATCTTTATGCCGTACTTACGTCCGGCAACCGGAGGGAACCATCGGCGCGGTGGCCGTCGTCGGCGCCTCCGTGCCGGGGTGGGGCGCGCCGCCCGGCCGGGCGGCGCGGTGGCCGCGGAACACACGCGCCGCCGAGGGCGGGTCCGGCCGGACCGCGCGGGCCCGCAGGGGGCGGCGGGCAATTACAGCGGCTTCTCCGGCCAGCCCAGCAGCCGGGCGCCCATCGCGGCGGTCTCCAGGGTGTAGCGCTGGAGGCCGTCGCCGGGGTCGTAGCCGGTCAGCTCCCGGATGCGCGCCAGCCGGTACGACAGGGTCCGCACGCTCACGCCCAGCCGGCGGGCGGCCTCCGCGTTCACATAGCCCGCCGCCGAGCACACCGACAGGGTCTCCAGCAGCGGCGCGGCCCCGCCGCGGGCCTGGGTGAGCGGCCCCAGCACGGTGCGCACCAGATCGGCCATCGCCGCGCGGTCGCGCAGCAGCACGGGGAAGACCAGCATCTCCGCCGCGTTGAACCGGACCCCCTCCAGGCCGAGCCGGTCGGCGAGGTCCAGGGCCCCGAGCGCCTCCTCGTAGGAGCGCACCACTCCGCTGGGGCCGCTGTGGGAGCGGCCGAGCGCCACCCGCTCGGCGGCGGGGTACCCCGGGCCGGGGTCCTCGGCGAGCCGGGCGAAGGCCCGCAGCACGGACTTGTCCGCGCTGGCGGCGATGCACACCAGCCGCCCGTCCTTGGTGGCGAGCAGCACGTCGCGCTCGCCGAAGCGGCCCACCAGCTCGCGCTCGATGCGGCGCACGGTGGGGTGCACGTCGTCGTACTTCTCGGTGCCCAGGGCCACCGCGACCGCGTGCGCACGGGCCAGCCGCAGACCGAAGCGCTCGGCGCGCTCGGCCAGCCGGCCCAGGTCGCTGCGCCCGTAGAGCAGGTCGTCCACGAACTCGCGGCGCTCGGCCTCCTCCTGCCGCACCGCCAGCCGCTGGGCCCGCTCGTGCCCCTCGCCCAGCGCGGCCACCGCGGCCTCCACCGCGGCCAGCAGGGCGTCGCCGGTGCGGGCCCGCTCCGCGGCCGTGGCCGACCGGGCGATGCCCGGCAGCGTGCCCCACAGCCGGCGGGTCTCGGCGAGATAGAGACCGACCAGATCGCGCAGGCCGTACCCCCGCTCGGCGACCCGCTCGCCCGTCTCGCGGAAGACGTCCAGCTCGGCGCGGCGCGGCAGCCGCCCGGTCCGGGATATCTCGGCGAGCAGTTCCGCGTAGCCGCCGAGGAAGGAGTCGGGGAGCCTGCTGCGTCTCACCGGTGCCCCGCCCCCTTCGCCGTTCCGCGCTTCCGCTCGTCCCCGGCCGTACGGCCGGCCGGACCACCGGCACAGACTAAGGGAGGGACGGGGCCGCTGCGGCAGGGGTGGCGGCGTGCGCCGCGGGGAAGGATCACGTCCGGTCGCCGCGGCGGAGGGCGGTGTGATCACCGTCACCGGCGAAACCGGGGCGGCCGGGGGCATTAGCCGACACGGACCGGGAGTTGCCGGGCATTACCCGACGGTACCCGCGCAGTCGTGCACGGATCCGCTCTTGCGCGGAAACAGCAGGTTGTGGGTACGGTGGTATGACAATCAAGATCACAAAGGTGTGCCGGGAAGTCTGGTCGGCGAGGTTGTCCACGTACCCCGAAACCGACCCCGGGAGGTCACTCCATGTCCAATGCCCCCAAAGAGCGCACCTCCCTCTTCGGGCTGCCGTCGTTCCAGGAGCGCCGGTTCCTGCTCGAGGCGCTGCGCACCGAGACCGTCGGCGGGATGCTGCTGCTGGCCGCCGCGGTGGTGGCGCTGGTGTGGGCGAACTCTCCCTGGGGGAGCCTGTACGAGTCGGTCCGCGACTTCCATTTCGGAATCCCCTCCCTCCACCTCGACCTGTCGGTGGGGCACTGGGCGTCGGACGGTCTGCTGACGATCTTCTTCTTCGTCGCCGGCATCGAGCTGAAGCGCGAACTGCTCCTGGGTGAGCTGCGGCGCCCGGCCGCCGCGGCCCTCCCGGTGGTCGCCGCCGTGTGCGGCATGGTGGTGCCGGCCCTCTTCTACGTCGCGGTCAACGCGGCGGGCGGCGGCCAGATGGACGGCTGGGCCATCCCCATGGCCACCGACATCGCCTTCGCCCTCGGTGTGCTCGCCGTGATCGGCACCAACCTGCCGTCGGGCATCCGGGCCTTCCTCCTCACCCTCGCCATCGTCGACGACCTCGGCGCGATCCTCGTCATCGCCGTCTTCTACACCTCCACGCTGAACCTGCCCGCCCTGGGCGGGGCGCTGGCCGGGCTGGCGGTGTTCTGGTTCCTCCACCAGAAGCTGCGGGTGCGCGGCTGGTACGTGTACGTGCCGCTGGGCCTAGTCATCTGGGCGCTGATGCACGCCAGCGGGGTGCACGCCACCATCGCCGGTGTGGCGATGGGCATGCTGCTGCGGGTGGTCCCGGCCAAGGGCAGCGAGGGCTGGCCCACCGAGAAGGAGTCCCCGGCCGAGCACATCGAGCACCTGGTGCGGCCGCTGTCCGCGGGCTTCGCGGTGCCGGTGTTCGCCCTCTTCGCGGCGGGCGTCAGCGTCTCCGGCGACGCGCTGGGCGAGACGTTCAGCCGGCCCGAGGCACTGGGCGTGATGCTCGGCCTGTTCGCGGGCAAGCTCCTCGGCGTCTTCGGCGGCACCTATCTGGCCGCCCGCTTCACCCGCGCCCAGCTCAGCAAGGAGCTGGAGTGGGCGGACGTGGTGGGCGTCGCGCTGCTCTCCGGCATCGGCTTCACCGTCTCGCTGCTGGTGGGCGAGCTGGCCTTCGCCGACAGCGGCGAGACCGGCGAGTACGTCAAGGCGGCCGTTCTGATCAGCTCGCTGGCCGCCGCGCTGGCCGCCGCCGTCTTCCTCAAGTTCCGCGACGCCCGCTACAAGCGGCTGTGGGAGGAGGAGAACCGGGACGAGGACCACGACGGCATCCCGGACGTCTACGAGTGGCCGCAGGGCAAGGTCACCGAGGAGGCCGGCGGCCGGATCGACCGCGAGGTCAACCGCGAGGGCTGACGGCGCCCGTCACCGGCCCCTTCCGGCTTCCGGCGCCTGCGAACCGCCTGCTTCCGCACCGCACCGGCCGCGCCCGCCCACCGGCGGGCGCGGCTCCTTTTCCGCCGTCCCCCGCCGTCCCGTTCCCCCCGCCGCCCGGGACGTCCGCCGACGGCGTCGGCGGGGTGGGCTCGGCAGGCGGATCAGACCGGAGCCGCGGCGAGGGCCGCGCGGTGCTCCTGGAGGGTGTGCTGCATGGCGGTGATCCGGCGGACGACGAGGATCGCCAGCACGGCGGCGAGGATGTCGACCCCGTCGGCGAAGAGGTAGGAGGAGACGGCGCTGCCGAGTTCCCCGGGAGTCTGCGCGTCCTGGTACCTGTGGGAGGCGAACCGGCCGGACGCCCAGGTGAGCAGCCACAGCAGCCACCAGCAGTTGAGCAGTCCGCCGGGAAGGCGCTCGCGGACCGTGCCGTCCGGACCCGGCGGGGTGCTGGCGTCCCAGATGTCGTTGGCGATCTTCTTGGGGAACCAGAGGTTGACGACGGGCACGAACCATCCTCCGACCGCCCAGCCCGCGCCCATCCGCTGGCTCGCGGCGTCGAACGTCTGCGCGTTGAGCCGGGAGCGGTGGAACCACATCAGGAACGGGATCCCCGCCGCCACCAGCGCGGCGACCTGGACCACACCGGCGGCGGAGTACAGCGACTCCGCGCTCTCCAGGGCCCCGCCGGAGCCGTACCACGACAACCGCGCCTCCTCCTTCAGGAGCCCGGCGAACCGGGACCCGGCGAGGATCGCGAACAGGTCCGAGGCCACGACCACCGCCAGCAGCGCGACCGTGACGGTCGCCAGGGTCCGGGTGGACTGCCAGCGCAGGTACGGCGACTCCCCCTGCTCACGGCGGACGCGTTCCACCGTCCGCAGTTCCTCGTCGGACAGCACCCACCAGGGCTGTCCCGCGGGAGCGCCCTTCCCGGCGGGTGCGGCACTCTCGGCAGGCGCGGCAGGTGCGGCAGGCGCGGCAGGTGCGGCACTCTCGGCATGCGCGACGGAGGGAGGTGCCGTGTCACCGCACGCCGGGCACCGGTTCCCGGCCGCCTCGCCACGTCCTTCCCCGTCCGCTCCGCCGTCTCCCCCGCCTTCGCACTCCGCGCACGCCATGCCTTCGCCCCCTGCCCCTCGATGATCGTCCGCCGCACCCTACCGGCCCTGCGGGGCGGCCGCCCCGCGGTTTTCCGCGGCAACCCGGCGGAACCGCGCCGGGTCCATTTGGCTAATACCCCCTAGGGGTATAAAGTCGAGAGTGTCGGAACATCGGCCCGGCCGTCCGGGCTCCTCCGCGCACCGATCCGAGGGAGCAGAAACCCATGAGCACCGTCACCACCACCTACAAGGTCACCGGCATGACCTGCGGCCACTGCGAGGGCGCCGTCAACAGCGAGGTCTCCGGGATCGACGGCGTCACCGAGGTGAAGGCCGTGGCCTCGACCGGCCTGGTGACCGTCACCTCCACCCGTGAGCTGGACGACGAGGCCGTACGCGCCGCCGTCGACGAGGCGGGCTACGAGCTCGCCGGCCGGGCCTGACCGCCCGCAGCCACCCCGCCCCCGCGGACCGTGCGGGCCGCGCACCCGCGCCGCCCGCACGGTCCGGCCCCCGCCAGGGAGACAGTGTGACCACCACCACGACATCCGGTACGCAGGCGCCCGCCGACGAGGTGGAACTCGCCATCGGCGGGATGACCTGCGCCTCCTGCGCCGCCCGTGTCGAGAAGAAGCTCAACCGGATGGACGGCGTGAGCGCCACGGTCAACTTCGCCACCGAGAAGGCGCGCGTCAGCTACGCCCCCGGCGTGAGCGTCGACGACCTGATCGCCACCGTCGAGAAGACCGGCTACACCGCCCAGCCGCCCCCGCCGCCCGCCCCCGCACGGCCGGAGGGCGGGACACGGGCAGGGGCCGACGGGAGGGAGAGCGAGAGCGGGCGCGAACTGGCCTCGCTGCGGCAGCGCTTCCTGGTCTCACTGGCCCTGTCGGTGCCGGTCGTGCTGCTGTCGATGGTCCCGGCCCTCCAGTTCGACAACTGGCAGTGGCTGTCGCTGACCCTGGCCGCGCCGGTCGTGGTGTGGGGCGCGCTGCCCTTCCACCGCGCGGCGTGGACGAACGCCCGGCACGGCGCGGCCACCATGGACACCCTGGTCTCGGTGGGCACGACCGCCGCCCTGGGCTGGTCGCTGTGGGCGCTGTTCCTCGGCGACGCCGGCATGCCGGGGATGCGGCACGGCTTCGAGCTGACCGTCTCCCGCTCCGACGCCTCCTCCGCCCTGTACCTGGAGGTCGCGGCCGGGGTGACGACGTTCATCCTGCTCGGCCGTTATCTGGAGGCGCGCTCCAAGCGGAGTGCGGGCGCGGCGCTGCGCGCCCTGCTGGAGCTGGGCGCCAAGGAGGTCACCGTCCTGCGCGGCGGCCGCGAGGTGCTCGTCCCCGTCGCCGAACTGGCCGTCGGGGACCGGTTCCTGGTCCGTCCCGGCGAGAAGATCGCCACCGACGGCACCGTGGTCGAGGGCTCCTCGGCCGTGGACGCCTCGATGCTGACCGGCGAGTCGGTGCCGGTGGACGTCTCGGCCGGTGACACGGTCACCGGCGCCACCCTCAACGCCGGCGGCCGGCTGGTCGTCGAGGCCACCCGCGTCGGCTCCGACACCCAGCTCGCCCGGATGGCCAAGCTGGTCGAGGACGCACAGAACGGCAAGGCCGAGGTGCAGCGGCTGGCCGACCGGGTCTCGGCCGTCTTCGTGCCGGTGGTGCTGCTGATCTCGCTGGGCACCCTGGGCTTCTGGCTCGGCACCGGCGGAGGGCCGGCCGCGGCCTTCACCGCGGCCGTCGCCGTCCTGATCATCGCCTGCCCCTGCGCCCTGGGCCTGGCCACCCCCACCGCCCTGATGGTCGGCACCGGACGCGGCGCCCAGCTCGGCATCCTCATCAAGGGCCCCGAGGTCCTGGAGACCACCCGGCGCGTGGACACCGTCGTCCTGGACAAGACCGGCACCGTCACCACCGGGAAGATGGAGCTGCGGGACGTCGTCGCCGCCGGGGGCGAGGACGAGGACGAGGTGCTGCGCCTGGCCGGCGCCCTGGAGCACTCCTCCGAACACCCCATCGCCCGGGCGATCGCGGCCGGCGCCGCCGAGCGCGTCGGCACCCTGCCCCCGGTGGAGCGCTTCGAGAACGCCGCCGGGCTCGGCGTCCGGGGCACCGTCGAGGGCCGCGAGGTGACTGTGGGCCGGGAGCGGCTGCTGGTGGAGAGCGCCCTGGAGCTCCCCGCGGAGCTGGCCGTGGCACGGGCCGCCGCGGAGGCGGAGGGCCGCACCGCGGTCGCCGTCGCCTGGGGCGGGAAGGTGCGAGGGCTGCTGGCCGTGGCCGACGCCGTCAAGCCCACCAGCGCCGAGGCCGTCGCCCGGCTGCGCGCCCTCGGCCTCACCCCCGTCCTGCTCACCGGCGACAACCGGGCGGTGGCCGACGCCGTCGCCCGCGAGGTCGGCATCGACGAGGTGATCGCCGAGGTCATGCCCCAGGACAAGGTCGACACCGTCAAGCGCCTCCAGGACCAGGGCCGCTCCGTGGCCATGGTCGGCGACGGCGTCAACGACGCGGCCGCCCTGGCCCAGGCCGACCTCGGCCTGGCCATGGGCACCGGCACCGACGCCGCCATCGAGGCCGGCGACCTCACCCTCGTCCGCGGCGACCTGCGCGCCGCCGCCGACGCCATCCGCCTGGCCCGCAAGACCCTGGCCACCATCAAGGGCAATCTGTTCTGGGCCTTCGGCTACAACGTCGCCGCCCTGCCGCTGGCCGCGGCCGGACTGCTCAACCCGATGATCGCGGGAGCGGCGATGGCCTTCTCCTCGGTCTTCGTCGTCACCAACAGCCTGCGGCTGCGCGCCTTCCACTGACCGGCCCCGGTCGCTCCTCCCTCCCCGCCCATGCCGTCGGCCGCGCTCGGTTCCGAGCGCGGCCGACGGCATGGGCGGACGGCTGATCATATGAGCGTCAAGTAGTTTCTTTGGCAAATACGGGAGTCCGTCGAACACCGAGGATGGCGCAAAAGTGCGTTGCGGACCCGCTGGAATCGCTGTGAATGTGATCCCGTCCGTCACTCCAGCAACAGACCGCACACTGTGCGCGAGCGTTCGCACCAGTACACGGCTGTTCTGTCGACAGAGGAGAGTGCGCACGACATGAAGCAGAGGAAGACCTATGTGAAGCCCGCCCTCTTCGAGCAGGGAGGCTTCCGCGAGAGGACCGCCGGCTACTTCGTCGGGAAGTACTGGGAGTACTTCTCCCGCCGGTTCGTCTGACCGTCCCGTGGTGAAGAAGATGCCCGGTCACCTGCGTGACTTCTTCGCGGTCCTCCCGGACACGGCCGAAGGACAGGCCGTGGCCGGGCGTCTTCGCCCGGTCCTCCCGGCGGGGGCGGCGGGCACGGGGACCGTCCGCCACCCCTCGGGGCGCCCCTGGATCGTCTTCCGCCTCCCCTTCCGGCAGGTCAGCCAGGTCACGCGCGGCGACGACTCCCTTGTGCTG
The DNA here is from genome assembly GCF_054072955.1 of Streptomyces sp. SS8. Classification (NCBI taxonomy): domain Bacteria; kingdom Bacillati; phylum Actinomycetota; class Actinomycetes; order Kitasatosporales; family Streptomycetaceae; genus Streptomyces; species Streptomyces sp. SS8. The sequence continues at coordinate 255,758 of NZ_JBSVCZ010000001.1, forward strand.
ATCGGGCCGAACCGCGTCCCCGAGGCCGATCTCCACGGCGTTCTCGGCCCGGCCCGCGACACCGCCGACCTCCACCGCCGGCTGGCCCGGCTGCCCGGCATCCACCACGTCGTCTCCCGGATGGGGGACGAGGTCTGTGTGCGGGGCACGGCGTCCGGGCACCGGCGCGTCCACCACGCCCGGTGCGGCGGCGGACGCGTAGCCTCCGACCGGCCCGCCCTCCTGGCCCACCTCACCGGGGCGGGGATCGACGACGGCGCGCTCGCCCTGCGCCTGCTGGACTTCGTACCGCACCCGCTGCGGCACCGCCCCCTGTGGCACGGTCTGGAGGAGGTCGACCCGGCGTACGCGCTCAGCCTGCTCGACGGCCCCGGCGGCCCCCGTCACACCGTGTGGCGCTGGTGGCAGCCCCCCGAGCCGGAGCTCCGCGCGGAGCGGGGCGCCCCCCTCCTGGCCGCCGCGCTCGCCGGTTCCGTCCGCGCCCATCTGGCCGGGCACACCCGGATCAGCTGCGAACTCTCCGGCGGGCTGGACTCCACCTCCGTCGTCTTCCTCGCCCGGCAGGCGCCGGGCGAGCGGGAGACGGCGCTGCTGACCGTCGCCGCGCGGGACGGCCACTCGGAGGACGAGACGTGGGCCCGCCGGGGAGCCGAGGACGCCCGCCGCGGCGCCGGGAGGACGGTCGAGCACCATGTCGTCCCGGCCGACGAGGCCCCGCTGTTCTACGCGGACCTGCGGGGCAACGCCGGGGAGCTGCTGGACGAACCCCTCCCCGTCGCCTCCGCCCGGGCGAGGGCCTACCTGCTGCTCAGCCGGGCCGCCGCCACCGGCTCCCGCTACCACCTCACCGGCTACGGCGGCGACGAACTCTTCAACGGCCTGCCCACGGCCTGCCTGGACCTGCTCCCGGGCAGCCCGCTGAAGGCGTGGAACCGCATCGGCGCGCTGCGGCACCAGTACGGCCGGCCCCTGTGGCCCACTCTGCGCGGCCTGCTGGCACGCCCCTCGTACGCCTCCTGGCTGGCCGGCGCCGTCACCCGCGAGCCGCCCGACGACCGCGGCCCGCTGCTGGACTGGGGGCCCCGGCAGTCGCTGCCGCCCTGGCTCACCGGCGAGGCCGGGGCACTGATCCTCGACGAGTTCCGCTCGGCGGCCGGGCACGCCGAACCGCTGAGCCCCCGCCCCGGACTGCACGCGGACCTCGACACCATCCGGGTCGGTGCCCGCGGCTTCCAGGCGCTGGAGGACGTGGGCGTCACCGCCGGCCTGCCGGTGGCGGCGCCGTTCTACGACGACCGGGTGATCGAGGCCGTCCTCGCCGTCCGCGTCGAGGACCGTGTCGTCCCCTGGCGGTACAAGCCGCTGCTGGTGGAGGCGGTGCGCGAGGTGGTGCCCGCCCGCCTGCTGGCCCGGACCACCAAGGACCACATGTCGGCCGACCATGTGCGCGGGCTGCGCGAGCACTCCGCCGGGTTCCGCGCGCTGTGGGACGGCTCCCTGCTGGCCCGGCGCGGGCTCGTGGACGCCGCCCGGCTGGAGCGGCTGGCCGACGACCCGTACTCCCCCGTCCTCCAGCGGTACCCGGTCGACGCCACGGTCTCCTGCGAGACCTGGCTGCGGACGGCCGAGGACGCCTGGCCGGCCGGGGAGGAACACCGCGATCCCGACAGGAGCGAGGCGATCTCGTGAAGCTCAGACAGGGTGTGGCCATGACCACCACCGAGTACGGCGCCGTGCTGCTCGACGAACGCAGCGGCGCCTACTGGCAGTTGAACGAGTGCGGCGCCATCGTGGTGGACGCGCTCGCCCAGGGGCGGGGCCGGGAGGCCGCCGTCGAGCGGCTGCTGGAGGAGTACGACGTCGGCCGTGCCGAGGCCGAGGCGGACGTCGCGGAGCTGACCGGCCGGCTGGTCGAGGCGGAGCTCCTCGCGCCGTGACGACCGAGATGACCATGCCCCGCCGCGGCTCCGGCTCCGGCGGCGTCCGGGTGCGCACGGCCGTCGGCGCGGCCCTGGTGCTGAGCCGGCTGCGTCCGGGGCGGCTGCGCCGGGTGCTGGCCCGGGTCAGCCGCGGCGCCCGCCCCGCCGGGTACGAGGAGACCCTGCGCGTGTACGAGGCGGTGGTCGCCTCCAGCCGCAGATGCGCCGGCTGGTACGGCTGCCTGCCGCGCTCCATCGCCATCGCCCTGGTCTGCCGGATGTCGGGGGTGTGGCCCGACTGGTGCGCGGGGGTGCGCAGCGCGCCGCCCTTCTCCGCGCACGCCTGGGTGCGGGCCGGGGGCAGGGCGGTCGGGGAGCAGGATCCGGACGGCCTGCGGCCCCTGATGACGGTGACGGTGGGCGGGGAGGACGGCGGTGACTCAGGCGAAGGCCCCGGCGGATCCGGCGGTGGAGCCGACGGACCGGGGCGTGGAACCTCCGGTGGCGGACCGGCCGGCGGCGGTGGCCCCGGCGGAGCCGGAGGAGACTCCGAGGGAGGCTGAGGAAGGGGGTCCGGCCGGTGGCCCCTCCCCACTGCGGCTGCTCCTGGAGCAGGTCCGGCCGCACCGGCGGGCACTGGTCGGCGGGGGGCTGCTGTCCCTGCTCGGCTCCGGCGCGGACCTGGCCATGCCGCTGATGGCCAAGCACGCCGTGGACGCCCTCGCGGACGGGCGCTCACCCCTGCGGCCCCTGCTCGTCCTCACCCTCGTCGTGCTCCTCGGGGCGCTCCTCGCGGCGGCCGGCGGGTATCTGATGGCGCGCGCCGGCGAGGCCGCCGTCCTGCGGGCCCGGCGGCGGCTCGTCGGCCGGATGCTGCGGCTGCGGGTCGCGGCCGTCGACCGGCTCACCCCCGGCGACCTGCTCTCCCGCGCCACCGGCGACACCTCGCTGCTGCGCACCGTGCTCTCCCGCAACGTCGCCGACGCGGTCACCGGGGCGCTGGTCCTGCTGGGCACCGTCGTTCTGATGGCGGTCGTGGACCTCGTCCTCCTCGGGGTCACCCTCCTCGCCGTGCTCGTCTGCCTGGGCCTGCTCGCCCTGCTCATGCCGAGGATCCAGCGGGCGCAGCACCAGGCGCAGGAGGCCGTCGGCGCGATGGGCTCGGCGCTGGACCGCGCGCTGCAGGCGTTCCGCACCGTCAAGGCCGGCGGGGCCGAGGACTGCGAGACCGCAGCCGTCGCCGAGGCGGCACGGCGGGCCCACGACCGCGGTGTGGCGGTGGCCTGGTGGAACTCGGCGTCCGACGTCACGACCTCCGTGGCGATGCAGTTCGCCTTCCTCGCCGTGCTGGGGGTCGGCGGCGCCCGGGCGGTCTCCGGAGCGATGGAGATCTCCTCGCTGATCGCCTTCCTGCTCTACCTCTTCACCCTGATGGGCCCCCTGGGCCGGCTCACCGACGGCTGGAGCGGTCTGAACAGCGGGCTGGCCGCGGTGCGGCGCATCCGGGAGATCGAGGAACTGCCGAGTGAGTTCCCGGACGGTGAGCCCTCGGACGGTGAGCCCCCGTGCGCCGGGTCGTCCGCGAAAGGGACGCCCGCGAAGGGGGCGCCTTCGAGGGGGGCGCCGCTCGGCGTGGCGTTCGAGAACGTGGTCTTCGGCTACGGCGACGGGCGGGCCCCGGTGCACCGGGGGGTGACCTTCGAGGTGCCCGCCGGCGGTCTGACGGCGCTCGTGGGCCCCTCCGGCGCCGGGAAGTCGACGGTGTTCGCGCTGCTGGAGCGCTTCTACGAGCACGACGCGGGCACCGTCTCCGTCGGCGGGCGCGACATCCGCCGCTGGCCGCTGGCCGAGCTGCGGTCGGCGATCGCCTACGTCGAGCAGGACGCGCCCGTACTGGCCGGGACCCTGCGGGAGAACCTGCTGCTGGCCGCTCCGGACGCCGCCGGGGAGGAGGTGCGGCGCGCGGTGTCGCGCACCCGGCTCGACGGCCTCCTCCAGCGGCTGCCCGGCGGTCTGGACGCGCAGGTCGGCCACCGGGGGGTGACTCTGTCGGGCGGCGAGCGCCAGCGCATCGCCATCGCCCGGGCGCTGCTGCGCAGGCCCCGGCTGCTGCTGCTCGACGAGGTGACCTCGCAACTGGACGCGGTCAACGAGGAGGCGCTGCGCGAGGTCGTCATGGAGCTCGCCGCCGAGACCACCGTCCTGGCCATCGCGCACCGGCTCTCCACGGTGGTACGGGCCGACCGCATCGTGGTCATGGAGGAGGGCCGGGTGCGCGCGGTGGGCAGCCACGCCGATCTGCTGCGCTCGGACTCGCTGTACGCCGGGCTCGCCGCCACACAGCTCGTGGCGGGCCGCTCCCCGGCCCCGGCTCCGGAGGGCTTCCCCGGCCGTCCGTAGGCGCCGCGGCGCCTACGGACGGCCGGGCTCCTCACGGCACACGCGGCACACGCGGCAAGGGCCTTCCGCACGCAGAAGCGCCCCGAGCGACGAGTCCCCCCACGGGCCCGTCGACGGGGCGCCTCCTTTTCCCGGTCATGGACTCCCCCCACGGGATCCTGGCCGGGTGTCTGCCGGGCGGTGTACGGGCGAGAGGGCCGCTCAAGCTCCCCCGAGGCACACCGCCTGCGCGGACCACCGTCCTCGTCCCCCACAGACGAACACGGCGGGCGGCGGCGGCTCCGCCGGAGTACCGACGCCACCCCATAAGACACACGAGCCCGCCGAATGGTTACCCCCCTTCATATGTGACCTGCGTCACTCTTCTTCACGGATCCTCCACCGCCCCGCCACGCCGGGAACACACCGCGGGCCGCGGCAGGCGGTCCTAGGCGGCCGTGCGCCCGCTCAGCGCTGCTCCACCGGGACGTAGTCGCGCTCGACGACGCCGGTGTAGATCTGGCGCGGGCGGCCGATGCGGGAACCCGGCTCCTTGATCATCTCGTGCCACTGGGCGATCCAGCCGGGAAGGCGGCCGAGCGCGAACAGCACGGTGAACATGGTGGTCGGGAAGCCCATGGCCCGGTAGATCAGACCGGTGTAGAAGTCGACGTTCGGGTAGAGGTTGCGCTCGACGAAGTAGTCGTCGGCCAGCGCGTGCTCCTCCAGCTTCAGCGCGATGTCCAGCAGTTCGTCGGACTTGCCGAGCGCGGAGAGGACGTCGTGCGCCGCCGCCTTGATGATCTTCGCCCGGGGGTCGAAGCTCTTGTAGACGCGGTGGCCGAAGCCCATCAGCCGGACGCCCTCCTCCTTGTTCTTCACCCGGCGGATGAAGGAGTCGACGTCACCGCCCTCGGCCTTGATGCGCTCCAGCATCTCCAGCACCGACTGGTTGGCGCCGCCGTGCAGGGGGCCCCACAGGGCGCTGATCCCGGCGGAGATGGAGGCGAACATGTTCGCCTGGGAGGAGCCGACCAGGCGCACGGTGGAGGTCGAGCAGTTCTGCTCGTGGTCCGCGTGCAGGATGAGCAGCTTGTCCAGGGCGCTGCTGACAACCGGGTCGAGCTCGTACTCCTCGGCCGGGACCGAGAAGGTCATGCGCAGGAAGTTCTCGACGTAGCCCAGGTCGTTGCGCGGGTAGACCACCGGGTGGCCCACCGACTTCTTGTACGCGTACGCCGCGATGGTGGGCAGCTTGGCGAGCAGCCGGATGGTGGACAGGTGCCGCTGCTGCTCGTCGAAGGGGTTGTGGCTGTCCTGGTAGAAGGTGGACAGCGCGCTCACCACCGAGGAGAGCATCGCCATCGGGTGGGCGTCCCGCGGGAAGCCGTCGTAGAACCGTTTGACGTCCTCGTGGAGCAGGGTGTGCTGGGTGATCTCGTTGCGGAAGCCGGCCAGCTGGTCGACCGTGGGCAGCTCTCCGTTGATCAGCAGGTACGCCGTCTCGAGGAACGTGCCGTGCTCGGCGAGCTGCTCGATCGGATACCCGCGGTATCGGAGGATGCCCTTCTCGCCGTCGAGAAAGGTGACCGCCGACTTGTACGCGGCGGTGTTGCCGTAACCGGAGTCCAGGGTCACCAGACCGGTCTGGGCCCGCAGCTTGGAGATGTCGAAACCACTGTCACCGACAGTGCTGCCGACCAGCGGGAAGCTGTACTCGCCGTCCCCGTACCGCAGTACTACTGCGCCATCGCTTTCACGGTGTTCGCTCACGTCATCCCTCACCGACGTAGTGCCTCATCTTCGAGTGCCCTGTCCTCGTCCCACTGTCTCCCATTCGGTGCTGTGCGGTGCACTCGGGGTCGGTCAGCAGGCCCGCGGGTGGCACGGAGTGCCTCCGGAAAGTTACGCGGGGTGTGCCGTGCCGCGCAATCGGTGGTCCAGTGCGGTGCAGCGCCGTCCCGCGGAGACCGTCCGCACGGCCTGGCCCAGGGCCCTGCGCGACCCCACCAGCACCACCAGGCGTTTGGCCCTCGTCACGGCCGTGTAGAGCAGGTTGCGCTGGAGCATCATCCAGGCTCCGGTGGTGACCGGCACGACCACCGCCGGGTACTCGCTGCCCTGGGAGCGGTGGATGGTCACCGCGTAGGCGTGCGCGAGTTCGTCCAGCTCGTCGAAGTCGTAGCCCACCTCCTCGTCCTCGTCGGTGCGCACCGTCAGGCGCTGTTCCTCCGTGCTCAGGGCGGTGACCACGCCCACCGTGCCGTTGAAGATCCCGTTGGCTCCCTTGTCGTAGTTGTTGCGAATCTGAGTGACCTTGTCGCCCACCCTGAAAACCCGTCCGCCGAATCGCTTTTCGGGCAGATCGGGCCGGCCGGGGGTGATGGCCTGCTGGAGCAGTCCGTTGAGCGTGCCCGCGCCGGCCGGACCCCGGTGCATCGGCGCCAGCACCTGCACGTCGCGGCGCGGGTCGAGGCCGAACTTCGCCGGGATGCGCCGGGCCGCCACGTCGACGGTGAGCCGGCCCGCCTCCTCGGTGTCGTCCTCCGCGAAGAGGAAGAAGTCCGGCAGGCCCTGGGTGATGGGCGGGACCCCGGAGTTGATGCGGTGGGCGTTGGTGACCACGCCGGACTGCTGGGCCTGCCGGAAGATCCGCGTCAGCCGCACCGCCGGAATCGGGCTGCCCTCGGCGAGCAGATCGCGCAGCACCTCGCCCGCCCCCACCGACGGCAGCTGGTCCACGTCCCCCACCAGCAGCAGATGGGCTCCCGGCGCCACCGCCTTGATCAGCTTGTTGGCCAGCAGCAGATCCAGCATGGACGCCTCGTCGACGACCACCAGATCGGCGTCCAGCGGCCGCTCCCGGTCGTAGGCGGCGTCCCCGCCGGGCTTGAGCTCCAGCAGCCGGTGGACGGTGGACGCCTCCGCCCCCGTCAGCTCCGACAGCCGCTTGGCCGCCCGGCCGGTGGGCGCGGCCAGCACCACCTTGGCCCGCTTGGCCCGCGCCAGCTCCACCACCGACCGCACGGTGAAGGACTTGCCGCAGCCGGGTCCGCCGGTGAGCACCGCCACCTTCTGTGTCAGCGCCAGCCTCACCGCGTCCCGCTGCTCGGGGGCCAGCTCGGCCCCGGTGCGCTTCGCCAGCCAGGACAGGGCCGCCTCCCAGTCGACGTCCCGGAAGGCCGGGATGCGGTCCTCCTCGGTGCGCAGCAGGCGCAGCAGCTGGGCCGACAGGGACAGCTCGGCGCGGTGGAAGGGCACCAGATAGACCGCCGAGACCCGCTGCCCGGGGTGTTCCGGGTCGGGGACCTGCTCGCGCACCACCCCCTCCTCCTCACCCGCCAGCTCGCCCAGGCAGTCGATGACCAGGCCGGTGTCCACCTGGAGGAGCTTGACGGTGTCGGCGATCAGCCGCTCCTCCGGCAGGTAGCAGTGCCCCTGGTCGGCCGACTGCGACAGCGCGTACTGCAGCCCGGCCTTCACCCGGTCGGGGCTGTCGTGCGGGATGCCCACGGCCTGCGCGATGCGGTCGGCGGTCAGGAAGCCGATGCCCCACACGTCGGCGGCCAGCCGGTAGGGCTGGTTGCGCACCACCGAGATCGAGGCGTCGCCGTACTTCTTGTAGATGCGCACCGCGATCGAGGTGGACACCCCCACGCCCTGGAGGAAGACCATCACCTCCTTGATCGCCTTCTGCTCCTCCCACGCCGCGCCGATCAGCTTCGTCCGCTTCGGGCCGAGGCCGGGCACCTCGATCAGCCGCTCCGGCTCGTTCTCGATGACCTCCAGGGTCTCCAGCCCGAAGTGGTCCACGATCCGCTCGGCGATCCTCGGGCCGATGCCCTTGATCAGGCCGGAGCCCAGATAGCGCCGGATGCCCTGGACGGTGGCCGGCAGGACCGTCGTGTAGTTCTCCACGGTGAACTGGCGGCCGTACTGCGGGTGCGAGCCCCAGCGGCCCTCCATCCTCAGCGACTCCCCCACCTGCGCGCCGAGCAGCGAGCCGACGACCGTGAGCAGCTCGCCGCCGCGCCCGGTGTCGACGCGGGCGACCGTGTAGCCGTTTTCCTCGTTGGCGTAGGTGATGCGCTCGAGGACGGCCTCGAGGACGGCGGGTTGGAACGACATGTCACAGACCGTAACGCCGGGGACCGACAACCGGAATCCCGGCCGTGGGGACGGGGCTGGCGCGGGGGCCCGCCGGAGGCGGTGCATCGCGGAGAGCCGCGGAAACGTTACGAGGGGCCCGGCCTGAACGGCCGGGGCCCCTCGTGTCCCCCGTCGGTCTCGCCCTCCCCCGAGATCCCTCCCCGGTTCGACCGACAACCGCTATGACCCGCGGGGGGCCGGAAGGGTTGCACGGCGGAACAAGATTTTTTCCTCCGGTTCCCCGCGACCTCCCCGCGGCGGGCGCCGGAAGTGGAATCGGCGCGGGTCCGGGTACTCGGTCCTGGCCCCCCGGGGACCCCGCCGGGCCGGTCCGGCCGGCGGTCGGGGACGGCGGGAGGCGACCGTGACGGCATCCGAACAGTGAGGAGAGGGCGTATGAGCGGGTGGACGCCATCACAGGCCGAGGGCGAGCGGGACGACGAGGAGGGCATCGACCAGTCACGCGGGCTGCACGAGCGGCACGAGACCGAGGCCGCCGCGAGGAAGGCCGCCGGGGCCGGCGGGAAGGGCCCGGCCGCCACCCCTTCGCAGACCGAGGGCGGCAAGGGCGCGGAGGGCGCCGAGCAGGACCGCGGCGGCGCGCGGTGACGCCGCCGTCGCCTCCCGCGGGTGCGGGAGGCGACGGCGGCCCGGCGCGGTCCGCGGCGCGACGGTGGCGGACCGCGTCCGTCTTCACAGCCCTGGCGGGATCCGCGCCCCTACAGGACGTGGGCGCGGAAGCGCTCCGCCGTCTCCGCGAGCGCCTCGCGGCCGTCGCGGTCCCACAGGGCCTCGTTGAAGATCTCCACCTCCGTCCAGCCGGTGTAGCCGGCCGCCACCACCCGGTCGCGCCAGAAGCGGAAGTCGACCGAGCCGTCCCCGAGCTGCCCGCGGCCCAGCAGCACGCCCGCCGGCAGGGGAGTGCACCAGTCGGCGAGCTGGAAGGCGGCGATGCGGCCGCTCTCCCCCGCCCGGTCGATCTGTGCGGGCGCCTGGTCGTCCCACCAGACGTGGTAGGTGTCCACGACCACGCCGACCTGCTCGGCCGGGAAGCGCTCGGCCAGGTCCAGGGCCTGTCCGAGGGTGGAGACCACGCAGCGGTCCGAGGCGAACATCGGGTGCAGCGGCTCGATGGCCAGCCGTACCCCGCGCCCGGCCGCGTAGGGGGCCAGTTCGGCCAGCGCGTCGGCGATCCGCTCGCGGGCGCCGTGCAGGTCGCGGTCGCCCCCGGGCAGCCCGCCGCAGACCAGGACCAGGGTGTCGGTGCCGATCCCGGCCGCCTCGTCGACCGCCGCCCGGTTGTCCTCCAGCGCCGTACGGCGCGCGGCGGGATCGGCGGCGGTGAGGAAGCCGCCGCGGCACAGGCTGGTGACGGTCAGGCCGGCGTCCCGCACCAGGCGGGCGGTGGCCTCCACCCCGTACTTCTGGACGGGTGCCCGCCACAGGCCGACGCCGCCGACGTCCAGCTCGGCGCACGCCTTGACCAACTCGGGCAGGGAGAGCTGCCGGACGGTCTCCTGGTTGATGGAGAAGCGGTCGGCGCCGGCGGGCCCGCCGGTCCCCGTGCCTTCGGGGGCTTCGGGGGACGCGCTCATGCCGCCACCCCGTACACCGCCAGCAGCTGCCGCATCCGCGCCTCGGCCAGCGCCGGGTCGGGGAACAGCCCCAGGGAGTCGGCCAGTTCGTACGCCCGCGCCAGGTGCGGCAGCGAGCGCGCGGACTGCATCCCGCCGACCATGGCGAAGTGCTCCTGGTGTCCGGCCAGCCAGGCGAGGAGGACCACGCCGGTCTTGTAGTAGCGGGTCGGGGCCTGGAACAGGTGGCGGGAGAGCTCGACGGTGGGGTCCAGCAGCTTGCGGAAGCCCGCCGGGTCCCCGGTGTCCAGCACCCGCACGGCCTCGGCCGCCAGCGGTGCCAGCGGGTCGAAGATGCCCAGCAGTGCGTGGCTGAAGCGCCCGCCGGCCGCGGGGTCCTCACCCGCGATCAGCTCGGGGTAGTTGAAGTCGTCGCCGGTGTAGCAGCGCACCCCGCCCGGCAGTCTGCGGCGCAGCGCGACCTCGCGGCCCGCGTCCAGCAGGGAGATCTTGACGCCGTCGACCTTGTCGGGGTGCTCGGCGATGACGGCGAGGAAGGTCTCGGTGGCGGCGTCCAGGTCCTCACTGCCCCAGTAGCCGGTGAGCGCCGGGTCGAACATCGGGCCGAGCCAGTGCAGGATCACCGGCTCGGACGCCTGGCGCAGCAGATGCCCGTAGAGCTCCAGGTAGTCCTCGGGGCCCCGGGCGAGGGCGGCCATGGCGCGGGAGGCCATCACGATCGCCTGGGCGCCGGCCCCCTCCACCACGGCGAGCTGCTCCTCGTAGGCGGCGCGGACCTCGTCCAGGGAGGCGGCGGGGCCGGTGAGCTGGTCGGTGCCCACCCCGCAGGCGATACGGCCCCCGCAGGCGGCGGCCTCGGCGGCGGAGCGGCGGATCAGCTCGGCGGCGGCGGCCCAGTCCAGGCCCATGCCGCGCTGGGCGGTGTCCATGGCCTCGGCGACCCCGAGCCCGTGGGACCACAGGTGGCGGCGGAAGGCGAGCGTGGCGTCCCAGTCCACGGCGGCCGGGCCGTCGGGTGCCACGTCCGCGAAGGGGTCGGCGACGACGTGGGCGGCGGAGAAGACCGTGCGGGAGACCAGCGGCGGGCGCCCGGCGGCGGGGGCGGCGGGCACCGCGGGCCCGGTGCGGGGGGCGTACTCGCGCAGGACGCCGCAGGCGTCGGGCAGGCGGATCACAGGCTCAGCTCCGGTACGTCGAGGCGGCGGCCCTCGGCGGCCGAGGCCAGGCCGAGTTCGGCGAGCTGGACGCCGCGGGCGCCGGCCAGCAGGTCCCAGGTGTAGGGCTCGTCCAGCGCCACATGGCGCAGGAACAGCTCCCACTGCGCCTTGAAGCCGTTGTCGAACTCCCCGCCCTCGGGGTGGTTGTCCGGCACCTCCTGCCACTGGTCGCGGAAGGACTCGGTCACCGGCAGGTCCGGGTTCCACACCGGCTTCGGGGTGGTGGAGCGGTGCTGGACGCGGCAGGTGCGCAGTCCGGCGACGGCCGACCCCTCGGTTCCGTCGACCTGGAACTCCACCAGTTCGTCGCGGTTCACCCGCACGGTCCAGGAGGAGTTGATCTGGGCGACGATCCCGCCGTCGAGCTGGAAGATGCCGTAGGCGGCGTCGTCGGCGGTGGCCTGGTAGGGCTTGCCCAGCTCGTCCCAGCGCTGCGGGACGTGGGTGGCGGTGACGGCCTGGACGGTGCGCACCGGGCCGAACAGCTCGTGCAGGACGTACTCCCAGTGCGGGAACATGTCGACGACGATGCCGCCGCCGTCCTCGGCCCGGTAGTTCCACGAGGGGCGCTGGGCGGGCTGCCAGTCGCCCTCGAAGACCCAGTAGCCGAACTCGCCGCGCACCGACAGGATGCGGCCGAAGAAGCCGCCCTCGATCAGCCGCTTGAGCTTGAGCAGTCCCGGCAGAAAGAGCTTGTCCTGCACCACGCCGTGCTTGACGCCGGCGGTGCGGGCGAGCCGGGCCAGTTCCAGCGCGCCGTCGAGGCCGGTGGCGGTGGGCTTCTCGGTGTAGACGTGCTTGCCGGCGGCGATCGCCTTGCGGATGGCGGCCTCGCGGGCGGAGGTGACCTGGGCGTCGAAGTAGATCTCGACGCTCTCGTCGGCCAGTACGGCGTCCAGGTCGCAGCTCACGGCGCCGGGGTCGAGGCCGTGGCGCTCGGCGAGCGCCCTCAGGGCGTGCTCGCGGCGTCCGACGAGGACCGGCTCGGGCCACAGCACATCGCCGTCGCCCAGCTCCAGTCCGCCCTGCTCGCGGATGGCGAGGATGGAGCGGACCAGATGCTGGCGGTACCCCATCCGGCCGGTGACGCCGTTCATGGCGATCCGTACGACCCTGCGTGTCATGAGCTTCCCTCTCGCTTTAGAAAGCGCTTTCTATCCCAGGGCAAGCTAGCCTGCCCACAGCACTCACGACAAGACCCGCAGACGACACCCGCGGAAGAACCGCACCGGAGGAATCGATGGCAGTGACGCTGGCGGACGTGGCGGCCCGGGCCGGGGTCTCGGCGGCCACCGTCTCGCGCGTACTGAGCGGCAACTACCCGGTGGCCGGGGCCACCCGCAGCCGGGTGCTGCGCGCGGTGGAGGAGCTGGAGTACGTCGTGAACGGGCCGGCCAGCTCCCTGGCCGCCGCCACCTCCGATCTCGTCGGCGTCCTCGTCAACGACATCGCTGACCCGTTCTTCGGGATCATGGCAAGCGCCGTCCAGTCGGAGATGGAGCCGGAGAAGGCCGGCGGGAAACTGGCGGTGGTGTGCAACACCGGCGGCTCCCCCGAGCGCGAACTGACCTATCTCACGCTCCTGCAGCGCCAGCGCGCCGCCGCCGTCGTCCTCACCGGCAGCGCGGTGGAGGACCCCGCGCACGCCGAGGCGCTGTCCACCCGGCTGCGCCGGCTGGCCGCCGCCGGCACCCGCGTGGTGCTGTGCGGCAGGCCGCCGCTGCCGGAGGCGGACGGCGACAGCGGCCGGGACGGCGAGAAGGGCGCCGTGGACGGCGGGGCGCCGCTCACCGTGGCCTTCGACAACCGCGGCGGCGCCCGCCGCCTGACCGGGCACCTCCTCGCCCTCGGCCACCGCCGCATCGGCTACGTCGCGGGCCCCGCCGAGCGCACCACCACCCGGCACCGGCTGGAGGGCCACCGGGCGGCGCTGGCCGACCACGACCGCGATCACGGCCACGACCTCCTGGCGGAGGCCGAACGCCTCACCGTGCACGGCGCGTACGACCGCTCCTCCGGCTACGACGGCACCCTGGAGCTGCTGCGCCGCGAGCCGGGCCTGACGGCCGTGCTGGCCGCCAACGACACCGTCGCCCTCGGCGTGTGCGCCGCACTGCGCGAGGCGGGTCTGAGCATCCCCGGGGACGTGTCCGTGGCCGGCTTCGACGACCTGCCCTTCAGCGCGGACGCCTCCCCCGCCCTGACCACCGTCCGCATCCCGCTCCACGACGCGGGCGCCCGCGCCGGACGGCTGGCGCTGGGCCGGGAGTCGGCTCCCCCCGGGGGCGTGGCGACCGTCCGCACCGAGCTGATGGTCCGCGCCTCGACCGCGGCCCCGCGCTCCAACTGACCTTCCACGCAGGCCGGTTGACGCCCTCCCGCCCGGGCCGCCCGCACCGGCCGCCGCGGACGCTCGGTACTCTTCGGGCGACCTGATCGATGCTACGGGGGAGTCGGCGGGGAAGACCGCCCCTGCCCGAGGAGGCGCGCGGTGACAACCGTGAGGAAGGCACTCGCGGCCGTGGTGGCCGCGGGGCTGCTGGCCGCATGCGGCACAGGCGGCGGCGCGGGCGGCACGGGCGGGTCCGGGACCGGGGCCGCCGCGGGCGGGTCCGACAAGCCGCCCACCGGAGCCGAGAAGCCCCTGGAGACCCCGGTGAAGGCTCCGGAGGGCTTCGACACCTCCAAGGGCTGGCAGGAGACCGTCACCTGGCTGCCGAAGAACGACGAGGGCGTCGCCGTCGATCCTCCGGTGAGCGCGGTGCCCGGCGCGGGCCTCGTCGCCTTCCTCCAGCGCAGGGGCGCGGGTTACGCCGTCGAGGCCCGCGACGCGGTCACCGGGGCCCTGCGGTGGCGCGGCGAGGAATGGCGGCCGCCCGAACGCGACGACACCGGCGGGACGAGCGTCCTGGCCGTCCCCCGGATCCTCACCGCCACCCAGGGCGGCCGCGAGTACGTCGTCGTGTGGGCGCACGGCACCAAGGGCGAGGACGCGCTCTCCAAGGGCAAGGAGGTGTTCTCCTTCGCCGTCTGGCCCGCCGGCTCCTCCGGGAAGTCGGTCGCTCCGGCCCATGTCGTCGATGTCCCGCTGGGTTACCTGAACCGTGGCGCCAAGGCGTACGACGCCGGGGAGGGGGTTCTGCTCCGGGCGGCCGGGGACTCGGTCGCCCTGATCGACGTCGCCGCCGGCCGGTTCGGGATCCACGGGCCGGACCAGAAGCTTCCGGTCAGCTGCGCGGGCGTGACCGAGTGCGACGGGGGCGAGGTCGAGGGGATGGCCCCGGACGGCCCGGTGGTGTCGGTGCGGCACGGCGGTTTCGGAGTCTCCGGCGCCTGGCTCTCGCGCGACGCCGTCCCGCCGGGAGCGGACCCCGGAGGAACCAACACGGCCAGGCACGGCACCGTGGAAGGGTTCTTGGGCGACCACGTCCTCTCCTCCTGGGACCCTCCCCAGGACTGGGACGACCCCCGGCCGACCGTGTGGGCCGCGCACGATCTGAAGACCGGCGCGCTCAAGGCGTCCGTGTCCTGCCGGAGGGAGGAGAACCGCTCCGTCTCCCTCTCCCCGAACGGCCGTTACGCCGTCGCGGGCAGCCTCGCCTTCGACCTGGAACGCGGCAGGGCCCACTGCCTGGAGGAGACCGACGAGCGCAAGGGCGTACGGCTGCTGTCCGTCGGCGACGACGGCACCGCCTACGGCTTCGCCGGGGGCGACGAGGCGACCGGGAGCGCGCCCGTCGCCGTCTCCCTCGCCACGGGCGAGCCCGAGGCCCTGCCCCAGGACACCGAGATCCCGTTCCTGTCGCTGCCGAAGGCCGGTGCCTTCTCGCCGATGGCGGACGGCGGCGGGCTGCTGTTCGTGTTCCACCCGCGCGGCTGACACCCCGTCGGAAGAACGGTCCGGGCCGCCCGCACCGGCCCGGACGCGGCGGTGGGCGCGACCGGGGTTCCGGCCGCGCCCACCGCTTACGCGTGCGGGGTGCGCCTCACGGGCGCAGCATCCGCCGGTCGGCCTTGTCGGCCCGGTCCAGCTTCGCGTCGTACGGCGCGAGCGGCGCCGCCTTCCGCTTCGCCGGGGCGTCGGCGTCCAGACCGGCCCACCGCATCAGGGCGTCGGTGGCCAGTGCCCTGTCGTCCTCCTCCAGAGCGGCGATGTTCGCCCCGTGGTTGGCGCCGGGCGCGGTCAGGACGTGGGAGTCCTCACTGCCGCGGCCCGGCCGGAAGGGCTCCGCTCCCCACGGGTCGTTCTCGCCGTAGACGAACAGCATCCGCTCGGCGTCCTTGCGCACCCACTTGTCGATGTCGCGCATCGCCTTCTTGTCGAAGCTCATCGGGATGTCGCGCGGGACGTAGGAGCGCGGGTCGTAGATGCCGGGGTAGCGCAGCAGCCCGTCCAGGTGCGGGGTGGCGAAGCTCGGCGCGCCGAGCTGGGTGCCGGCCTGGTAGTAGTACGGCGTGTAGTACTCCAGGCCCTGGTCGGTGTAGAAGGAGAAGCCCGCCACCTGGTCGACGAAGTCGTACAGCTCGCCGGTGGTCGCGTCCGCCCCGGGCACCTGGCCGCAGTCGGACTCCGATCCGTACTGCCACCAGGCCCACACCAGGTCCAGGCCGACGTTCTCGAAGGCCTTGTCGGCGCTGCCGACGACCTCGAAGGTGTAGCCCTCCTCCTTCGCCCACGCCTCGTAGCGGGCCACGATCTCGTCGCGGCGCACGAAGACCTCGCGCTGCACGGTGTTCAGCCGCTCGCGGCACTCGGCGGTGGAGACGGTGGCGAAGAACTCGTCGTAGGCCGAGTCCTCCTTGTCGTTGACGTCGTTGGGCGCGACGTAGGCGACCGTGCCGTCCATGTCGTGCGGGTAGAAGCGGCGGTAGTAGGTGGCCGTCATGCCGCCCTTGCTGCCGCCGGTGGAGATCCACTCCTCGTCGTAGATCCGGTGCAGCGCGCGGAAGACGCGGTGCTGGTCGCTGGCCGCCTGCCAGATGTCGAGCTTGGACCAGTCGGCGGGCTGGGGCCGCGACGGGGTGAAGAAGCGGTACTCCATGGAGACCTGGTTGCCGTCGGTCATCCGCGTCGGTTCGCTGCGCGAGGGCGTGGTGCGCAGCCCGTAGCCGGAGGTGTAGAAGACGGTGGGCCGGTCCTCGCCCCTGTGCAGCACCGTCAGGCGCTGCTCGAAGCTGCCCTTCGAGGGCCTGCGGTGGTCGACGGGCTGGCGGTAGCCCAGCACGAAGAAGCGGTAGCCGTCGACCGGCTTCTCCTCGATCAGGCGCATCCCCGGTATCGCGAGGATGCGGTCCTCGATGTCGGTCCCGGCCGCGGTGGCGGCCCCCGCCGACGCGCTGCCGACGCTGACGGTGCCGATGAGCACCAGCAGGGTCAGCAGCGCTCTGAGCGCCTTGCGCATGTGTGCCCTCCCATGGGCTTGTCCGTGAACGCGGCGAACCTATCCGGCGCAACACCGGGCCCGCCAGAGCGGGTTGGCGCCCGAATGCGGGGACCGCGCCCGCCGCGCACCGCTCCGCGGGCCGCTCCGGCCGGCGACCGGGGGAGTTCACCGGTTTGTTACCGGCGTTTGCAAAAATTCCACAGCACCCGACGCCCGTCCCGGTGCCGTTCCGCGCCGCCCGCGCGGCCCCGACAAGAGAAGAGAGCGCCTTCCATGGGCAGACCCCCCACCGTCCGGCGCCGGGCCCGGTCCCGGCCCTTACCCCTCCCCGCCCTGCTGATCCTGACCCTGCTGGCCGGACTGCTGGCGGCCCTGTCGCCCGCGAGACCGGCCGCCGCCGTGGCACCCGTGCCCATGAGGGCCATCACCTTCAACATGCAGGGCGGCGGCCTCAAATGGTCCTCCCCGGTGCAGAACCTGATCGGCGCGGCCGATCTGGTGGCGCTCCAGGAGGCGCAGACGCCGCCCA
This sequence comes from Streptomyces sp. SS8, assembly GCF_054072955.1. NCBI lineage: Bacteria > Bacillati > Actinomycetota > Actinomycetes > Kitasatosporales > Streptomycetaceae > Streptomyces > Streptomyces sp. SS8. The sequence continues at coordinate 272,930 of NZ_JBSVCZ010000001.1, forward strand.
GCGGTACGGCGCTCACCGCGGCCAACCGGATCCACGACAACCTCGGCGACCTGGACACCACCCCGACCGGTCTGCCCAGCCTCAAGTACAGCCTGCACGAGCTGAGATGGGGCAAGCCCCGGGCGAACCCGGCGACCGGCTACCTGTACTACCTGAAGATCTACAACCTCCAGGACGCCGGGGAGCCGGTGGATCCGAACGGCAACTCCGGCAAGTCCCTGGCGATCTGGAGCGCCGTCCGCCCGGACGACGCGATGATCGTCCGGGCGGCCGACTCCCCCAGCGCCTCCACGCACTACCTGCGCTCGCGTCCGGCACTCGGGCTGAAGTTCGGCGACACCTGGTTCTTCGGCATCCACACGGAGTCCAGGCGGTCCGGTGACGCGCAGAACGGGCACGCCAGGGATCTGGTGAGCGCCGTGGCCGACAGCGTGCCCGCGGGCGAGCACTGGCGCGTCCTGGGCGACTTCAACAGCAAGCCCGACACGTTCGCCGACACGGCGGGCGGCCACGTCTACTACGCGAGGAAGAGCAACGGGGAGCCCGCCCCCACCCAGCAGTCGGGCTACGCGCTGGACTTCATGGTGGCCGACGAACGGCTCGCCGACCACACCGTGCGGCTGGGCTCGAACGGCGGCTCGGACCACTATCCCGTGCTGTTCGCCGACCCGGGCGCGGTGATCTGCGGGATCTGGAACTTCGTGACGGTCCACTTCCCGTCGAACCTCACCCTGCGGGACGTGCAGCGCGTCCCCGTGCCGCGGGCTCCCCTGTCACCGGCCGCCGGGGACGGCGTGGCCGCCGAGGACGGCGCGGCGTGCGAGGGCGGCCCCGTCCTGCCGTCCGCCGTCGTCTCCATGGGAGACAGCTTCATCTCCGGTGAGGGAGGCCGCTGGGCGGGCAACGCCAACACCTGGGCGAGCGGCCATGTGTGGGGTACGGACCGGGCCGCCGTGGACTGCTCCTCGGCCGACGACTGCGACCACGACCTCACCCGGGTCTACGGCGACACCTCCTACGCGGAGGGCGGCAACCGGTGCGACCGCTCGGACACCGCGCCGATCATGTCGGCCGAACTCGGCGTCCCCGAGGAGCGCAGGTTCAACATCGCCTGCTCGGGCGCGGAGACCCGGCACATCACCGACGACGAGTTCAAGGGCGAGGCGCCGCAGATCGACCAGCTCGCGGACATCGCCGGCGAGCACCACGTCACCCTGATCGCCCTGTCCATCGGCGGCAACGACCTGAGGTTCTCCGAACTGATCGCCAAGTGCGCGGAGTCGTACCTGATCCCCCTGCGCGCCCCGTGCAGGGACACCGAGGAGGCGGCGTTCTCCGCCGCCGTCGCCGAGCTGGACGGGAGGATCTCCGACACCGTCCGGGAGATCCGCGAGACGATGCGGGACGCGGGCCAGGCCGACGGCAGCTACGACATCGTGCTGCAGTCCTACCCCAATCCGATCCCGCGCGGTGAGGACTTCGCCTTCCCGCAGGACCTGGTCGACTACAGCCGCTACCGCGAGGGGGGCTGCCCCTTCCGGGACGTCGACGCGGACTGGGCGCACGACTCGGTGGTCCCCCGGATCAGCGCGGCGATCGCCCGCGCCGCCGAGTCCAGCGGAGTGGCGTTCCTGGACCTCCAGGAGGCCTTCGCCGGACACGAGCTGTGCGCCGGCAGCGCCCGGCAGGCGACCGCCGCCAACTCCCCCGGCAAGCCCCTGTCCGCCGCCGACGCCGAGTGGGTCCGCTGGGTCCCGTACCTCAAGGACGACATGAAGGACGTCCCCTGGGAGGCGCAGGGCGACCAGCAGGAGGCGGTCCACCCCAACGCGCACGGCCAGCGGGCCGTGGGCGCGTGCCTGGCCCGGATGGCCGGCATGCTCGCGGGCTCCTCCACCCGGACCTTCAAGTGCTCCGGCTCGCCCTCGCGGCCCCCGGGCGACGTGGAGATCTCCAACTCCCCCGTCGACGCCGCGGTGTGGACCGGTGACTACGGATACCAGCAGGGCTACCGGTACGGCGACCAGTACCTGTTCCACGGGCCGTCCTACACCCGTTTCGACCCCACCGCGAACAAGGACGGAAGCCGCGGCGGTTTCAGCGGCTCCGAGGGCCGGCTCGGTGGTTCGGGGAGCATCGCCGAGGAGCTGTCCAGCCTGCGCGGCACCGCGTTCGAGAGCGGCGTCGACGCCGCGTTCGAGCTGGAGAAGAACGACAAGCGGCAGTTGATGCTGTTCCGCGGCGGTCAGTACAGCCGGGTCGAGATACCGATCGACAGTCCGGACGACGTACGGACCAAGGGCCCCGGCGCGATCGGGGACTTCTTCCACGTCCTGCGGAACACCCCCTTCCAGTACGGCGTCGACGCCGCCGTCGGCGACAACGAGAACAGCGCGCTGCTCTTCCGAGGCGACCAGGTGGGGCTGCTGAAGGTCACCATCGACGCCAACGGCGACGAGTGGCTCGCTCCCCCCGCCCGCATCGCCACCGCGATGCCGGTCCTGGCGGACACCGGCTTCGACGACCGGGTCGACGCGGCCTTGCAACTCCACCCGCTGGGCCGGATGGACCTGATCGTCCTCGTCTCGGGCGACCGGGCGGTGATGGTGTCGCTGGACAAGTTCGACCTGGCCGCCAGCACCATCGTGAAGGGCCCCATGGCCCTGGGCGACATGTGGCCCGGTCTGCGGGGCTCGGACTTCTCCGAGGAAGCCCCGGGGCTCGGCGGCATCCAGCAGGCCCTGCTGGCCGGCCCCGAGCCGCCGGAGGACCCCGAGCCCGAGGGACCGGGGCCGTGGTCCACCGCGGCCGCCGACCAGCCCAAGTGCCGCCCCGACGGCATGACGCCCACCAAGGGGGTCAACGCCCCGTACTGCCTGCTCTACGACGACAAGGGCCGGGAGCGGATGGGCGAGCGGCATCCGCGTCGCCTGGTCGGGTACTTCACCGGCTGGCGCACCGGGAGGAACGGCGAGCCGATGTACCTGCCCGGAAGCATCCCCTGGGGCCAGGTCACCCACGTCAACTACGCCTTCGCCCACATCGAGGACAACCGGCTCTCGGTCGGCGACACCTCCGACCCGGCCAACCCGGCCACCGGTATGACCTGGCCGGGCGTTCCCGGCGCGGAGATGGACCCCGACCTGCCGTACAAGGGCAACTTCAACCTGCTGAACAAGTACAAGAAGCAGCATCCGCGGGTGAGGACGCTGATCTCGGTCGGCGGCTGGGCCGAGACCGGCGGCCACTTCGACGCGAGCGGCGAGCGCATCGCCGACGGCGGTTTCTACACCCTGGCCACCAACGCCGACGGCAGCGTCAACCAGCCGGCCATCGACACGTTCGCCGACTCCGCCGTGGAGTTCATCAGGGAGTACGGCTTCGACGGGGTGGACATCGACTACGAGTACCCAACCGCCCTGATGGACGCCGGCAACCCGGAGGACTGGCACGTCGCCAACCCGCGCCGCAAGGGCCTCAACGCCGGCTACACGGCGCTGATGAGGACGCTGCGCCAGAAGCTGGACCGGGCCTCGGCCGCCGACGGCCACTACTACCAGCTCACCGCCGCCGCCTCGGCGTCCGGATACCTGCTGCGCGGCCAGGAGGACTTCCGCGCGCTGCAGTACCTGGACTTCGTCAACACCATGACCTACGACTTCCACGGCTCGTGGAACCCCTACGTCGGCCCGCAGTCCCCGCTGTACGACGACGGGAAGGACGCCGAGCTGGCCGCGGCCGGCATCTACGACGAGGAGGCCAACCCCGAGTACGGGAAGCTGGGTTACTTCAACACCGACTGGTCCTACCACTACCTGCGCGGCGCGCTGCAGTCCGGGCGCATCAACATCGGCGTCCCGTACTACACACGCGGCTGGAAGGGGGTCACCGGCGGCGAGGACGGGCTGTGGGGCCGGGCGGAACTGCCCGACCAGAGCCAGTGCTCCAACGGCACCGGGCCCAACGGCGGCACCACGCCCTGCGGCGCCGGAGCCACCGGAATCGACAACCTCTGGCACGACACCGACCGGGGCAGGGAGGTCGCGGCCGGATCGAACCCGATGTGGCACGCCAAGAACCTTCAGAAGGGCATCCCGCCCTCCTACCGCGAGCAGTTCGGCCTGAACCCGGCCGACCCGGCCAACCGGACCGACGGCTACACCCGCCACTGGGACGACACCCTCAAGGCGTCCTGGCTGTGGAACGAGGACAAGAAGGTGTTCCTGTCCACCCAGGACGAGCAGGACGTCGCGGCCAAGGCCGAGTACATCGCGGCCAAGGGCGCGGGCGGCGCGATGGTGTGGGAGCTGGCCGGCGACTACAACTGCCCCCGGGACCGGGAGTGCGTGCCCGGCTACACCCTGACCAAGGCCCTGGACAGCGCCCTGCGCGATGCCGGGGACTACGACGCGACCCGCAACGGCGGGACCGAACTGCCCACCGAGGTGGTCGACGTGACCGCCGAGCTGACCGACTACCCGACCGACACCGCGCAGATGTGGCCCCAGCAGCCCAAGCTGCGCATCACCAACAACACCGACACCACCCTGCCGGAGGGCACCGAACTCTCCTTCGACATCCCCACCTCCGCCCCGCCCCTGCTGAAGGACGAGGCGTGGCAGGAGATGGAGGACGCCGTCGAACCGGGCCACACCGGGCCCAGCGCCGGCGGCCTCGACGGGGACTTCCACCGGGTGACGATCGAACTCGGCTACTGCGAGGACATCGCCCCGGGTGCCTCACGCGACATCGCGCTGAAGTACTACCTGCCGATCACCGGGCCCGCCAACTTCAAGATCGGGATCGGCGGAGAGGAGTACGGACTGGTCCAGGACCACCGCAAGGGCACCACCACCGTGGAACCCGACGCCTCCGGCGGCGGCGCCGCGTGCAGGGCCGAGGCGTGGGACGCCTCGCGCACCTACAACCCGGCCTGGGCGCCGTTCACCCTGTGGCAGACCGGCGACCAGTGGAAGATCGAGGACGTCAACAGCGGCAACCTCCTGGACCACCCGGCCGGCTGGGACCGGGCCCACCTCTACCCCTCCCGGGACAACGTCCACCAGCTGTGGAACATCGAACCGGACGGCGGTGACGGGGTGTTCCGCATCACCAACGACAGCAGCGGCGAGGAGCAGTGTCTGGGGGCCCCAAGGAAGCTGGCGTCGCTGACCGTCCGCGACTGCGGCAGCTCCGGCGGCCAGCGGTGGCGGCTGCTGGACGCCGACGGCGACCCCGCCGACACCCCGCGGCACGGCACCTCCTACACGCTGATCACCCACAACGACACCACCGGCTCGTCGTCCGACTTCGTCGCCGAGCCGCTCAACAGCGGCAACACCGCAGGGACCCACGCCGTCGCCGGTGATCCCGGCGGCATCACCCGCACCGTCGTCTCCCACGGCGGCTACTACTGGAAGGCCAAGTACTGGACCATGGGCGACACGCCCGACGCGAGCGACCCGAACAACCCGTGGACCAGGCTCGGTCCGGTTCCGGCCGGCTGACGCCACCCACATCGTCCGCGCCACCTGCGCCGACGGCCCGCCGGAGGGGATCCGGCGGGCCGTCGGCCGTTTCCGCTCCCGCCCTTCGCGCGGTACCGCGGCCGCCGCCCGCGAACGTACGCTCGCCGCCATGACGAACGCCACGCCGAACACCGCGACGGACGCCGGGGCGAACACCGCGACGGACGCCGGGGCGAGCACCGCGACGGACTCCACGGCGGACGGGCAAGCCCCGCCGGTCCGCGGGTCGACGGGGATGGAGCTGCTGGGCTTCCACCGGGAGCCGGAGGACGCGGTCTTCGACGACGCGCGCGTGGGCTACGTCCTGGTGGCACTGTGGCATCGGGGGCGGCTGCTGATGGTGCGGGTGCGCGGGCGCGACTGCTGGGAGCTGCCGGGCGGCAAGATCGATCCCGGCGAGACGCCCCGGCGGGCGGCGGTGCGCGAACTGCGCGAGGAGAGCGGCCAGGAGGTGGCCCCGGAGCGGCTGCGGTTCGCCGGCTTCGCCCGCACCGTGGTCGGCCCCGAGCGCCGGATGATGTACGGCGCCCTGTTCACCGCCGAGGTGGACGCGCCTGCGCCGTTCACCCCCTGCGAGGAGATCGCCGCCGTCCACTGGAGGGAGGGCTGCGAGCCGCTGGAGGGCGGGGTGGTGCGGACGGCGCACGAATATCTGGCTGCGCTCTGCCGCCCCTGACCCGTACGGTCGGCCCCATGCCCGCACCCAGAGGTTTCTCCTACGACGTGTACGGCGACGGCACGGTGACCGTCGCCCACCACGGCCGCCCGGTCACCACCCTGCGCGGTGAGCGCGCCCGGCGCTTCCTGGCGGAGGCGGAATCGGACGATCCGCAGCTGGTGATGGCCCGCTGGACGGGGAACTACCGGCGCGGCAACGAGCGCACGGCCCGCGACCACCCGCGCAACCGCCGCTGAGCGCGCCCTCGCCGAAGACTCCGGCAGGGGCGCGCTCAGCGGCGGTAAAGCACCCGGCGGCGTCCTCACACCCCCGCGCTCACACCCCCGCGCCCGCGGGCACGCCCGCGTAGGTGCGCCACAGCTGCGCGTACCGCCCGCCGCGTTCCAGCAGCTGCGCGTGGGTGCCGTCCTCCACCACCCGGCCGTGGTCCAGGACCACCACCCGGTCCGCGCGGGCGGCCGTGGTGAGGCGGTGGGCGACGACCAGGGTGGTGCGGCGGCCCGCCAGGCGGTCGGTGGCCTGGTTGACCAGCGCCTCGGTGGCCAGGTCCAGGGCCGCGGTGGCCTCGTCCAGCAGCAGGATGTCGGGGCCCACCAGCTCCGCGCGGGCCAGGGCGATCAGCTGCCGCTGCCCGGCGGAGAGGTTGCGCCCCTTCTCGGCGACCGGGTGCAGATAGCCGCCGGAGAGCGTGGCGATCATGTCGTGCGCGCCGACCGCCCGCGCGGCGGCCTCCACCTCGGCGTCGGTGGCGTCGGGACGGCCGTAGGCGATGGCGTCGCGCACCGTGCCGGGGAAGAGGTACGACTCCTGCGGCACCACCCCGAGCCGGTGGCGGTAGCCGGCCAGGTCCAGCTCGCGCAGGTCGACTCCGTCCACCCGGACGGTGCCCGAGGTCGGGTCGTAGAACCGGGCGACCAGCTTGACCAGCGTGGACTTGCCGGCGCCCGTCTCGCCGACGAAGGCGACCGTCTGCCCGGCGGGGATCTTCAGGTCGATGCCGGACAGCGCGTTCTCGCCGCCCTCCCCGGTCCCGGTCCCATCCCCGCCACTGTCCCCGTCGGCGTCGGCGTTGTACCGGAAGGCGACGTCCTCGAAGACGATCTCGCCGCGCAGCCGGCCCACCTCACGCGGCTCCTTCGGCAGCGGCGTCGTCGTCCGCTCGCGCAGCAGCTCCTGGACGCGGCCCAGGGAGACGACCGCCTGCTGGTAGCCGTCGAAGACCTGCGAGAGCTGCTGCACGGGGGCGAAGAACAGCTCGATGTAGAGCAGGTAGGCCACCAGCGCGCCCGCCGTCAGCGTGCCGCCGCCCACCCGGTTCGCCCCGACGATCAGCACGGCGGCGGTCGCCAGGGAGGCGAGGAACTGGATGAAGGGGAAGTACACCGAGATCAGCCACTGGCCGCGCACACGCGCCTGGCGGTAGCCGTCGCTGAGCTCGGCGAAGCGGCGCGCGTCGCGCTCCTCGCGGCGGAACGCCTGCACGATCCGCAGACCGGCCACGCCCTCCTGCAGAGCGGCGTTGACGCCGCTGACGCGCTCGCGCGCCAGCTCGTAGGCCTTGATGCTCTGGCGGCGGAAGAAGACCGTGCCGATCACCAGCGGCGGCAGGGTCGCCAGGACCACCAGCGCCAGTCCCGCGTCGATGACGACGAGGGCGACCATGATGCCGAAGAAGGTCAGCACCGCGACGATCGCCTGGACCAGCCCGGTCTGGAGGAAGGTCGTCAGGGCGTCCACGTCGGTGGTCATCCGGGTCATGATCCTGCCGGTCAGCTCGCGCTCGTAGTAGTCGAGTCCGAGGCGCTGGAGCTGGGCGAAGATCTTGACGCGGAGGGTGTAGAGGATCCGCTCGCCGGTGCGGCCGATGGCCCGGGTCTCACCGGTCTGCGCGGCCCACTGGACCAGGACGACGACCAGCGCCAGCGCGGAGGCGGCCCAGACCGCCCCGAGCGCCGCCTGCTGGACGCCCTCGTCGATGCCGTGCCGCACCAGGACCGGCAGCAGCAGTCCGGCGACCGCGTCGATCACGACCAGCAGCAGGCTCAGCAGCAGCGGTCCGCGGAAGCCGCGCAGCAGGTGCCGCAGTCCGTAGGCGGACTCGGCGGCGGTGGCGCGCTCCTCGTCGATGCCGGGGGTGTCGTCGGCCGGGGGCAGGGCGGCGACCTTGTCGAGCATCTCGGGGGTGGCCGGGACCCCGGCCAGGGCTCCCGCGAAGCCCGGCCCTCCGCCGGTGGCCGGGGTGGGCGCGCCGGGGGTGGTGCCGGCGGTGTCCTCCGGATCCCCCTCCCGGATCCACAGATCGGGGGTGACGCCGTCGACCCGGCCGTCGGACCCGCCGTCCTGCGCCGCGCCCCCGGAGTCCGCCCCGGAGACGTCCCGGGCCGCGGCAACCTGCCCGGCCGGGTCGCGCTCGACGCCGCCCAGCTCGTCGGGGTCGCTGAGCAGCCTGCGGTACAGCTCGCAGCGCTCCTGGAGCTCGGCGTCGGTGCCGGTGTCCACCAGCCGCCCGCCGTCGAGCACGGCGATGCGGTCGGCCAGGGAGAGGGTGGAGCGGCGGTGGGCGATCAGCAGGGTGGTACGGCCGGCCATCACCCCGCGCAGCGCCTCGTGGATCTCGTGCTCCACCCGGGCGTCCACGGCGGAGGTCGCGTCGTCCAGTACCAGCAGCCTGGGGTCGGACAGGATGGCGCGGGCCAGGGCGATGCGCTGGCGCTGGCCGCCGGAGAGGGTCAGGCCCTGCTCGCCGACGGCGGTGTCGTAGCCCTCGGGCAGGTCGGAGATGAAGCCGTCGGCCTGGGCGGCGCGCGCGGCGGCCCGTACCTGCTCGTCGGTGGCGTCGGGGTGGCCGTAGGCGATGTTGGCGCGGACGGTGTCGGAGAACAGGAAGCTGTGCTCGGGCACCAGGCCGATGGCCGCGCGCAGCGAGGCGGAGGTCAGCTCGCGCACGTCGTGGCCGCCCACCCGCACCGCGCCGGAGGTCACGTCGTAGAAGCGCGGCAGCAGCAGCGAGACGGTGGACTTGCCGCTGCCGGAGGTGCCGACGACGGCGACGGTCTCGCCGGGCGAGATGCTCAGCGAGAAGTCCTCCAGCACCGGCCGCGCGTCGGGGCCGGTGTCGTAGGAGAAGCCGACGCGGTCGAACTCGACGGTGGCCGGGGCGTCGGCGGGCAGCTCGCGGGCGTCCTCGCTCTCGCGGATGGCCGGCTCGGTGTCGATCAGCTCCAGGACGCGCTCGACGCCCGCCCGCGCCTGCTGGCCGACCGTCAGCATCATGGTCAGCATCCGCACCGGCCCGACGAGCTGGGCGAGGTAGGTGGAGAAGGCGACGAAGGTGCCCAGGGTGATCTGGCCGCGGGTGGCCATCCAGCCGCCGAAGGCGAGCATCGCGACCTGGCCGAGGGCGGGCACGGCCTGCAGCGCGGGGGTGTAGCGCGCGTTCAGCTTCACCGTGCGCAGCCGGGCGGCGAACAGCTCGCGCCCGGCAGAGCGCAGCTTGCCGGTCTCCTGCTCCTCCTGGCCGAAGCCCTTGACCACGCGCACACCGCCGACGGCCCCGTCCACCACGCCCGCCACGGCGCCGGCCTGGGCCTGGGCGTACCAGCTGGCGGGGAAGAGCCGGTCGCGGCTGCGCCGGGCGATGAACGTCAGGGCGGGCGCGACGGCCAGCGCCACCAGCGTCAGCAGCGGGGAGAGGGCCACCATCACGACCAGCGAGATGACGAAGAGCAGGATGTTGCCGATCATCATCGGCGTCATGAACAGCAGGCCCTGGATGAGCTGGAGGTCGCTGGTGCCGCGCCCGACCACCTGACCGGTGGACAGCTCGTCCTGCCGCCGCCCGTCGAGGCGGGCGATGGAGTCGTACATCTCGGTGCGCAGGTCGTGCTGGACGTCGAGCGCGAGTCTGCCGCCGTAGTAGCGGCGCACGTACGTCAGCCCGTACACCGCGACCGCGGCGGCGACCAGCAGCCCGATCCACAGGCCGAGCCCGCCCCCGCCGCCGATGACGATGTCGTCGATGACCACCTTGGTGACCAGGGGGACGAGCGCCATCACGGCCATACCGGCGAGCGAGGCGCCCAGCGACAGCAGCACGTTGCGGCGGTAGCGCCAGCAGTACGCGGTCAGCCGCCGTGCCCAGCCCGGCCGCCGCGCGTCGTCGGCCTCCCCCGCGTCTCCGGCTTTCCCGGTCTCCCCCGCCTGCGTACCCGCCACTTCCGGTTACCTCCCGCTGGCCCTGCGTCGCCGTGTGCGACCGTGTGTCGCCCTGTGTGTCCACTGCACCAGTGGACCAACGCGCGTGCGACCGTATTTCATCCCGCTGGAGGGAAGACGGACCGGTTCCCCGGTGGTGAGGGCCGCGTCGGCCCCCCGTCGGCGAGGAGCGGTGAACGAAAAGGGGGCGCGGCCCGGGGAGCCAGGCATTCTCTCCGGACCGCGCCCTCGGTGGGCCGCGGCGTGGACGGGCGGTGCGTGCCAGCACCCCCCACAGGACCGGCTCTCCGCCCGTCCGCTCGATCGGCCCGCCCCGCGGTGAGGAGGTGACCGCGAGGCCCGCCGGCCCGCTCGCGCCGCCTGTCCGGGGCGTGCACGGCGACCGGCCGTTTCAGTGGGGTCCCAGGTGGTGCGGACCCCGGTTTCCGCCGGAAGGTTCCGTCAGATGGCGAACACCTCCGCGCCGTCTCCCTCCGCGCCGTCCGGCCACGCGCAGAGGATCTCCGGTGCGGAACGGGTCCCGGAGTTCCCCGGGCTTCCGGAGCTTCCGGACCCCTCGGGGACGCAGACCGGCGCTTCCGCGCCGCCCGCCTCCCCCGTGCGCTCCGGCGCGGCGGCGAGCACCAGCGCCGAGGGCGCGTGGGGCGCCGGCGCCGCGAGCGCCGCGCCGCACAGCGGGGCGAGCGTGCCCGCGGCCAGCAGGCCGCTCACCAGGGCGCACTTCACCGCGTTCCGCATGACGCGTCCTTCCGTCGGGGTGTAACGGATAGCGAACGTGAGTCTGTCGGGAAGTGGCGCCGGATGCACCTTCGACGATCATTTCGAGTAACGTTGCGTATTAAATGAGTAGCCTGTAGTAACCCCCGGGGGTACAGGGGTGGTGCGCCGATCACCAGCGACGTTGTGATCGATCGCCTTCGCGGGGCTCGAAACGCTGTGCATACGTCCGGATACGCAACGTTCCAAACGTGACCGAAAAGCAGAGGGTTCGGGTCGGTGGAAAGCGCGCGGCGGCGCACCGCGACCCCACCTCCGGAAGCAATTGCAGCCGCAATAACCACCGCGACCGCACCCGCCCGGCCGGGCACGCCCCTCAGCGCCCCGCCGACACCACCGGGAAGCCGACCCCCGTCATCTCCTCCGACATCTCCCACAGCCGCCGCGCCGCCGCCGGATCGCTCGCCGCCGCGCTGCGCCCCACCAGCGTCGGCCCGCCCCGCATCTCCGCCACCCCGTCCGGGCCGACGTAGCTCGCGCCGGGCAGGTCCGCCGTCGCCGCGTACAGGGTCGGCAGGGCGCCGGCCCGGTCGTCCTGGGCGAGGAACCTGTTGCCGAACCGCATGACGGCACGGGCGACGGGGCTGCCCGCATGGCTCTGGAGATTGGTGGCCGCGTATCCGGGGTGCGCGGCCAGGGCGCGGACCGGGGAGCCCGACTCCGCCAGGCGGCGCTGGAGCTCCAGGGTGAACAGGAGGTTCGCCAGCTTGGACTGGGCGTAGGCGCCGCGCGGGGAGTAGCCCGTCTCCAGGTTCGGATCGTCGAAGCGGATCCTCGCGCCGCCCCATCGGTGTGCGGCGGAGGCGAGCGTGACGACGCGGTCGGTGACGTGGGGCAGGAGCAGGTTCGTCAGCGCGAAGTGGCCGAGGTGGTTGGTGCCGAACTGCATCTCGAAGCCGTCCCGCGTGCGCCGCTGCGGGATCATCATCACGCCGGCGTTGTTGATCAGCAGGTCCAGGGGGCGGCCCTGCCACCCCTGTGCGAAATCACGCACGGAGGCCAGGTCCGCCAGGTCCAGACGGCGCACCTCCGTGCTGCCGTCCACCCCCGCCGCCGCCGCGCGGCCCCGCTCCACGTCCCGCACGGCGAACACCACATGCGCGCCCGCGCGGGCCAGCGCGTCGGCCGCGGTGAGCCCGATGCCGCTGTTGGCGCCCGTGACGACGGCCGTGCGGCCGGCGAGGTCGGGAAGGAGGCCGATGTTCCATCGCTTGCTCTGGTCGGTTGCCATGACCTCAAAGTAGACGATGACAACAATGATGGCAATGACTACAAAGGTGTCGGCGTCAACATTGGGATACGATGACCCACATGTCCCGGAGCCGCCCCTATCACCACGGCGACCTGCGCGCCGCCCTGCTGGAGAGCGCCGAGCGCACCCTGCGGGATAAGGGGGCCGCATCCCTGTCCCTGCGCGAACTCGCCCGCGAGACCGGCGTCAGCCACGCCGCGCCCGGCCGCCACTTCAAGGACAAGCAGGCCCTGCTCGACGCCCTGGCCCTGACCGGCTACGAACGACTGGCCCGGGCCCTCGAGAGCACCGACGACCCCGCGCTCCCCCTCCAGCCCCGCCTGACCGCCCTCGCCCGCGCCTACCTGGCCTTCGCTGCCGAGAACGCCGAACTCCTGGCCCTCATGTACGCCCGCAAGCACGAGCCCGGGGCCGCCGAGCAGATGGCCGCCGGGGTCGACCGGACGGTGGGCTTCTTCGAGCGGGTGATCGCGGACGCCCAGCGGCGCGGCGAGATCGTCGAGGCCGACCCGGAACGCCTCACCCTCTTCACCGGCGCCGCCCTCCACGGCATCGCCGGCTTCACGGCGGGCGGCATGCTGGAGCCGGCCGAGGCCCTCGGCATGACCGACGACCTGATCCACCACCTGCTGCACGGCCTCAGGCCCCGCTGACCCGCCCGCCCGGCGGCGGGCACGCCCGGTACGGGCCTCGGCCGCCGCGGAACCGCCGCACCGAGGGGCACCGGCGGGCGGCACCCCTCGACGCGAGGGGATCAGCGCGCGAAGTGGTCGAACTCCCCGGCCTTGATCCCCGCGATGAACGCGGCCAGGCCCGCCCGACTCGCGGCGAGGACGAGCCCCGGCTCGTCACTCTCCCGTATGAGCACGTCGTCGCCCCGCCGCGCGACCTCCACGCAGTTGGGGCCCTCAGCTCCCGAGAAGGACGACTTCTGCCAGTGAACGTGAACAGGGGGTTCCATGCTGTGCTCCTCACAGTTCTCGCGCGATGCGGCGGATGAGTCGCCTCGACTCATCTTCATCGAGCGAAGCCCTTTCTGCGATGCCCAACAGCGCCTGGTATTTCTGGAGTTCGGCCTCCGCGTCCAGGTACTTGCTACCGAGCGGGCTGTCCATCTGCACGGTGTCCAACTGCGGCACGACCCCGGCCGCGTAGAGCAGCGGTTGGGTGATCTCGATGAAGTCCTCGCAGGTGAAGGGGACGATGCGGACTGTCACTCCAGGCCAGGCGGACACCTCCGCCAAGTGCTCCAGTTGCGCCCGGACCACCTTCCGGCCGCCGAAGCGCATGTGAAGCACCGCCTCATGGATGATCGCTTCGTACACCGGGGAGTCCTCGCGCTCGAGGACAGCGCGCCGCCTCATCCGGTGCTCGACTCGCGCCTCGACCTCTTCGTCCGGAAGCCTCGGGACCGCGCCGTTGAACAGCGTGCGCGCATAGTCCTCGGTCTGGAGAAGGCCCGGGACGGAGAGCGTCTGCATGGAGCGCATGGCGACGGAGTGGTGCTCCAACTCGGCGATGTCCAGGAACGGCGGAGGGAGGACGCCTCGGTACTCGTCCCACCAGAACTGACCGCGGCGCTCACGAGCCATCGCGCACAGCGCATCGATCAGCGCAGCGTCGGCACAGGAGTAGAACACCGCGAGTCTGCGAATCCGTTCTTCGCTGACGCCGATGCGACCTGACTCGATGTTGCTGATCTTGGCCTGGTCGACACCCAGGAGCCCGCCCGCCTCACGAGCCGGCTTCCCTGCTCGCTCCCGGAGCTTCCTCAACTCGGCGCCCAGGCGCACCTGTCGAGCCGTGGGGTTCTCCCTCGGTGGCATGAGTCAGCAGATCCTCTCTCCAGGTGTCCGTGGACCCGTCGCGTACGTATAGCACGCTCCACTCACAAGAGTGAGCCTTAAGCGACATACTTGCCCCGGAGAATACATTCCCCCTACTGTCCGTACCCGTACCGCTACGCATGCCGGTAAATCCGCAGTGCGGTCGTCCGTACGCGCCTGTCCACGGGCGTGCTCGGGGGACGACAGAGCCACGGTGGCGAGCGCGAGCGGCGACCGTATCCGTTCACAGGGGGCAACATGACCGACCCGACACCCGCCACCGTGCTCGTCAACGCACTTCAGCGGGCCCGCACTTACGAGCTGCGTGCCCCGAACATCCCGGAGACCGTGAAGGTCGCGCGTGACATGGTGGCCGGACTGCTCGACGCCACCGGCCACTCGGCACTGGCGGAGACGGCCCGGCTACTGGTCTCCGAAGTCGTCTCGAACGTCCACCTCCACACGAAGGTGCCGCTGCTCACCCTGGAGGCGACGGTCGGAAGAGACCGGATCAGGGTGTCCGTCCAGGACGACGACACCACGGGCGCTCCCTCGTCCCCCGGAGCCGGCGTACCGCCCGAGGCCGAGCACGGCCGCGGCCTCCTCCTGGTCCGGGAACTCGCCGCCGCCTGGGGCACGGTGTGGCACGGCGGGCTGCAACCCTCCGGCAAGAGCGTGTGGTTCGAACTGCGCGGCACACGCACCGGCCGGACGACGTGATGGGCACCGTGTTCCTCGGCCTGCTGGCCTTCACCGCCGGTGTCGCCGTCACCGGCGTCGTCCTCTCCCGCGCACTGATGCCGCAGCCGCCCGCCGAGCCCTGCGAAGCCTGCCTCGGCGGCCCCCGTGGTCACCGCGCGGACGGCCGGTGAACGCGGAGACAGTCGTGCGGGCCTACCGCTACGCGGACTCCCGGCCGGCCGCGATCTGCCGGGACATGATCGTCGTCAGCTCGTAGGCGGTGTGGGAGGCGGCCACCGAGGTGATCTCGGCGTGGTCGTAGGCGGGGGCGACCTCGACCACGTCGGCCGAGACCAGGTTGCAGGGGGCGAGCCCGCGCAGGATCTCCAGCAGTTCGCGGGAGGTCATGCCGCCCGCCTCCGGGGTGCCGGTGCCGGGGGCGTGGGCCGGGTCGAGGCAGTCGATGTCGATGGAGACGTACAGCGGGCGGTCGCCGATGCGCTGGCGGAGCTGGTCGGCGACCTCGTCCACGCCGCGCCGCATCACGTCGGCGGAGGTGACGATGCCGAAGCCCATCTTGGCGTCGTCGGTGAGGTCCTTCTTGCCGTACAGCGGGCCGCGGGTGCCGACGTGGGAGAGGGCGGAGGTGTCGAGGATGCCCTCCTCCACCGCGCGCCGGAAGGGCGTGCCGTGGGTGTACTCGGCGCCGAAGTAGGTGTCCCAGGTGTCCAGGTGGGCGTCGAAGTGGAGCAGGGCGACGGGACCGTGCTTACGGGCCACCGCGCGCAGCAGGGGCAGGGCGATGGTGTGGTCGCCGCCGAGCGTCATGAGCCGGGCGCCGGTGTCCAGCAGTTCGCCGGCCGCCCGCTCCACCGTCTCGACCGCCTCGTGGATGTCGAAGGGGTTGGCGGCGATGTCGCCCGCGTCGGCGACCTGGGCGAGCGCGAAGGGCGAGGCGTCCTGGGCCGGGTTGTAGGGGCGTAGCAGGCGGGAGGCCTCGCGGACGGCGTTGGAGCCGAAGCGGGCGCCGGGCCGGTAGGAGACGCCCGAGTCGAAGGGCACCCCGACGACGGCGACGTCGGCACGGCCCACCTCGTCCAGGCGGGGCAGGCGGGCGAAGGTCGCCGGGCCCGCGAAGCGCGGGATACGGGAGGAGTCGACGGGTCCGCGGGGCTGCTGCTGGTCGCTGCTCATGCGGCCGAGGGTAGGCAGGGGCCCACCTCGGTGGACATGTACGGATCCGACAGCCGACCGCTCTCTTTTGGACTGCCCGTACAGGAGGTGGCGGGTGCGGTGGGGCGCCGTGCGGGTGCGGCGGGTGCACGGCGGGGCGCCACGGGCCGAAGCGGATCGCCCGGCGGGCCCCCTCGGGAGACAATGCCTCCATGCCGATAACCGCCGCCCCCTCCCGCTCCGAGCTGATCGACCACCTCGTCCGCACCCGTATCGCCGGGGACGTCGCCACTCCGCGCGAGAACAACCTGGACCACTACCGCAGGCTCGCCAACGGCGACCGGCACTACTGGCTGGGCCTGGAGCTGGGCGACCGCTGGAGCGACGAGCAGGACGTGCTGGCGGTGATGGCCGAGCGCTGCGGGGTCGTCGACGACCCCGGGCACCGCCAGGGCCAGGACACCATCGACCCGGAGCTGACGGTGGCCGCCCTGGACCGGGCGGCGGTCGAGCTGCGCAAGGCGGCGGAGGCCGGCCACCGGGTGCTGTTCGCCACCGGCCACCCGGGGGCGCTGATCGATCTGCACAGCAAGGTGGCGAACGCGCTGCGGCTGGCCGGGTGCGAGATCGTACGGGTGCCGCTGGGGCTGATCGCGGACCAGGGCGTGGTGGTGCAGCTCGCGGACATCGCGATGCACGAGCGCGGGGCGACGCTGTGGCACACCCACTCCCCCGAGCCGATGACCGCGATCCTCGACGCCCTCGAGCGCGAGGGCGAGCCGCTGCCGGACCTGATCTTCGCCGACCACGGCTGGGCGGGCTGCGCGGCGCAGCGCGGCATCACCACGGTCGGCTTCGCCGACTGCAACGACCCGGCGCTCTTCCTCGGCGAGGCGGAGGGCACCCTCGCGGTCACCGTCCCCCTGGACGACCATGTGATCAATCCGCGCTACTACGAGCCGATGACCGCCTACCTGCTGGAGGCGGCGGGGCTGACTCCCGCGTAGCGCGGCGGGTGGGGCGTCCGTGCCGTCCGGCGGCGGGCGTCCGCGGACTGCTGGCGGCCCGTAAATCCGGTTGTCCGCCGGCGGGTGCGGCCCCTAGCGTCGCGGCCATGGGTTCCGCAGCCTTCATGGCGATCACCAGCGGTGCGGGCGCCGTCGCGCGGCGCTGCGGCTGGTGTCCGCAGACGACCAGCCGCCCGCGCGGTCGGCGTTCGGCCCCGGCACGCCGGGACCCGTCGAGCGTCTGACCCCGAGCAGCCGTCCGCAGGCGCCCCCGGGCGCCCCTCCGTACGGACGTGTCCTTCGCGTACGCCGTCACGCGTACGCGCCCGCTCACCCGCGCTCCCCGCGTCCCCGCGCGGTCCTTCCGCACGCGTGCCCGGGCCCCGGTGTCTCCCGTGGACCCGGACAGGCCCGAGGCCCCGCGCGCCCGCACCTTCGTGGAACCGTCCACGCACGCGCTCCGCCGCGCCCGGCCCCGGCCTGTCCTCGAACAGAGGACTTCGCCCGTGGCACGCCGCCGCGTCACGCTCTCCCAGAACTTCCTGCACGACACCGGCGCCGTACGCCGCCTGGTGCGCTTCTCCCGGGTCGGCCCCGGCGACCTGGTGGTCGAGCCCGGCGCCGGGGAGGGGCCGCTCACCACCGCACTGGCCCGCACCTGCCGCGAGGTGGTGGCGTACGAGATCGACCCGCGTCTGGCCGCCCGGCTGGAGCGCCGTTTCGCGGGACGCCCCGAGGTCCGCCCCGTACGGGGCGACTTCCTGCGGGCCTCCCCTCCGCGCGAGCCGTTCGCCGTGGTGGGCAACATCCCCTACTCGCGCACGACCGACATCGTGCGGTGGTGCCTGGCCGCCCCCGCGCTGACCTCCGCGACGCTGCTCACCCAGCGGGAGTACGCGCGCAAGCACACCGGGGACTACGGCCGCTGGCCGCTGCTGACGGTACTCAGCTGGCCTTGCCACGACTGGCTGCTGGGCTGCCGGGTCGGGCGCGGGAGCTTCGTGCCCGCGCCGCGCACCGACTCGGCCGCGCTCCGGATCGAGCGCCGTTCCACGCCCCTGCTGCCCCCGGAGCGGCTCCCCGGCTACCGGGCCTTCGTGGAGCACGGTTTCACCGGGGTGGGCGGCTCGCTGGCGGCCACACTGGCGCGGCGGCACCGCACACGCCGGGTCCGGGCCGCCTGCGCGGCGGCGGGGGTCGGCACGGACACCCCCGTGGGGCTGGTTGCCCCGCGTCAGTGGTTGGCGCTGTTCGACGAACTGGGACGGGGCTGAACGCCTGCGGGACGCCCCCGGCGGCCCCGGTCCGGGGCCCGTGCGCCGGATCGGGGCCCGCGTTCCCGCAGGGTCGGGCGAGGAGGCGGGGCCGGGCGGGAACCCCTGAGCGGCTCCGCCGCCCGGGCACCGCGCCGCGCGGTCCTCAGCCGCGCGGAACCCGCACCACGCCCTCCTGCATCACCGTGATCGCCAGCCGCCCGTCGGCGGTGAAGATCCGGCCGTGGCCGAGTCCGCGGCCGGCCTGGGAGGTGGGGCTGGACTGGTCGTACAGCAGCCACTCGTCCACCCGGAAGGGGCGGTGGAACCACATCGCGTGGTCCAGGCTCGCGCCCACCACGTCCCCGACCGTCCAGCCGCCGCGGCCGTGGGCGAGCAGGACGGGCTCCAGCAGGCTCATGTCGGAGATGTAGGCGGCCAGGCAGAGGTGGAGCATCGGCCGGTCGAGGTCGCCGTCGAGCTTGCCGGCCGTGCGGAACCACACTTGGGAGCGCGGTTCGCGCGGCTGTCCGGCCGTCGCGTACGGCGGCTGGGTGACGTAGCGCAGGTCGACGGCCGCCCGCGCCTCGGCGAGGCGGTCGGCGACGCCGGGGTCGCTGAACAGATGGGCGTGGCGCGGCAGCAGGTCGGTGGAGTTCGGCAGCGTCTCCGGGTCCGGGGCGGCCGGCATCGGCTCCTGGTGCTCCAGGCCGTCCTCGTAGGTCTGGAAGGAGGCCGACAGGTGGAAGATCGGCTGCCCGTGCTGGACGGCGACGACCCGGCGGGTGGTGAAGGACCGCCCGTCGCGGATGCGGTCGGCCGTGTAGACGATCGGCGCGTCCGGGTCGCCTGGGCGCAGGAAGTAGGCGTGCATCGAGTGCGCGAGCCGGTCGTCGGGGACGGTGCGGAAGGCCGCGACGAGCGCCTGCGCGGCCACCTGTCCGCCGAAGACCCGGGGGACGACCGCCGGGCGGCTCTGGCCGCGGAAGATGTCACGGTCGATCCGCTCCAGGTCGAGCAGGCCGATCAGGTCCAGCAGGGCGGACGGGGGCGCCTGGCCGGCGCCCCCGTCCGTGCCGTTGTCGCTCATGGAAGGGGTGTTTCCTCTACTCGGTTCCGTACCCGGCCGTCTCGCGCCGGGCCGCTCACAGGCCCATCGACTTGGCGATGATGGACCGCATGACCTCGCTGGTGCCCCCGTAGATGCGGGTGACGCGGGTGTCGGCGTACAGGCGCGAGATCGGGTACTCCCGCATGTAGCCGTAACCGCCGTGCAGCTGGAGGCACTTGTCGATGACCTTGGCGGCGGTCTCGGTGGTGAACAGCTTGACGGAGGCGGCGTCGGCGGGGGTCAGCTCCCCGGCGTCCAGGGCGTCCAGCGCGCGGTCCACGACCGCCTGCATGGCGTCCACGTCCGCCCGGCAGTCGGCGAGCACGAACTTGGTGTTCTGGAAGGAGGCCACGGGCTTGCCGAAGACCGTGCGGTCCCTGACGTACTCCTGGGCGAAGCGGACGGCGGCGGCGGACTGCGCGTAGGCGCCGACCGCGATGCCCAGGCGCTCCTGCGGGAGGTTGTGGGTGAGGTAGGAGAACGCCTCGCCCTCCTCGCCGAGCAGGTCCTCGACGGGGACACGTACGTCGGTGAAGGACAGCTCGGCGGTGTCGGAGGACTTCAGGCCCAGCTTGTCGAGGTTGCGGCCGACGGCGTAGCCCTCGCTCCTGGTGTCCACCACCAGGATGGAGATGCCGCCGCGGCGGTCCTCGGGGGTCGGCGGGGCGGTGCGGCAGCAGACCAGGACGCGGTCGGCCTGGACTCCGCCGGTGATGAAGGTCTTGGCGCCGTTGAGTATGTAGTGCGTGCCGTCCTCCGACAGCTTCGCGGTGGTCTTCATGCCGGCCAGGTCCGAGCCGGCGCCGGGCTCGGTCATGGCGATGGCGGTCATCATCTCGCCGGTGACGAAGGGCGGCAGCCAGCGCCGCTTCTGCTCCTCGTTGGCGTACTTCAGCAGGTAGGGCAGGCACAGCGCGGTGTGGACGCCGGAGCCGCCGAAGCTGACGCCGGCGCGGGCGGTCTCCTCGGAGATGACGGCGCTGTACTTGAAGCTGGTCTCGCCGGCGCCGCCGTACTCCTCGGGCACCTCGATGCCGAAGACGCCCAGCTCGCCGAGCTTGAGGTAGAGCTCGCGGGGGACGTGGCCCTGCTTCTCCCACTGCTCGTAGTGGGGCACGACCTCGGCGGCGATGAAGTCGCGGATGGTCTCGCGGAACGCCTCGTGGTCCTCGTTGAACACCGTGCGACGCACGTCATCGCCTCCTGGGGCCGGAAAACTAGCCGGAAAAACTAAGCGCTTGCTCAGACGCAAGTTACCGAAGGGTCGAATCGGCTGTCCAGAGGTGTTCCGGCGGTTGTCCGCCGCTGTGGGCGGTGTCATACGCGCGGGAGGGGAGGCGGGCGGAGCCCGGGGCGGGCGGAGCCCGGGGCGGGCGCGGGCGGGGCCTCGGCCCCCGGGCTCAGCCCCCGGCGCGCGGCCCGTCGCCCGCCGGGGCGCCGTCCACGCGGTACACGCCGCCCGCCGGGGCGCCGGGGCCGCCGTCCGGGCCACCGCCCGCGGCCCCGTCCGCCGCGGCGGCGAAGGCGCCGCGGGCCAGCCGGTGCAGGAGGGCGGCCGCCGCGTCGCGGTCCGGCAGGGAGGAGGGGCGGCTCAGGTGGGGGGTGGAGTTCAGCAGGCCGAAGACGGCGTGCACGGAGGCGCGGGCCTCCTTCTCCGGCAGCTCCGGGTGCACCTGGCGCACGACGCCCACCCACAGCTCCACGTACTGGCGCTGGAGCTGGCGCACCAGTTTGCGGTCGCTGTCGCGCAGCCGGTCCAGCTCGCGGTCGTGGAGGGTGATCAGGGCGCGGTCGTCGAGGGCGAAGTCGATGTGGCGGCCGATGAGCGCGTCCAGCGTCGCCCCCGGCGCGAAGCCGGCCTCGCCGGACTCCGCCAGACACCTGCGCCCGCCGGAGTACAGCCGTTCGCTGATGCCCACCAGCAGCTCCGCGAGCATCGCGTCCTTGCCCGCGAAGTGGCGGTAGAGGCCGGGGCCGCTGATGCCGACCGCCGCGCCTATCTCGTCCACGCCGACGCCGTGGAACCCGCGCTCGGCGAACAGGCGGGCGGCCTGGCCGAGGATCTGCTCTCGGCGGGTGGGGGCGTCGGTCCTGGTCGTCATAGGGGAATTGTAGACAGCCGGGTTAGCGGGCGTTAACCTGATGGCGAGGTTAACGCTCACTAACCGAGCAAGGGGGCTCGAAGGGCATGCAGCAGGCACCTCCGCTGGTCAGCGCCGTGGATCCGGCGTCAGAGGCGGCGAGGGCGAACGAGGCCGCGCACCGCGAGCTGGCCGCGCGACTGCGCGAGAAGCTCGCCGCGGCACGGCTGGGCGGCGGCGAGCGGGCACGGGCGCGGCACACCGCGCGCGGCAAACTGCTGCCGCGGGACCGGGTGGACACCCTGCTGGATCCGGGGTCCCCCTTCCTGGAGCTGGCCCCGCTCGCGGCGGACGGGATGTACGACGGGCAGGCCCCGGCCGCCGGCGTGATCGCCGGCATCGGGCGGGTGGCGGGCCGCGAGGTGGTGGTCGTCGCCAACGACGCCACGGTCAAGGGCGGCACGTACTACCCGATGACGGTCAAGAAGCACCTGCGCGCGCAGGAGGTGGCCCTGGAGAACCGGCTGCCGTGCGTGTACCTGGTGGATTCGGGCGGCGCCTTCCTGCCCATGCAGGACGAGGTCTTCCCCGACCGCGAGCACTTCGGGCGGATCTTCTACAACCAGGCCCGGATGTCCGGCGCGGGCATCCCGCAGATCGCCGCCGTCCTCGGCTCCTGCACGGCGGGCGGCGCGTACGTGCCGGCGATGAGCGACGAGGCCGTGATCGTGCGCGGCCAGGGCACGATCTTCCTGGGCGGTCCGCCGCTGGTGAAGGCGGCCACCGGCGAGGTCGTCACGGCCGAGGAGCTGGGCGGCGGCGAGGTCCACTCGCGCACCTCGGGTGTGACCGACCACCTCGCCGAGGACGACGCCCACGCCCTGCGCACCGTGCGGCAGATCGTGGCCACCCTCCCCCGCCGCGGCCCGCTGCCGTGGCCGGTGGAGCCGGTGGAGGAGCCGAAGGTCGACCCGGCCGGGCTCTACGGCGCGGTCCCGGTGGACTCGCGAACCCCCTACGACGTGCGCGAGGTCATCGCCCGCGTTGTCGACGGCTCCCGGTTCGCCGAGTTCAAGGCCGAGTACGGCACGACGCTGGTGACGGGCTTCGCCCGCATCCACGGCCACCCGGTGGGGATCGTCGCCAACAACGGCATCCTGTTCGCCGAGTCCGCCCAGAAGGGCGCGCACTTCATCGAGCTGTGCGACCAGCGCGGCATACCGCTGGTGTTCCTGCAGAACATCTCCGGCTTCATGGTGGGCCGTCAGTACGAGGCGGGCGGCATCGCCAAGCACGGCGCCAAGATGGTGACGGCCGTGGCCTGCACCCGGGTGCCCAAGCTGACGGTCGTCGTCGGCGGCTCCTACGGCGCGGGCAACTACTCGATGTGCGGCCGGGCGTACTCGCCGCGCTTCATGTGGATGTGGCCCAACGCCAAGATCTCGGTGATGGGCGGCGAGCAGGCCGCCTCGGTGCTGGCCACCGTCAAGCGCGACCAGTTGGAGGCGCGCGGCGAGGAGTGGAGCGCCCAGGAGGAGGAAGCCTTCAAGGCGCCCGTCCGCGAGCAGTACGAGACCCAGGGCAACGCCTACTACGCCACCGCGCGGCTGTGGGACGACGGTGTGATCGACCCGCTGGAGACGCGCACGGTGCTCGGCCTCGCGCTCACCGCGTGCGCGAACGCGCCACTGCCCGAGAAGGACCCCGCGGCGCCCGGCTACGGCGTCTTCCGGATGTGAGGGGGATGCGTTCCATGTTCGACACGGTGCTGGTCGCCAACCGCGGCGAGATCGCCGTCCGCGTCATCCGCACGCTGCGGCGGATGGGCGTGCGCTCGGTCGCCGTCTTCAGCGACGCGGACGCCGACGCCCGGCACGTACGGGAGGCGGACACCGCGGTGCGGATCGGCCCGGCGGTGGCCTCCGAGAGCTATCTGTCGGCCGAGAGGCTGCTGGAGGCCGCCCGGCGCACGGGCGCCCAGGCGGTCCACCCCGGCTACGGATTCCTCGCCGAGAACGCCGCCTTCGCCCGCGCGGTGGAGGCGGCCGGGATGGTCTTCGTCGGCCCGCCAGCCGACGCCATCGAGCTGATGGGCGACAAGATCCGCGCCAAGGAGACGGTGCGGGCAGCCGGGGTGCCGGTGGTGCCCGGCAGCAGCGGCAGCGGACTGACCGACGCCGAACTGACCGCCGCGGCACTGGAGATCGGCACTCCGGTCCTGCTCAAGCCCTCGGCCGGAGGCGGCGGCAAGGGCATGCGGCTGGTGCGCGACGAGGCGCTGCTGGCCGAGGAGATCGCCGCCGCGCGGCGCGAGGCCCGCGGAGCCTTCGGCGACGACACGCTGCTGGTGGAGCGGTGGATCGACCGGCCCCGGCACATCGAGATCCAGGTCCTGGCCGACGGCCACGGCACCGTGGTGCACCTGGGCGAGCGCGAGTGCAGCCTCCAGCGCCGCCACCAGAAGATCATCGAGGAGGCGCCCAGCCCGCTGCTGGACGAGACCACCCGCGCCGCGATGGGCGAGGCGGCCGTACGCGCCGCCCGCTCCTGCGGCTACCGGGGCGCCGGCACGGTGGAGTTCATCGTCCCCGGCGGCGATCCGGCCGCCTACTGCTTCATGGAGATGAACACCCGCCTCCAGGTCGAGCACCCGGTGACGGAGCTGATCACCGGCCTGGACCTGGTGGAGTGGCAGCTTCGGGTGGCGGCCGGCGAGCCGCTGGCCTTCGGCCAGGAGGACGTCCGTCTGACCGGACACGCGGTGGAGGCCCGCATCTGCGCGGAGACTGCGCGCGCCACCGGAGAGAAGGTGGACTTCCTGCCCTCGGCCGGCACCGTCCACCTGCTGTCGGAGCCCTCGGGCGAGGGCGTCCGCACGGACTCCGGGCTCGCGCGGGGCACCGAGGTGGGCACGGTCTACGACCCGATGCTCGCCAAGGTGATCGCCCACGGCCCGGACCGGGCCTCCGCGCTGCGGCGGCTGCGCTCGGCACTGGCGGAGACGACCGTGCTGGGCGTGGACACCAATACCGCGTTCCTGCACGCCCTGCTGGCCCATCCGGCGGTGGTCTCCGGGGAGCTGGACACCGGTCTGGTGGACCGCGACGCCGCCTCGCTGCTGCCCTCGGCCGTGCCCGACGAGGTGTACGCGGCGGCGGCGCTGCTGCGGCACGCCGCTCTGGAGCCCTCCGCCTCCTCCGCCCCCGCCGACGGCGGCCCGTCCGGCTGGACGGACCCGTTCTCCGCGCCGACCGGCTGGCGGCTGGGCGGTGAGCCCGCCTGGACGGTGCACCATCTGCGGATACCGGGCCACGAGCCGGTGGCCGTGCGGGTGCGCGGGCGGGCCGGTGCCGCCGAGGTCCGTATCGGGGACGCCGGTCCGGTGAGCGCCGCACTGCGGTCGCAGAGCGATGGGGATTCCGGTGAGGGTTCCGGTCGCGCGCTGCTGACCTGGGACGGGGTGACCCACTCCTTCGCCCATGCCCGCTTCGGCGGCAGCCGCTGGCTCGGCCGCGACGGGCAGAGCTGGCACCTGGCCGACCACGACCCGGTCGAGGCGGCCCTGCGGGGCGGCCCGGGCGCGCACGGCGCCGACGCGCTGACCGCGCCGATGCCCGGCACGGTCACCGTCGTCAAGGCGGCCGTCGGCGAGGAGGTCACCGCCGGCCAGAGCCTGCTGGTGGTGGAGGCGATGAAGATGGAGCACGTCATCGCCGCTCCCTACGACGGGGTCGTCACCGAGCTGGACGTCACCGCGGGCAGCACGGTCGCCATGGACCAGGTGCTCGCCGTCGTCGAGCCGAAGGACTCCGCGCCGTCGGAGGGGCCGGAGGAGTCCGGGGGGCCCGGAAAGCCCGGGAACTCCGAGAAGGAGGCCGCGCGATGATCGAGGGTCTGCCCATGGCCGTTCCGGCCGAAGGGCTTCCGGACCGTGTCCGCATTCACGAGGTGGGCGCGCGCGACGGGCTGCAGAACGAGCCGTCGACCGTGCCCGTCGAGGTGAAGGCGGAGTTCATCCGCCGGCTCGCCGACGCCGGGCTGCGCACCATCGAGGCGACCAGTTTCGTGCACCCCAAGTGGGTACCCCAGCTGGCGGACGCCGAGGAGCTGTTCCCGGCCGTGGCCGATCTCACCGGCCGGGCGGGCGCCGACGCCGTACGGCTGCCGGTGCTGGTGCCCAACGAGCGCGGCCTGGAGCGGGCGCTGGCTCTCGGTGTCCGCGAGATCGCCGTCTTCGGCAGCGCCACCGAGTCCTTCGCCAGGGCCAACCTCAACCGCACCGTCGACGAGGCCCTGGCGATGTTCGAGCCGGTGGTCGCCCGCGCCAGGGAGGCGGGCGCCGGGGTGCGCGGCTATCTGTCGATGTGCTTCGGCGACCCGTGGGAGGGGCCGGTGCCCATCGCCCAGGTGGCCGGTGTCTGCCGCCGCCTGCTCGACCTCGGCTGCGACGAGCTGAGCCTGGGCGACACCATCGGCGTGGCCACCCCGGGCCATGTCACCGCCCTGCTGACGGCTCTGAACGAGGCGGGCGTGCCCACCGGCCGCCTCGCCGTCCACTTCCACGACACCTACGGCCAGGCCCTGTCCAACACCCTGGCCGCCCTCCGGCACGGCGTCACCACCGTGGACGCCTCCGCCGGTGGGCTCGGCGGCTGCCCGTACGCCAGGAGCGCCACGGGCAATCTCGCCACCGAGGACCTGGTGTGGATGCTGCACGGCCTCGGCATCGACACCGGGGTCGACCTCGGCCGCCTCACCGCCACCAGTGCGTGGATGGCCGAGCGGCTGGGCCGGCCCAGCCCGTCCCGCACGGTCCGCGCCCTCTCCTCCCAGGGAGACCGGGACACCCCCGGCACCCAGGACACCCCCGGCACCCAGGTCTCCCGCGACTCCCACAAGGAGCAGTGACACCCATGTCCCTTGACCACCGCCTCTCCCCCGAGCACGAGGAACTGCGCCGCACCGTCGAGGAGTTCGCTCACGACGTCATCGCGCCGAAGATCGGGGAGTTCTACGAGAACCACGAGTTCCCCTACGAGATCGTCCGCGAGATGGGCCGCATGGGCCTGTTCGGCCTGCCCTTCCCCGAGGAATACGGCGGCATGGGCGGCGACTACCTCGCCCTGTGCCTGGCGCTGGAGGAGCTGGCCCGGGTGGACTCCTCGGTCGCCATCACCCTGGAGGCCGCCGTCTCGCTGGGCGCCATGCCGGTCTACCGCTTCGGCACCGAGGAGCAGAAGCGCCAGTGGCTGCCGAAGCTGTGCTCGGGCGAGATGCTCGGTGCCTTCGGCCTGACCGAGCCCGACTGCGGCTCGGACGCGGGCGGCACCCGCACCACCGCCGTGCGCGACGGCGACGAGTGGGTCATCAACGGCACCAAGTGCTTCATCACCAACTCCGGCACCGACATCACCGGCCTGGTCACCGTCACCGCCGTCACCGGCCGGAAGCCCGACGGCCGCCCGGAGATCTCCTCGATCATCGTCCCCTCCGGCACCCCGGGCTTCACCGTCGCCGCGCCCTACTCCAAGGTCGGCTGGAACGCCTCGGACACCCGCGAGCTGTCCTTCTCCGACGTCCGGGTCCCGGCCGCCAACCTGCTGGGCGAGGAGGGCCGCGGTTACGCCCAGTTCCTGCGCATCCTGGACGAGGGTCGCATCGCCATCTCCGCGCTGGCCACCGGCCTGGCCCAGGGCTGTGTGGACGAGTCGGTGCGGTACGCCGGGGAGCGCCACGCCTTCGGCCGCCCCATCGGCGCCAACCAGGCCATCCAGTTCAAGCTGGCCGACATGGAGATGCGCGCCCACACCGCCCGTATCGCCTGGCGCGACGCGGCCTCCCGGCTGCTGGCGGGCGAGCCGTTCAAGAAGGAGGCGGCCATCGCCAAGCTGTACTCCTCGGAGATCGCGGTCACCAACGCCCGCGAGGCCACCCAGATCCACGGCGGCTACGGCTTCATGAACGAGTACCCGGTGGCCCGTATGTGGCGGGACTCGAAGATCCTGGAGATCGGCGAGGGCACCAGCGAGGTCCAGCGCATGCTGATCGCCCGCGAACTGGGCGTTCCCGCCTCCTGATCGGGCGCGGGCCGGGCGGGCCGGGCTTGGAGACCCGGCGGGATGGGGCGGAGGTGCCGGCGACGGCGGCCCCACCCCGCCGGGCCCCGCGCCTCCGGCCTGACCGGTCCGACGGGGCCGGGCCGGCCCGTTCTTGTCGGACCGGTCAGGCCGGGGGCAGGTGCTGCTCGGCCCAGATGACCTTCCCGGTCCCGGTGTACCGGGTGCCCCAGCGCTCGGAGAGCTGCGCCACCAGGAACAGCCCCCGCCCGCCCTCGTCCGTCGTCGCCGCGCGGCGCAGGTGCGGCGAGGTGCTGCTGGTGTCGGAGACCTCGCAGATCAGGCTGCGCTCCACCCTGAGCAGCCTGACCCGCACCGGCCCGGTGGCGTGCCGGATAGCGTTGGTGACCAGCTCGCTGAGGATCAGCTCGGTGGTGAAGGCCGCCTCCTCCAGCCCCCAGTCGGCCAGCCGCCGCGCGACCTCCTCCCGTACGGCGGAGACCGCGGCGGGGTCGGAGGGCACGTCCCAGGAGGCCGTCCGGTCGGCGGCCAGGGCCCGGGTACGCGCGACGAGCAGGGCGATGTCGTCGCGCGGGCGCTCGGCCAGCATCGCCCCGGTCACCGCGTCGCAGGTCTCCTCCGGGGAGCGGTCGGCCCCGGCCAGGGCCCGCGCCAGCAGGTCCAGCCCCGCGTCGATGTCACGCGCCCGGTCCTCCACCAGCCCGTCCGTGTACAGCACCAGCCGACTGCCCTCGGCCAGCTCGATCTCGGCCGACTCGTAGGGCGGCGCCCCCAGCCCGAGAGGGGCGCTCACGGGCGTGTCGGGGAACTCCACCGTGCCGTCGGGACGGACGACCGCGGGAGGCGGATGCCCGGCCCGGGCCATGACGCAGCGCCGGGAGGCCGGGTCGTAGATCGCATACAGGCAGGTGGCGCCCATCATCCCGTGGATGTCGTCCGGCGTCCCGTCCCCGTCGTCCCCCTCCTGGTCGCTCCGGCTCACCAGTTCGTCGAGGTGCCCGATGATCTCGTCGGGCGGCAGGTCCAGGGCGGAGAAGTTGTGGACGGCGGTCCGCAGCCGCCCCATGGTGGCGGCCGCGTGCAGGCCGTGGCCGACCACGTCACCGACCACCAGCGCCACCCGGGCGCCGGACAGCGGGATCACGTCGAACCAGTCGCCGCCCACCCCCGAGTGGGCGGGCAGATAGCGGTAGGCGACGTCCAGCGCGTCCTGCTTGGGCAGGGCCCGCGGCAGCAGGCTGCGCTGGAGCGCGGCGGCCATGGTGTGCTCGCGCGTGTACCGGCGGGCGTTGTCGACGGCGACCGCGGCCCGGGCCACCAGTTCCTCGGCCAGGGACAGGTCGTCGCCGTCGAACGGCTCGGGCTTCTCCGAGCGCCAGAAGGTGACCAGTCCCAGAACGATGCCGCGCGCCCGGAGGGGGGCCGTGATCAGGGAGTGGACGCCCTCCTCCATGATCCCCCGGCTGCGTTCGGGGTCCTGCGCCTGCCAGCCGGGGGCGCCGGTCAGGTCGGCCTCCAGCACCGCCCGCCCCGTCCCGTAGCCCTGTGCCTGCGGGGTGGAGGGGGCGAACCTGATGAGGTCCCCCCTTGCGTAGAAGGAGGGGACCTCCCGGATCCCGGCGGCGGCCACACGGCGCATCTCCACCGCCTCGCCGGCGGGTTCCTCCCCCCGCAGCACCGGTTCGGCCAGGTCGACGGTGACGAAGTCGGCCAGCCGGGGCACGGCGGCCTGTGCCAGTGCCTCGGCGGTGCGCACCATGTCCAGGGTGGTGCCGATGCCCGTCCCCGCGTCGTACAGCAGCCGCAGCCTGCGGCCCGCCGCCTCGGCGCGCTCGGAGAGCACCCGCATCTCGGTGGTGTCCCGGAACGTCGCCACACTGCCCGACGGGGCTCCGTAGCGGTCGACGGGCTGCTGGTTGACGGCCAGCATCCGCTCCCCGGCCATGTGGACCTCGTCGACGGCCACCCGCCCGGAGGCCAGCAGCCCGCCCAGGGGCGGTGGGAGGCCGAGAGCGGCGACGGGGCGGCCCTCGGCGTCCGGTGGCAGGTCCAGCAGCCGGCGCGCCTCGTCGTTGGCGAGCACCAGC
The DNA here is from genome assembly GCF_054072955.1 of Streptomyces sp. SS8. Classification (NCBI taxonomy): domain Bacteria; kingdom Bacillati; phylum Actinomycetota; class Actinomycetes; order Kitasatosporales; family Streptomycetaceae; genus Streptomyces; species Streptomyces sp. SS8. The sequence goes on from NZ_JBSVCZ010000001.1 coordinate 302,677, forward strand.
CGGCCGTCGGCGCCGGCGATCAGCACGCCCTCCCGGACGGCGTGCAGTACGGCGTCGTGGTGCTCGTACATGCGGGTCATCTCGCCGGGCCCCAGACCGCGGGTCTGGCGCAGCAGCCGCCGGCTGACCACCGCCGTGCCCGCCATGGACAGCAGCAGCGCTCCCGCGGAGGCGCCGAAGAGCAGCGGGAACTGGCCGCCGGCGGTGCCCTCGACACTCTCGACGGTGATGCCCGCGGAGACCAGGCCCACGATGTCCCCGTCCGCGTCCCGGACGGGGACCACCGCCTGCACCAGGGGGCCGATGGTGCCGACGATCTCCTCGGTGACGACCTCGCCGCGCAGCGCGGGCTCGACGGTGCCGACGAACTTCTTCCCGATCCGGTCCGGTTTGGGGTGGGTGTAGCGGATGCCGTCGGTGTCCGTCACCACGAGGAAGTCCACGCCGGACCGTTCTCTGACACCCTCGGCGAGCGGCTGGAGCCGCGCGGTGGGGTCCTCGCTCCTGAGCGCCGCGGGGAGTCCGGGCGCCCCGGCGAACCCCTCGGCGACCGCGACCGACCGGTTGCGCGCCTCCCGCGTGCTGTCGTTGCGCGCCTGCACCACCAGGGCCGTGACGGCCGCGACGACGAGCAGGAGGACGAGGACGGCCTGGAGGACGAACACCTGGCCCGCCAGACTGCGCACGCCCAGCAGCGAGCCCGGGTGCCGCTTCGGCGGTCGTCTCGTCATCTCCCCGGAATCCCCGCCCTTCGTTCTCCCGCCCCCCTGCCGCTTCGCCGGTGGACGCCGGGCACCGAGCAGTCGGCGCGGTGATTACCGAGATCGGACGGAAAGTCCGATCACATGCCCATTCTTAACACTGTTCGCCCCTTCGGGTCGAACAGTCCCCCGCCCGCGGACGAGCGAGGCCGCGCCCCCGGGGGAGACGGCGGGGGGCAAAAAATCATGGCCACTCCTTCGGACTCACCCGCCGGAGTGGGTAAGGAAAGAGAGCAGGCACCTCACCAGAAGTAGTCGGGAGAACACACATGGCTACTCCCATCGGCGCGAGCGCACTCGTCGCCGCGCTCAAGAAAGAGGGGCTCAGGGTCGTCGAGGTCGGCAGCTGGCGCACGCACAACCGCAACCACAAGGGCCCGTGGGGGCCGGTGCACGGTGTGATGGTCCACCACACCGTGACCTCCGGGTCGGCCCGGACGGTCGAGATCTGCCGCACCGGGTACTCGACGCTCCCGGGCCCGCTGTGCCACGGAGTGATCACCAAGGACGGGCGGGTCCACCTGGTCGGCCACGGGCGCGCCAACCACGCCGGCATGGGCGACGACGACGTCCTGCGCGCCGTCATCGCCGAAAGACCCCTCCCACCGGACAACGAGGCGAACACCGACGGCAACCGCCACTTCTACGGCTTCGAGTGCGAGAACCTCGGCGACGGCCGCGACCCCTGGCCCGCGGCCCAGCTGGACGCCATCGAACGCGCCGCGGCCGCGCTCTGCCGCCACCACGGCTGGAAGGCCGAGTCCGTGATCGGACACCTCGAGTGGCAGCCCGGCAAGGTCGACCCGCGCGGTTTCTCCATGAACACGATGCGCGCCCGCGTACGCGAGCGCCTGACCCACAGCCCCGGCTGGAACCAGGGCGAGGAGGACGACGTGCCCAAGGTGATCGGCGAATACCAGACCAGCGACATCCGGCTCGCCCCCCGGCGGTGGCAGACCCTCGACATCAAGGGCACCGACATCCTGACCGGCGCGACGCGCTACCAGATGATGGCTCACCTCACCGCCGCCCTCCCGGCCGGGTCCACGCTCCAGGGCCGCTTCTACCACCTGCGGGCGGACGGCACCCGCTGGGAGTCCGGGATCATCGAGCGCATCGGAACCGCGGGGAAGACCTTCGCCGACTTCCACCACTCCGGCAGCATCGCGCGCGGCGAGAAGCTGCGCTTCGAGGCCGCCTACTACCCCGCCGATCCGGACGACGACGCCCCGGTGACCATCACCACCTCACGTCTGCGCGGCCTCTACTGGGACTGACGGACACCGCGGCCGGCGCGCACCGGCGCCGAGGGGCGGGGCCCGGTCCGGCGGCTGGGACAATCGCCGCATGACCGAGATACTCCAGCGGGCGGGGAACTGGACGTTCGACGGCGGCACGGTGCGCGTCGTGCCGGGGCACCACAAGAGCGTGCACAGACTGCGGAGGCTGCTGGGCGAGGTGGCGGTGCCGCTGGAGGCGGTGTCGGGGATCGCGTACGAGCCCGGCCGCAGGGCCGGGCGGTTGAGGCTGCGGCTGCGGCACGGCGCCGATCCGCTCCTCCAGGCCGCCGGCGGACGGCTGCCCGACGCCGCCGACCCGTACAGCCTCGAGGTGGAGCCGGACCGCTCCGGAGTCGCCGAGTACTTCGCGGACGAGCTGCGCAACGCCCTGCTGCTGGAGCAGATCCCCGTCGCCGAGCCGTGCGACCGCTATCTGCTGCCCGGTCCGCCGGTGCCGCTGACGGTGCAGGGCACCGACGGCACGGCCTCCTTCGACGGGGATCTGGTGCGGATCGACTGGAACTGGGTGGCCGAGGGGAGCAAGTCCTCCGCCGGCCCGCGGACGCTCGCGCTGCACGAGCTGGCGGGTGTGGAGTGGTCCCCGGCGGTCGGGCTGGAGAACGGCTTCCTGCGCTTCCGCCCCAAGGGCTCACACGCCGTCCTCAAGCCCGACCACGACCCGAACTGCCTGGTGCTGTGGGGAGTGCGGCAGGCGAAGGACGTCAGCTCGGTGCTGCTGGCCGCCGCCGTCACCGCCCGGCTGCCGCACCCGTCGGCCCCCGCGTCCGCACCCGCCCTGCCGCCCTCGGACGGCCCGCGCCCCGGGACCGGCTCCGGTTCCGGTTCCGGTTCAGGGAAAGACCCCGGCCCCGAGGGGGACGGCCACGACGTCCTGCTGCGGCGGCTGCGTGAGCTGGGCGAGCTGCGCCGGGAGGGAGTGCTCACCGAGGAGGAGTTCACCGCGGCCAAGCAGGCCGTACTGCGCCGCTTCTGACGGCGGGAGGCGGTGGCCCGGCGGCCACCGGGCCGTTCCCCGGCTCCGACTCCACACCCTTTCGCCTCACCCCTGCCCGATATCGGGCAGATTTCTTGCACAAGGGAGAGCGCGGGCCTCAGTATCTACGAGTGCTCGAACACCCCTCGGCCCATGACGACCTCGTGGACCACCTCGTACGCTCCACGCCGCTGCGGCGCGGCGAGGCGGCCCGGGTGGTCCTGGACGTCCTGGCGTACTTCGACGAGACCGTCGAGGAGTTCGTGCGCCGCCGCCACCGCGAGCTGCAGTCCCGGGGGCTGGCGAACCAGGAGATCTTCGAGCGGATCGCGGCCGAGCTGCCGCACCGCGCGGTGGCCCCGCCCGGACTCTCGCTGCGGCAGCTGCGCCGCATCGTCTACGGCTGACGGCCACCGGCGGCGCGGGCGCCCCCGGGAGCCCTCCGGAGACCGGGCGGCCGTGAACCGGACGCCTGAACCGAACCCATCCGAGAAACCGAGGACCCGTATGTGCGGAATCGTGGGATACATCGGCGGGCGTGAAGCCGCCCCGCTGCTGCTGGAGGGCCTCCAGCGCCTGGAGTACCGGGGCTACGACTCCGCCGGTATCGCCGTCCACGGCAGCGGCACCGGCCGGGCGGCGGGGCTGCGCACGGTCAAGGCCAAGGGCCGCGTACGCGAGCTGGAGTCGCGCCTGCCCGAGCGCTTCGCGGGCACCACCGGCATCGCCCACACCCGCTGGGCCACCCACGGCGCCCCCAGCGACGAGAACGCGCACCCGCACCGGGACACCGGCGGCCGGGTGGCCGTCGTCCACAACGGCATCGTCGACAACGCCGAGGAGCTGCGCGCGAGGCTGACCGCCGAGGGCGTGGAGTTCGCCTCCGAGACCGACACCGAGGTCCTCGCCCACCTCGTCGGCCGCTCGCAGGCCCCGACACTGGAGGAGCGGGTCCGCGAGGCGCTGCGTCACATCGAGGGCACCTACGGCATCGCCGTCCTGCACGCCGACTTCCCCGACCGCATCGTCGTGGCCCGCAACGGCTCGCCGGTGGTGCTCGGCATCGGCGAGCACGAGATGTTCGTCGCCTCCGACGTGGCCGCCCTGGTCTCCCACACCCGCCAGGTGGTCACCCTGGAGGACGGCGAGATGGCCACCGTCAAGGCCGGCGACTACCGCACCTACACCACCGAGGGCAGCCGCACCTCCGCCGTCCCCACGACGGTGGAGTGGGAGGCGCAGTCCTACGACATGGGCGGCCACGACACCTATATGCACAAGGAGATCTCCGAGCAGCCCGACGCCGTGGACCGGGTGCTGCGCGGCCGGATCGACGACCGCTTCGCCACCGTCCGCCTCGACGGCCTCAACCTCGACGCCCGCGAGGCCCGCGGGGTGCGCCGGGTGAAGATCCTCGGCTGCGGCTCGGCGTACCACGCGGGCCTGATCGGCGCCCAGCTGATCGAGGAGCTGGCCCGGGTTCCCGCCGACGCCGAGCCCGCCAGCGAGTTCCGCTACCGCAACCCGGTGGTGGACCCCGACACCCTCTACATCGCCGTCAGCCAGTCCGGGGAGACCTACGACACCCTGGCCGCCGTCCAGGAGCTGCGGCGCAAGGGCGCGCGGGTGCTGGGCGTGGTCAACGTCGTCGGCTCGGCCATCGCCCGCGAGACCGACGGCGGCGTGTACGTGCACGCCGGGCCGGAGGTGTGCGTGGTGTCCACCAAGTGCTTCACCAACACCGCCGTCGCCTTCGCGCTGCTCGCCCTGCACCTGGGCCGCATCCGCGACCTGTCGGTGGCCGACGGCCGGCGGATCATCGACGGTCTGCGCAGGCTGCCCGGCCAGATCGCCGAGATCCTGGAGAAGGAGGAGGAGATCGCGAAGCTGGCGCGGGAGTACGCGGACGCGAGGTCGATGATGTTCGTCGGCCGGGTGCGCGGCTACCCGGTGGCGCGTGAGGCGTCCCTGAAGCTCAAGGAGGTCTCCTACATCCACGCCGAGGCCTACCCGGCCTCCGAGCTCAAGCACGGCCCGCTGGCCCTGATCGAGCCCGCCGTGCCGACCGTGGCGGTGCTGCCCGAGGACGAGCTGCTGGAGAAGAACCGCGCCACCCTGGAGGAGGTCCGGGCCCGCGGCGGCCGCATCCTGGCCGTGGCCCACTCCGGGCAGGAGAAGGCCGAGCACACGATCGTGGTGCCGCGCAACGAGGTGGAGCTGGATCCGATCCTGCTGGGTGTCCCGCTCCAGCTCCTCGCCTACCACACGGCCCTGGCCCTGGGGCGCGACATCGACAAGCCCCGCAACCTGGCGAAGTCAGTGACGGTGGAGTAGCCGGCGCGGCGAGCGGCGGAACACGCGGGCGGTCCCCTCGTGCGTGCCACCAGGCGCACGAGGGGACCGCCTCCCTGCGCCGGCGTCGCCCATCACGCCGGCGGCGGGCCGCCGGCGCGGGACCGTCACTTCCCGCGCGGCGGCATGATGCTGTCTGTATGCCCGTCACAAGCGAACAATCCACCTCCGGGCGCGAGTGGATTCGCCGAATGCCCCTGGTTCGGCGTGAGTTGGCGGGGCGCGGCGGGCCGGCCGCTAGGGGATGACGACGACCGGGCGCCGCGCGCGGCGGGCGAGGCGGCCCGCGACCGAACCGAAGAACCGGCCGACGAGGCCGTGCGTGGAGCCCACGACGATGGCGTCGGCCTCGTACTCGCAGCCGACCTCCTCCAGCTCGTGACAGATGTCGCCGCCGCGCTCGACGAGGATCCAGGGGACCTCGGACAGATGGTCCGCGCAGGCCAGCTCCAGACCCAGCACCTCGGTGCGGTGGTCGGGGACGTCGACGAAGACCGGCGGCTCGCAGCCCGCCCACACGGTCGTCGGAAGCCGGTTGGCGACATGGACGATGATCAGACCGGAGTCGGAGCGCCTCGCCATGCCGATGGCGTAGGCCAGGGCCCGCTCGCTGGAGACCGAGCCGTCGAATCCGACCACGACCCCGTGCCGGAACGCCGGATCGCAGGAGTGGCGTGTCTCGTCCGCCGCCCGGGGCGTCGCCTCCGGATCGGCGAGCCGCTTGCGGTCCGCGGGGTCGGGGATCTCGTGTCCAGCCATCGGTTACGTCACGTGTGCCTAGGAGTACGTCCTGGAAGCATGTTCCTCAGCCCATACCCCTGAGGGTACGACGGCACTCCCCCCTTGCCCAGAGGCTGCGGTCACTGCCGGTGCAGCATGCCGGAGCGGCAGGCGTTGCGCAATGCCGGGGCGGCCCCGCGCCGCCTCCGCGCCGCCCCGGCGCCTCTCCCGGACCGCCCGGGACAGCTCCCCGGCCCCCTTCCGGCAGGTCCCTCCGACAGGCCCCTCCGGCAGACCGCGCACGGGCCCGCGCCCGGATGGAGCGGGAGCGTCGCGACCGCGCCGACATGGGGCGCACAGGGGCGCACGGAAGCAGATGACACCAGCTCCCGTCCGCCCCCGGATACGCGGCGCACGCCCTCGAAGCCCCGGTCGCCGCTTTCTGAGCCCCCGCGCTTTTCGGCCAACTTCCAGCCGTGGTACACAACTTGCCAGAGGCTGACCCCGCACCGCCCACCAGAGCGGGGAGAATCGAGGCGAACAAGTGCACCCCGCGGACAGACGGCCACGGAGCGAGGCGTTCTTCCCAGGGGCGCCGACGAGTGGAACGCTTCGTGATCGAACGCTTCACGCCAAGTTGTCATGTCGACATAGCAGTGAGTGGTGAACTTGTCCCGTCAGCCTCGACAGACACAGTAGATTCGATCTTGGCTAACCACGGCGGGGGAAACGTGCAGGACCGGAAGGACGCGACGACTGAGGGGGGCTTAGTTCCATGAGCCAGGAGCCACCGCACGGCCCTGGGACGACGCGCAAGCTGGCCGCGCGCCGCCGCCGCGAGATCGTCGCCGTACTGCTCTTCGGCGGCGGCCCGATCTTCGAGAGCTCCATCCCGCTGTCCGTCTTCGGCATCGACCGGCAGGACGCCGGCGTTCCCCGCTACCGCCTTCTGGTGTGCGCGGGCGAAGAGGGACCCCTGCGCACCACGGGAGGCCTGGAGTTGACCGCTCCGTACGGCCTGGAGGCGCTCTCCCGGGCGGGCACGATCGTCGTGCCCGCCTGGCGTTCCATCACCCAGCCGCCGCCCTCCGCGGCCCTCGACGCCCTGCGGCGGGCGCACGAGGAGGGGGCGCGGATCATAGGCCTGTGCACGGGCGCGTTCGTGCTCGCCGCGGCGGGGCTGCTCGACGGCCGCCCCGCGACGACGCACTGGATGTACGCGCCGACACTGGCCAAGCGGTACCCGGCCGTCCACGTCGACCCGCGCGAGCTGTTCGTGGACGACGGGGACATCCTCACCTCCGCCGGCACGGCGGCGGGTATCGACCTGTGCCTGCACGTGGTGCGCACCGACCACGGCGCCGAGGCGGCGGGAGCCCTGGCCCGCCGCCTCGTCGTACCGCCCCGGCGCGGCAACGGCGGTCAGGAGCGCTACCTGGACAGGTCTTTACCCGAGGAGATCGGCACCGACCCGCTCGCCGAGGTCGTGGCCTGGGCCCTGGAGCACCTCCATGAGCAGTTCGACGTGGAGACGCTCGCCGCGCGGGCCTACATGAGCCGGCGGACCTTCGACCGCCGGTTCCGCTCGCTGACCGGCAGCGCGCCGCTGCAGTGGCTGATCACCCAGCGGGTGCTCCAGGCGCAGCGGCTGCTGGAGACCTCCGACTACTCGGTCGACGAGGTCGCCGGACGCTGCGGCTTCCGCTCGCCGGTCGCGCTGCGCGGGCACTTCCGGCGGCAGCTCGGCGCCTCGCCGGCGGCGTACCGGGCGGCCTACCGGGCACGCACCGGCAGACCGGAGGGCGGCGGGGAGCGCGCCCCGGAGACGCGCGCCGAGCAGGACGGGACCGAGTCCACCGCGAACGGCACGGCCCACACCGTGCGCCCGGAGAGAGGAGAAAGAGGGGACAGGGGGGACGGAGGGGATCAGAAAGACCGGGGGAACCGGGGAGAGCGCACCGACCGGACGGAGCGTGCCGTACGGGGCGAGCACGGCAAACCGGAATCCGACACCTACACCCCCCGGCTGCCCTCCCAGCGGGGCCGTACGCCCGGCCGGGCCCCGTAGGCTGGGGCGCATGAACGATCGCATGGTGTGGATCGACTGCGAGATGACCGGGCTCTCGCTGTCCGAAGACGCTCTCATCGAGGTGGCCGCGCTGGTCACCGACTCGGAGCTGAACGTGCTCGGTGACGGGGTGGACATCGTGATCCGCCCGCCCGCCGAGGCGCTGGACACCATGCCCGACGTCGTCCGCGAGATGCACACCGCCTCCGGCCTGCTCGACGAGCTGGCCGGGGGCACCACGCTGGAGGACGCCGAACAGCGGGTCCTGGAGTACGTCGGGAAGTACGTCCCCGAGCCCGGCCGGGCTCCGCTGTGCGGAAACTCCGTCGGGACCGACCGCGGCTTCCTGATGCGCGACATGCCGACGCTGGAGGAGTACCTCCACTACCGGATCGTCGACGTCTCCTCGATCAAGGAGCTGGCCCGGCGCTGGTATCCGAAGGCGTACTACAACAGCCCGGAGAAGAGCGGCAACCACCGGGCGCTGGCGGACATCAGGGAGTCCATCGCGGAACTGCGCTACTACCGCGAGGCGGTCTTCGTCCCCGGGCCCGGCCCGGACTCGGAGACGGCGCGGAGGATCGCGGCCCGGCACGTGCTGCCGGCCGCGGACTGAGGCGCCCGGCCCCGCAGCGCTCCCCCGGCGCTCCCCCCGGCGTCGGCGCGGGGCCACACGGGATAAGGGTGCGCGGGCAGGGTCCACGACCCTGTACACTCTTATCGGCCGGTGCGGAAAGCACCACGAGCGCCGGTCATGGTGGGTATAGCTCAGCTGGTAGAGCACCTGGTTGTGGTCCAGGATGTCGCGGGTTCGAGTCCCGTTACTCACCCTGAACGATCAAGGCCCGGTCCGCGGAAGCGGACCGGGCCTTCGTCGTCCGCCAGGCCTCCGGGCCGCCGTGTCTCCGGGCATCACGGAGACACGGCGGGTACACGGCGGGGCCCGCGCCCCGGGGGCGCGGCGCGGGTCACAGCAGCTGCACCCCGCGCCGGGCCAGGTAGGCGACGGGGTCGACGTCCGAGCCGTAGCCGCGTTTGCTGCGCACCTCGAAGTGGAGGTGGGGGCCGGTGACCCGGCCCGTGGCCCCCGAGCTGCCCACCGGGCTGCCGGCCTTCACCCGTTCCCCGCCGTTCACCGAGATCCGCGACAGATGGGCGTAGAGGGCGTAGTAGCCGTCGTCCATCCCGACCGTCACCGCCTTCCCGTAGGCGCCGGCCTCGCCGGCGAAGACCACCGAGCCGGCGCCGACCGCGTAGACGGGGGTGCCGACGGGCATCGCGAAGTCGATGCCCGTGTGATGGCCCGCCTGCCAGTTGCCGGGGATGCCGTAGGCGGCCGAGACCCGGTAGTCCCCCATCACCGGCCGGGACCAGCGCCCCAGGGACGTCTCCTGCCCGGCCGAGAAGGCCACCGGGGCGGCGTCGCCGCCCGGCCACCATCCCCCGGCTCCCGCGGTTCTTCCCGCCAGGAACGGGACGCTTCCCAGTGCCGCCAGCGCCGCACCGCGCAGCAGCAGTCCGCGCCGGTCCGGCGTCCACTGCCGACGTCCACCCTGTCCAGCCATCGCTTCGACCTCCCATTCGGCGGTGCCATAGATGTGAGGACACGTCAGCCCGGGCCTTCTCGCATCTTCGCGGCCGCTCCCGGGGCCGCCGAACGGCGTAGCACCGACCGGGTCCGGGTGCGTGAACCCGCCTTTCCACGGGCGCGGTTGCGGTCCCGGACGGTCCGTCGGGTGACAATCCCCGTACAGGTGAATGGACTAAACCACCCGGCAGGCGCTGCCGTCGGCCGCCCATCTGGCGCGCGGTCACCTCCCGGACCCGACGGGCCGGGAGAAGGCGGGAGGCGGCGGGAGGGCGGTGAGGGGCGAAGGACGACGGAAGGCACCGGAGACGGCCGCGGCCGCCCCGCGTGCGGCACCCGGTGCGTTCCCGGGTGCCGGTGCGGGACGGCCGCGGCCGTCGGGTGGTGCGGCCGGGCGGTGGAGAGGCGGGGACGGACGGACCACCGCTCCGGCTCGTCACCGGCCGGCGGCACCGCTCGTACCGGTGCCGCCGGTGGTACGGGTTGGGAGCCCCCGGTGCGGCCGCCGTCGACCAGACCGGACCGGGGGGCCGGCTTCATCCCCCTCGGCGGCTACTGGTCGCCGAAGAGGTCCGCGTAGGTGGCCAGGGCGAGAGCGGCGTCCGCCTGGGCCCAGAAGCGGTGGTAGGTGAACGTCGGCGCCTCGCCGCCGTTCAGGTAGCTCTCCACCTTGTTGAACTGCGGATCGTCCTCGTAGAAGGAGCGGATCGACAGGAAGGTGGAGTCGGAGTCGATCCTGTCGCCGTTGGGCATGGTGCCGGTCCAGCCCTCGGGGACGTACACCGGGTTCTCGAACCGCTCGAAGTCGGTCCGGGTCTCCTCCACGGCGATGCCCATGGCGTCCTGGTGGTGGTCCCACATGGCGTCCATCAGCGCCTTGGCGGTGGTCCTGGCCTCCTCGTCGCCGGACTTGGCGGCGTAGTACATCAGGGTCTTGGCCAGGGCCGCGGTGACGCCGACGTCGGTGGAGTAGTCGCGGACCGTCACGTGCAGGTCCGAGTTGTCACCGGGGTTGGAGGGGTTCCAGGTGTCGGGCTTGCCCGACCACTGGAGGGTGGACGGGATCTGGTAGTTGCCGTCCGGGTTGACCGTCACCTCGGACAGGACCCACGGGACCCACTTGTCCAGGACCTCCTCGGCCATGGCGTTGCCGGTCTCGTGGTAGAGCTCGGCGACGCGCTCCATCGACCAGGCCTGCATGCCGAACCACTGGTTGGACGGCGGGTCGTGGTAGACGGGCTTCTCGTCGTAGAACATGCCGTAGAAGGTGGGGGTGCCGGCCGGCGGGGTGCCGTAGTCGCCCTCCCAGCTGTTGGTCGCGCCGCCGGCGATGCCGCCCTCGTCGGACTGCAGCCAGCGGTAGAACTCGACCTGGCGCTGGAGGCTCTTCTCCCAGTCCGACACCGCGGTGGAGCCCTTGGGCCTCAGCTCCGGGACGGTGGTCAGGGCGTGGGCCGTCATCGGGTTCTGGTAGCCGAAGTGGTTGTGGCTGCTGCCGATCCGCCAGGCCCAGCCGGCGCTGGTGTCGGTGGCGCCGCCCCAGGCGTAGTACCAGGACAGCAGGTAGTGCGCGCTGTCCTTGCCGGTGCCGGCGGGGCAGGAGGTGGGACCGGTGCAGTTGCCGATCTTCTTGAAGTACTTGTCGAAGAAGGCGTAGCGCAGGTAGTCGCCCATCTTCGCGGCCTTGGACAGGGTCGCGGAGATCTCGGACTTCTTGCCCTGCTCCTCGGCCCACGTCTCGGCCCAGTAGGCGGCCTGGATGGCGCGGGCGTCGGCGTCGGGGGCGTTGGTGAACTTCCACTGCTCGGCGTAGCTGTCGTCGTCCATGAACAGGTCGAGGTACCCGTTCTCACCGCCGAAGGTGAAGTCGTCGCAGGTGGGCTGCGGGACGGTCTCCCACACCGACTCCTGCGAGCCGCGCTGGAAGGTGTTGATGTACGACGGCGCGTCCGACTCCGGTCCGCCCTGGCAGACGCTACCGGGCTCGTTGCCGTAGCCGTAGACGTTGTCCACGTCCTGCAGCCAGTGCATGCCGTAGATCTCGTCGGTGCCGTAGGCGCTGCGCAGCTCGCCCGCGATCGGGTCCCTGCCGACCGGGACGTTGCCGTCGATCGCCGACGGGTAGTCCTCGGGGGTCGGGTGCTCCGCCGCGTAGGTGGCCGGGCTGGAGGGGTCGTAGAAGCTGTTGGTCGGCTGGTCGTCGGCCGTGGGGATCATGTAGTCCTCCATGATCTGCCACGACTCGTTGAACGGGCCCCAGTCCTCGGTGACCTTGCCGTACATGGCCTGCAGCCAGATGAGGTAGCTGTACGCCTCGGAGGTCGTCTCGTGACCGTGGTCGGGGGCCTCGACCATCAGCGTCTCGACGGAGTGGTAGGGGATGCCCTCCGGGGAGAAGTACCCGTTGGCCGGGTCGAAGATCTTGTTGTAGAGCTCCAGGAAGCGGTCCTCGTACTCGCCTCCCTCGCCGGAGCCGGCGAGCTGGGTGACCGTCACCTCGGCCTCGTCGTGGCCGGGGGCGCTGATGGTGAAGGTCGCCGCTCCGGTGCCGGTGGCGTCGGCGGCGACGGTCACCTCCTGGGGGGTGTCCCAGTTGGCGGGCGTGAAGGTGAGCGAGGCGCCGTCGGCCACGGACAGACCGGTGTTCCCGCTGGTGCGCTCCACCGTCGCCGTCACGTTCGCGGACGGCTGCCTGGAGAGCTTGACGGCGAACCGGGCGGTCTCCCCCTGGCGCACGCCGAGCTGGGCCGGGGTGACGACCACGGCGGGGCCGTCGGTCACCTCGACGCCGACGGGGGTGGACTCGCTCGACATTCCGTTGGAGTCGTGGGCGACGGCGTAGAGCGAGTAGTTGCCGGCCGGGACGTCTTCCCAGTCGAAGGAGTAGGGCGCCGTGGTGTCGGTGCCCAGCAGCTCGGTGTCGCTGTAGAACTCGACCTTCTCGATGGTGGCCCCGGACTCGGTGGCCCTCGCGGTGGCCGTCAGCGGGATGGTGGCGCCCGCGGAGAAGACCGCGCCCGCTCCGGGGCTGGTCAGCGTGGCGGTGGGGGCGGAGAGGTTGCCGCCGCAGCGGGTGCCGTTGACCGAGAAGGAGGTCGGGTCGGTGTTGGTGCCGCTGTAGCTGAAGTTGGCGCCGGCGGTGACGGCCGCGCCGGCGCCGATCCTCGTGCTGTAGGTCGGGTTCTGCACCGTGACGGTCGTGCCGGACTGCGACCACCGGCCGTTCCAGCCCTGCTGGAGCCGCTGGTTGCCGCTGTAGTCGTACGTCAGGGTCCAGCCCTCGATGGCCTCGGAACCCCGGTTGGTGACGGTGACGTTCGCGGTGAAGCCGGAGCCCCAGTCGTTCTTGCTGTAGTCCACGCTGCACTGGAGGGCCGCGGCCTGGGCCGTACCGCTGAGCGCCGAGCTCATGCCCAGTGGCAGGGAGATCGCGGCGGTGGCCGCGACCAGCAGTTTTCTGGTCCTGCCTCTTGGGGGTTTCGGCGGCACGTCCGGTACCGGTAACACGCGCATGCGGGGTTCCCTCCTCGCGGCTCGGGATGTGGGGAGAGCGGCGCCCGAAGGCGCAGGGGCTGAGGAACTGAAACCAGTGGGAGCGCTCCCAAGAGTCAAGGTGGACATGACACCTGTCAAGAGCCTGAACGAGATGACCCTGTCGAAGAAATTCGTTCCGCCAATTACTGAACGCACTCTGGCCACAACCGGAAGTTGGCGCTACGTTCTCCTTCAACCAGTGGGAGCGCTTCCACAGTCGTGCGCCAGGGACGGCGCGTTCGACCGACCAGGAGCCGCTTCATGCACCCCCCACCGCGCCCTCGGGCGCTGACCGGCAACGCGGCGCTCCGCGCCGCCCTCCACCGCGGTACCGGCCGGCCGGTACCGCCCGGCCGACCCCTCTCCTCCCCGGGCACCGATACCGGAGCACGCTCCGGGAGGCCGTGTCCGGAGACGGGCGCGGAGCGAGGTCTCGCTCCGCGCCACGACAGCGGTCGTTCCCCACCGCGGCGGAAAGACCCCCCGTCCGGGACTCGCACCCGTGACACGACCGCACCCCCAACGCGGAGCTGGGCTCCGTCGTCATCCGGAGAACACCGGAAGGAAGAGGAAGAGATCGCATGACAGGCACCGTTAAACCGGCGCGCAGGCGCCGGACGGCGTTACTCGCCGCCAGCGCGCTGATAGGCGGCGTGCTCGGCGCGGGTGGCATGATGCAGGGCACCGCCGCGGCGGCCCCCGTCTGCACCGTGGACTACGAGGTCGTCAACGAGTGGAACTCCGGCTTCACCGCCTCGGTCAGCGTGACCAACAACGCCACCTCCGCCCTGAGCAACTGGAAGGTGGAGTGGGACTACGCCAACAGCGGCCAGAAGGCCGGTCAGGGCTGGAACGCCACCGTCTCCCAGGACGGCACGCACGTGACCGCGAGCGCTCCGTCGTGGAGCTCCACGCTGTCCGCCGGCGGTTCCGCCACCTTCGGGTTCAACGGCGTGCACTCCGGCTCCAACCCCGTGCCCGAGACGTTCACGCTCAACGGCACCACCTGCAACGTGGACGTCCAGGACCCGGACGAACCCGATGAGCCCGACGAGCCGGACGAGCCGACCGACCCGCCCGGTGACCGCGTGGACAACCCCTACGAGGGCGCCCAGGTCTACGTGAACCCCGACTGGTCCGAGCAGGCCGCCGAGAGCGGCGGCGAGGCGATCGCCGACCAGCCCACCGCCGTGTGGCTGGACCGCATCTCCGCCATCGAGTCTGGCTCCGCGGGCGAGAACACCATGGGTCTGCGCGACCACCTCGACGCGGCCCTGGAGCAGGGCGCCGACGTGCTCCAGATGGTGACCTACAACCTGCCCGGCCGCGACTGCGCCGCGCTGGCCTCCCAGGGCGAGCTCGGCCCCGACGAGATCGACCGCTACAAGAACGAGTTCATCGACCCGATCGCGGAGATCGTCGGCGACCCGAAGTACGCCGGCCTGCGCATCGTGAACATCGTCGAGATCGACTCGCTGCCGAACCTGGTCACCAACGTCAGCGGCCGGCCCACCGCCACCGAGAACTGCGACGAGATGCTGGCCAACGGCAACTACATCAAGGGCGTCGGCTACAACCTGGCCACGCTGGGCGAGTTCGACAACGTCTACAACTACATCGACATCGGCCACCACGGCTGGCTCGGCTGGGACGACAACTTCGGCGCCTCCGCCGACCTCCTCTTCGAGGCCGCCAACGCCGAGGGCGCCACTCCGGACGACGTCGCCGGCTTCGCCGCCAACGTCGCCAACTACGGCGCGCTCAAGGAGCCGCACTTCGGCATCAACGACTCGGTGAACGGCACCTCCGTGCGCCAGTCCAAGTGGGTCGACTGGAACCGCTACGTCGACGAGCAGTCCTACGCCCAGGCCTTCCGCCAGGAGGCCGTCCGGGCCGGCTTCCGCTCCGATGTCGGCGTGATCATCGACACCTCCCGCAACGGCTGGGGCGGCCCGAACCGGCCCAGCGCCCCCGCGGCCAAGACCAGCCTGGACGCCTTCGTCGAGGGCAGCCGCGTCGACCGCCGGATCCACACCGGCAACTGGTGCAACCAGGCCGGGGCCGGTCTCGGTGAGCGGCCGAAGGCCGCGCCCGCTCCGGGTATCGACGCCTACGCGTGGATCAAGCCCCCGGGCGAGTCGGACGGGGCCAGCGAGGACATCCCGAACGACGAGGGCAAGCGCGCCGACCAGATGTGCGACCCCAGCTACGGCGGCAACGCCCGCAACGGCAACAGCCCCTCCGGCGCCCTGCCCGACGCGCCGGTCTCCGGCCACTGGTTCCAGGCCCAGTTCGAGGAGCTGCTGCGCAACGCCTACCCGCCGATCGGCTGATCACCGAAGTGATCGCCCGACAGCGGTAGGACGGCTCGATGGGGGCCGGTCGGTACGCCGGCCGGCCCCTTCGCCGTGCCCGCGCGACCGCGGTGTCCACATGACCTCCGTGCCCGCGCGACCGGCCGGGGCCGTCGGAAGGCCGGAAGACCGGGCTGTCAGGAGGAGGAGCGGCGGACCAGTTCGGTCGGCAGCACCCGGCTGGAGCGGTCTTCCCGGCCCGCCTTGCGACCCTCGATCTGCTCCAGCAGCACCCTGGCCATCGACCGGCCCATCTCCTCCAGCGGCTGCCGGACGCTGGTCAGCGGCGGGTCCATGTGGCGGGCGACGGTCGAGTCGTCGAAACCGACCAGGGCCACGTCCTCGGGCACCCGGCGGCCAGAGTCGCGCAGCACGGCGCGGGCGCCCGCGGCCATCACGTCGGAGGCGCAGAAGACGGCGTCCAGGTCCGGCCGCCGCGACAGCAGCTCCCGCATGGCGCGGCGGCCGCCCTCCTCGGTGAAGTCCCCGTCGGCCACCAGCCGTTCGTCCTCCTGCAGGCCCGCGGCGCGCAGCGCTTCGCGGTACCCCTCGAGACGGCACTGGGCGACGTACATGTCCGGCGGCCCGGTGACGGTGGCCACGGCGCGCCGGCCGCGGCCGATCAGGTGTTCCACGGCCGCCTGGGCGCCACCGGTGTTGTCGCAGTCCACGTACGCGACCGGCTCGTCGCCGCTGCGGCGGCCGCTGAGGACGGCGGGCATCTCGATGCTCTCCAGCAGGTCGGGCAGGGGGTCGTCGGCGTGCACGGACACCAGCAGCACGCCGTCCACCCGGTGGGCGGTGACGTACTGGGCGAAGCGGTCGCGTTCCTTGGGGTTGCGGATCAGGGTCAGCAGCAACTGCATGTCGGTGTCGGCGAGCTCGGTGCTGACGCCGCGGATGATGCCGGAGAAGTAGGGCTCGGCGAACAGTCTGGTCTCGGCCTCGGGGATGACCAGCGCGATCGCGTCGGTGCTGCCCGCGGCCAGCGCCCGGGCGGCCCGGTTGGGCACGTAGCCCAGTTCGGCGATCGCCTGCTGGACGGCGGTGCGCGTCTGGTCACTGACGTTGGCGGCGCCGTTGATCACCCGGGAGACGGTGCCGCGGCCCACCCCCGCGTAGGCGGCGACCTGCTCCAGAGTGGGCCGCTGGCCCCGCCTTCCGCTCACTGTCATGACCGCCTCCCCAGGGTGTACGGGCTCGACCGCAAGGGCCGGTCGGCCCTTGCACCAGTATCGATCAGCCACCGAAGCTAACAGCCGGATAACTGCGCCGGGTCAGTGTGTCCATTCCCTTGACACCCGCGCCAGGGAACCGCGACTCTTCAACTCATCACGTCTGGGAGCGCTCCCAAAGGACTTGGCCCATACAGAACCCACACGTTCCAGCCCGAGCCGCAGCACCATCCGTCACCGCGGTCCCCCACACCCTTCCACGGCCGGGAGTGAAACGTCAGGGCGCTAGGAGGACGCAGTGCGCAAGACCCGCACCACCCGCCGAGCCGTGGCCCTCATGGCCGCCGCGGCGATCGGCACGAGCCTGCTCGCCGGATGCGCGAGCGACGACGACTCGGGCGAGAAGGCCGGGGGAACCGACAGCAAGGGCAAGACCGTCATCACCGTCGGTCTCTTCGGGACCTTCGGCTTCAAGGAGGCCGGGCTCTACGAGGAGTACGAGAAGCTCAACCCGAAGGTCAAGATCGAGCAGAGCGTCGTCGAGCGGAACGAGAACTACTACCCGCAGCTTCTCACCCGCCTCGCCAGCAACAGCGGGCTCGCCGACATCCAGGGCATCGAGGTGGCGAACATCGCCGAGGTCGTCCAGACCCAGGCGGACAAGTTCGCCGACCTGTCCAAGGCCGGCGGAGTCTCCGAGGACGACTACTTCGACTGGAAGTGGAAGCAGGCCACCACCGCCGACGGCAAGACCATCGGCCTGGGCACCGACATCGGCCCGATGGCCATCTGCTACCGCAAGGACCACTTCAAGGCCGCCGGCCTGCCCACCGACCGCGACGAGGTCGGGAAGCTGTGGGAGGGCGACTGGCAGAAGTACCTCGACACCGGCAAGAAGTTCATGGACAGCGCCCCCAAGGGCGTCAAGTGGGTCGACTCCGCCAGCGGCCTGTACAACGCGGCCATCTCCTCCAGCGCCACCCGCTACTACGACGAGCAGGGCGAGGTCATCTACAAGACCAACTCCGACGTCAAGGAGGCCTGGGACGTCGCAGCGGAGGCCGCCTCCGAGGACATGACCGACAAGCACGAGCTGTTCACGGACTCGTGGAACAAGGCCATGAACAACGGCACCTTCGCCACGCTCTCCTGCCCCGCCTGGATGCTCGGCTACATCCAGGACAAGGGCGGCGAGAAGGCCGAGGGCAAGTGGGACGTCGCTCCCGCGCCCAAGGCCGGCAACTGGGGCGGCTCCTTCCTCGGAGTGCCCGAGAGCGGCAAGAACAAGGAGGAGGCGATCAAGCTCGCGGCCTGGCTGACCGCCCCCACCCAGCAGGCCAAGCTCTTCGCCGAGCGCGGCAGCTTCCCCAGCGCCCCGAAGTCGTACGAGACCCCCGAGGTCTCCGAGGCCACGCACGAGTACTTCTCGGACGCTCCCATCGGTGAGATCTTCTCCAAGGCGGCCGAGGGCATCCCGACCCAGGTGGTCGGCCCGAAGGACCAGGTCATCCAGGAGAACATCACCCGCAGCGGCCTCCTGCAGATGGAGCGCAGCGGTCTGTCCTCCGACAAGGCCTGGGAAGAGGCCACCAAGGCAGTCGACAACGCCCTGGACGAGTGATCGACAAGTGACCACTACCGGTTCGCCGGTGTCCGCGCCCCCCGTCAAGCAGGGGGGCGCGGCCCCGCGCCACAAACATCTCCCCTCCTCCCGCGAGGACCGGCGGCGGGCACGCCGCAGCCGCTGGTACCAGCGGGACGTGAAGTGGAGCCCCTACGGCTTCGTCGCCCCGTTCTTCCTCTTCTTCGGGGCGTTCAGTCTCTTCCCGCTGCTCTATACGGGCTGGGCGTCGCTGCACAAGGTGTCGCTGACGGCCCCCACCGACATGGAGTGGGCCGGGCTGCACAACTTCACCCGGCTGCTGGAGGACGAGTTCTTCTGGAACGCCCTGCGCAACACCTTCAGCATCGGGATCATCTCCACCGTGCCCCAGCTGCTGATCGCGCTCGGGCTGGCCCACCTGCTGAACTACAAGCTGCGCGGCGCCACGTTCTACCGCGTGGCCATGCTGGCTCCCTACGCCACCTCGGTGGCCGCGGCGACCCTCGTCTTCGTCGTGCTCTTCGGCCGTGACTACGGCATGATCAACTGGTTCCTGGGATTCGTCGGGATCGACCCCGTCAACTGGCACGAGGGCATGACCTCCCACCTCGCGATCTCCGCGATCGTGATCTGGCGCTGGACCGGCTACAACACCCTCATCTACCTCGCCGCCATGCAGGCGGTTCCCAAGGACCTGTACGAGTCGGCGGCGCTGGACGGCGCCTCGCGCTGGCAGCAGTTCATCCACGTCACCATCCCCGCGCTGCGGCCGACGATCCTGTTCACGGTCGTCGTCTCCACCATCGGCGCGACACAGCTGTTCGGCGAGCCCCTGCTGTTCAACCCCGGCGGCGGTGCGAGCGGCGGTCCGGCCCACCAGTACCAGACCCTGGGCCTGTACCTGTACGAGCAGGGCTGGGTCAACCTGCACCTGGGCCGGGCATCGGCCATCGCCTGGATGATGTTCCTGATCCTGGTGCTGATCGCGCTGGTCAACTGGCTGATCTCGCGCGGTATGCAGAAGCGGGAGCTGGGCCGCAAGACCGCGAGGAGGCGCTCATGAGCGTGCTGGACTCCGACCGCGCGACACCCGCGCGGACGGCACCCGAACCCGGCGGGGCCGGCCACCGCACCGGCCGCGGCCGCCCCCGTGCGCGGGGACGGGCCGGCGGCGCCGGCGGCACGCTGCACGGCGGCAAGCTGACGTACGCGGTGCTCTTCCTCGTCACCGCGATCGCGCTCTTCCCGCTGTTCTGGACGGCCGTGGCCGCCTCCCGGAACAACACCCGGCTCGCGGAGATGCCGCCGCCCTTCTGGTTCGGCGGCAACCTCTTCAAGAACCTGGGGATCGCCTGGACCGACGCCAACATGGGTCTGGCGCTGCTCAACACCACCATCGTCGCCGGGTCCATCGCGATCGGCACCGTGCTGTTCGGGACGATCGCCGGGTTCGCGTTCGCCAAACTCCGGTTCCGCTTCCGGAACCTGCTGCTGATGCTGACGATCGGCACCATGATGGTCCCGCCGCAGCTCAGCGTGGTGCCGCTGTTCATGGCGATCGCGGAACTGGAGTGGACCAACCAGCTCCAGGCCGTCATCCTGCCGACCTTCGTCAGCGCCTTCGGCGTGTTCTTCATGCGGCAGTACCTGCTGGAGGCGCTGCCGACCGAGCTGATCGAGGCCGCGCGGGTGGACGGCGCCAGCAGTCTGCGCATCGTGTGGCACGTGGTCTTCCCCGCCGCCCGGCCCGCGATGGCCGTGCTCGGCATGCTGACCTTCGTGATGGCCTGGAACGACTTCTTCTGGCCGATCATCGCGCTGACCCAGCAGAACCCGACCGTCCAGGTGGCCCTGACCGGTCTGGGCCGGGGCTACATACCCGACCAGTCGGTGATCATGGCCGGCGCACTGCTGGGCACCCTGCCGCTGCTGCTGATCCTGACCGTCTTCGGCAAGCAGATCGTCGGCGGCATCATGCAGGGGGCGGTCAAGGGCTGACCGGCAGCCCTTCCCGTCTCTCAGCCCCCCACGTCATCCCCTTCCGTACAACCATTGATGGGAGCGCTCCCATATGAGCCATTCCTCCTTCCCCGCCGGCTTCCTGTTCGGCTCGGCCACCTCCGCCTACCAGATCGAGGGCGCCGCCGCCGAGGACGGCCGCACGCCGTCCATCTGGGACACCTTCTGCCACACCCCCGGCAAGGTGCTCGGAGGCGACACCGGCGACGTGGCCGTGGACCACTACCACCGCTGGCGCGACGACGTGCAGCTCATGGCGGACCTCAACCTCAACGCCTACCGCTTCTCCATCTCCTGGTCCCGCGTCCAGCCCACCGGCCGCGGCCCCGCCGTCCAGCGCGGCCTGGACTTCTACCGCTCGCTGGTGGACGAGCTGCTGGCCAAGGGCATCACCCCCTGGATCACGCTCTACCACTGGGACCTGCCGCAGGAGCTGGAGGACGCCGGCGGCTGGCCGGAGCGCGCCACCGCCGAGCGGTTCGCCGAGTACGCCTCCCTGGTCGCCGGCGCGCTCGGCGACCGCGTGGAGCGCTGGACCACCCTCAACGAGCCCTGGTGCTCGGCCTACCTCGGCTACGGCTCGGGCGTCCACGCCCCCGGCCGCACCGACCACGCCGACGTGCTGCGCGCCGCCCACCACCTCAACCTCGCCCACGGGCTGGGCACCCAGGCCCTGCGCGCCGCACTCCCCGGCCGCGCGCAGATCGGCGTCAGCGTCAACCCGGCCGCCGTGCGGGCCCTCACCGACGACCCCGCCGATCTGGACGCCGCACGCCGCATCGACGCCCTGGCCAACCGGATCTTCGACGGCCCGATGCTGCGCGGGGTGTACGACGAGGACCTGATCCAGGACACCTCGCGCCTGACGGACTGGAGCTTCGTCAAGGACGGCGACCTGGCCGACATCCACCAGCCGCTGGACGCCCTGGGCATCAACTACTACACCCCCACCCTGGTCTCGGCCTCCGCGGACCGGAAGCTGCCGCGCCGGGACGGGCACGGCGGCGGCGAGCAGTCCCCCTGGCCTGCCTCGGAGGACATCGCCTTCCACCAGACCCCGGGCGAGACCACCGACATGGGCTGGACGATCGACCCCACCGGTCTGCACGACCTGCTCATGCGCTACCACCGCGAGACCGGCGGCATCCCGCTCTACATCACCGAGAACGGCATGGCCTGCGACGACAAGCCGTCCCCCGACGGCGCCGTCCACGACCCCGACCGCATCGCCTACCTCCACAGCCACCTGGACACCGTCCGGCGGGCGATCGCCGACGGCGCCGACGTGCGCGGCTACTTCCTGTGGTCCCTGCTGGACAACTTCGAGTGGGCGTACGGCTACAGCAAGCGCTTCGGCACGGTGTACGTGGACTTCGACTCCCTGGAGCGCGTCCCCAAGTCCAGCGCCCGGTGGTACGCCGAGGTCGCCCGGACCGGCGAACTGCCCGCGGCCGGGACACTGGACGCGGTGGACGCCGTGGACGCCGTGAGGGCCCCGGTGGCCGACTGAGGCACCCGGCCGGGCGGTCTGCCCGGAGGGCCTGACCGGGCCAGACCGGAACACACCGGCCGGAGCGGGCGGGGCGCAGCGGGCGTGGGGGGTGGAGACCGCTGCGCCCCGCCTGCCGTGGGGGGTGGCTGGTTCACGGGGGCCGGCTCCCGTCGGCCGACGGGAACAGGTGGGACCGGGGCGGAGGGTTCAGCGGGGAGGCGGCTGGGCGCCCTCCCGTGCCCCGCCGTCCGCGGCTGGCGGGTCGGCGGCGGACGCGGCGGACGGCGCGGGGCCCGGCTCCGCCGTCGCCGTACCGGCCAGGATCAGCCCGCCGGCCGCCACGATCGCCGCCACGGCCGCGTCGGCGATCGGCTGCCGCCGCCCGCCCGGGCGGCGCCACTGTGCGGCGATGCTTCTCATGACACTCCTGCCTCGATCCAGGGGGAACGTGGACAGGGAGCACGCTAGCGAGGCGGACTCCGGCGAAACACCCGTTCCGGGCAGACGTGCGGGAACTTATGGCTCCCTTAAGGCCGGTCTACGGAACGGCTGAGAAATCACGACTTTCGGCGCACACCCCGTCGCACTCTGTGTCCGCGCCGACGGCTCGCTCCACCGGCGGATCCTCCCTCCGAGGACAGCAGGAGCCGTACCTCCGTCCCGCCGAGCACCGAGCGCCCGATCCGCACGTCGCCGCCGGTGGCCTCCGCCACCCGCCGCACGATGTCCAGGCCCAGGCCCGTGGAGCCGGGCCCGCCGTCGCCGTGGCCTCGGCGCAGCGCCGCGTCGGGGTCACCGATGCCGGGCCCCGCGTCGGAGACCAGCACTATCACCGAGTCGCCGGCGGCCGAGCGGTGGACGTCCACGGCGAAGGCGGTGCCCTCCGGGGTGTGGCGGAAGACGTTGCCGAGCAGCGCGTCGAGGGCGGCGGCGAGGTCGGCGCGGGCCACGGGGACGCGCACCGGCTCCCCGACCCCGGCCAGTTCCGCCTTCCGGCCCTCGTCCTCGGCGAGCGCGGACCAGAAGTCCATCCGCTCCCGGATCACCTCACAGGCGTCGCAGTAGGCACCGCCGCCCGGCGCGTCCGGCGGCTGGGTCCGCTGCTCGCGCGCGGTGCGGATGATGTGGTCCACCTCCCGCTCCAGCTGCGCCACGGCCGCGCGCGTCTGCTCGGCGGCGTCGCCGTCGCCGAGCGAGGCGGTGTTGAGGCGGAGCACCGTCAGGGGAGTGCGCAGCCGGTGGGAGAGATCGGCCGCCAGCTCCCTCTCGTTGGCGAGCAGTTGGGCGACCTGATCGGCCATGGAGTTGAACGCGGCCGCGGCCAGGCGCAGTTCGGCGGGGCCCTCCACCGGGACCCGCACCGCCAGCCGTCCCGTGCCCAGCTCCCTCGCGGCCCCGGCCAGCCGCTCGGCGGCGCCCACCATGCGGGTGCCCAGCCGGTCGGCGATGACGACGGACGCCGCGACGAGCGCCAGGCCGGTGCCGGCCAGGACGAGCCAGGCGGTGGTGACACCGCCCGTGACCTCCTCCTCGGGCACGAACACCTCGACAACGGCCGACCGTTCGGTGGTGACCGGCTGGAGCAGCACGAAGCCGCCCTCGACGGGCACGACGGCCGCCCCCTCCAGAGGGGCCGCGGACCTCAGCCTCTCCCCGGTCAGGCGGCGTTCACCGATCTCGGCGCTCCCGTCCTCCCGGCCCGGGGGCGCGTACACGGCGATCCGCCCGGCGGCCTGCGCCGGCATGCTGGCCAGCCCGCGCTGGAGTGGGCCCCGGTCGCCGCCGGTGGCGGCGAGCAGATGGGTGACGGAGGCGGCCAGCCGCTCGGCGCCCGTGAAGGCCCGGTCGCGGGCCATCTCCTTGACCACCAGCGCCAGGGGCACGGCGAAGGCCACCACGACCATCGCGGTCACGGCGATGCACACCTTGACCAGCGCCCGTCTCATGGGCCCCTCCCCCTCTCCTGCCCACCACCGCCCCGGCCTCCGCGGCCACGGCCGGGCTCACCCCCGCGAGGACTCCCGGGAGGAATCGCGCGGGGGCTCCAGTTTGACGCCCACACCGCGCAGTGTGTGCAGATAGCGGGGGCTGGCCGCGGTCTCGCCCAGCTTCCTGCGGAGCCAGGAGAGATGGACGTCGATGGTCTGGTCGTCGCCGTAGCTCTGCTGCCAGACCTCCGCCAGCAGCTCCCTGCGCGGCACGACGACCCCGGGGCGCTGCGCGAGGAAGGCCAGCAGGTCGAACTCCCGGCGGGTCAGGTCCAGGGCGCGGCCGTCGAGTTCGGCCTGCCGCCGCAACGGGTCGATGACCAGCCCCCCGGCCCGTATCGCCCGGTCCGCCTCCGCGCCCGCACCGCCGCCGCCCGCGCCCGTGCCCGCGCGGCGCAGCACGGCGGCCATCCGGGCGGACAGGTGCTCCACGGAGAACGGCTTGACCAGGTAGTCGTCGGCACCGTCGTTGAGCAGCCGGACGATCTCGGCCTCGTCGTCCCGCGCGGTGGCGATGATCACGGGCACCTGGGTGATCCCGCGCAGCATCTTCAGCGCCTCGGCCCCGTCGAGGTCCGGCAGCCCGAGGTCGAGGATCACCACGTCGAACCCGAGGTGCGCGACCTCCCGCAGCGCCTCCAGGGCCGTTCCGACGCTGCGTACGGTGTGGGAGGCCTCCGTCAGATGCCTGATCAGGGCGGAGCGTACGAACTGGTCGTCCTCGACGACGAGTACACGTGCCATGGGCGGCACGGTACGGCATGCGCGGGCGCCCCGAGGAGGCTCCGGACGCGGCCGCGAGCGCGAGGAGTGCGGGGAAAGCGGCTAGGGTGCGCGGGATGCGACGAGGACTGGTTCACGCGGGCGCGTGGGTGCTGGCCACCGGGTCGGCGGTGACCCTGTCCTGGTTCGGTGTGCGCACCGTGGTGTCACAGGCCGCGTACGACCTGCCGCGGATGCCGCCGCTCGCCTCGGACACGCCGGCGCCGTCCGCCTCGCGCGACGGCCCCGAGCCGGAGACCGCCTCCACCCGGCGGCCCAGAGCGTCCTCGGCCGTCCGTTCCCCCGGGCCGTCCGGGCCGTCCGTCTCGCGCGGCTCCGCCGGGGCCCGGCGGGACGCCGGGCCGGGCGGGGGCACCGCGAGCGCCGGCAGGACGTCCGGGAACGTGGAGAGCCGTGAGGTGCGCGGCGGCCGGGTCGCCTTCGACCTGGGCCGGGACTCGGCCGATCTCGTCTCCGCTTCCCCCGCTCCCGGCTGGGAGATGCGGGTGTGGCAGGGGAGCCGGTGGATACGGGTCACCTTCACCCGGGGCGAGGAGGCGTCGTCGGTCTTCTGCGTCTGGGACGGTGCCCCGCCACGGGTGACGGTCGACGAGCACGGGGGCTGACGTCCCGGGGCGGCGGGGTGCGGAGCCGGGGCGCGGCGCCGGGTCTCAGCGTCGCTGGAAGACCCGCGCGGGCGGCTGCGGCGAGGGGGTGGCGGTGGCGTCCGTGACGGGGGCGGCGCCCCCGGTGAAGCCGGCCAGCGCGCGGCCGTGTTCGACCCGGCCGGGGTGCGGGTCGCCCGCCGCGCGCCGGGTGATCTCGGCCACGGGCAGCGCCCGGTCACAGGCGGCCAGGACGGCGTTGCCGAAGCGCCGCCCGCGCAGTACGGCGGGGTCGGCGATCAGGCACAGTTCGGGGAAGACGGCGGCGGCGGTGGCGACCTGCGCGCGCAGGTGGGCCAGCGGCGGCCCGTCGGCGAGGTTGGCGGCGTAGAGCCCTCCGGGGCCCAGCACCCGCCGGACCTCGGCGAGGAACTCCGCGCTGGTCAGATGGGCGGGGGTGCGGGCGCCGCCGAAGACGTCCGCGACGATCAGGTCGGCCCCGTCCTCGGGGAGCTTCGCGAGCCCGGCGCGGGCGTCGCCGCCGCGCACCCGTATCCGCCAGGCGCCTTCCAGTGGCAGCTCGCGGCGGACCAGGGCGGTCAGCGCGGCGTCCGCCTCGAAGACCTGCTGGGTGGAGCGCGGCCGGGTGACGGCGGTGTAGCGGGCGAGGGTGAGCCCGCCGCCGCCGAGGTGCACCGCCCGCAGCGGTCGCCCGGGCGGCGCGGCCAGGTCGATCAGATGGCCGATCCGGCGCTGGTACTCGAACTCCAGGTGCGCCGGATCGTCGAGGTCCACATGGGACTGCGGTGCGCCGTCGAGCAGGAGCGTCCAGGCGCGCGGCCGGTCCGGGTCCGGCAGGAGCTGGGCCAGTCCGCCGTCGACCGGCTCGCTCACCGGCTCCCTGGTCCGCCTGCCGCCCTCGCGCCGCCGTCCGTTCCTCGCCACACGGTCCAGTATCACCCGTACGGCCCACCCGCGCCCGGTGGGACCCCTCCGGTGCTCAGGGGGTGCTCAGGAGGTGCCCTCGGCGGCGGCGATCGTACGGGCCGCCTCGCTCAGCGCGGCGCGCAGCCTCGCGGGCTCGGTGGTGCCCGCCTGCGCGCTCTCCGGGGGCACCAGCCATCCGGTGCCCGCCACCGGCGGGTCAAGGGGCCGGCCGGAGCGGCGGTGGGCCGGGACGCAGACGCTGCCCGGCAGGTCCCAGCCGTCCGCGGTGCCGGGCGGGACCAGGAAGCCGAGGGTGCCGCCCGCTCCGTCGTGCAGCACCGGGCCCACGCACTCGCGCAGGCGCAGGATGTCGACGGCCTCCAGGCCGTGCCGCGCGGGCACGGTCACCAGTTCGCAGGGCGCGTCCGGCACTCCGGCGGGCGGCGGGCCGCCGGTCTCGCAGCCGGTGTCCAGCACGGGGAACCTCCTCCTGGGTCGTCCTCCACGTTCGCTACACAGGGCTCAACGAACCGGTCTGTCAACCGCTACGGCGCAATGCCGCCGCAAAGGATGGCAGTTGATGGCAGATCACGTGTTGGATATCCCGTTTGTCTGCAAAACATCTCGTATCTTCCGTGGGGCGGCCGGTACGGTCCCGGCCATGGCGTCGTCACCGTCACCCTCAGCGCCGGCGGGTCCGGGCCGTCAGCCCAATCTGGCCTTCCGGCGGTTGCGCGGGCGGCTCTCGCCCGGGGAGTTCGCGGCGGCCGTCCGCAGGGCGGCCCGGGAGATAGGCGAGAACGTCTCCTGTGACGCCCGGTACGTCGGGCGGGTGGAGGCCGGGGAGATCCGCTGCCCCAACTACGCCTACGAGCGCGTGTTCCTGCACATGTACCCGGGGTACTCGCTCACCGATCTGGGCTTCGAGCCCCGTCAGGCGGTTCGCGGGCGCGCCGCGCGCGGACGGGGGGCGTACGACTCCGCGGGCACACCCGAAGACGCCCGTATCCGCCCCGGCTCCCCCTTCCCGGAGCCGTCCTGCCCGACCCGCGATCCGAGCCACGGCCCGAGCGATCGCCCGACCGACGAGGAGAACGACGTGCTGCGTCGCGCGTTCATGACCGGCGGCCCGGCCGCAGTGGCGGCGGTGTCCCTGGACCCCCTGGCGCGCCCGGCCGCCGCGGCCCCCGCCGCCCGGAACGGCCGGCCCGGCGCGGCCGAGGCCGCGGCCGTCGAGGAGACCGTGCGCGGCATCCGGCTGCTCGACGACCGGTACGGCGCCGACGACCTCTACCACCGGGCCGACGGCGCCCTGCGGTCCGCGTACGACATGCTGGACGCGGGCGCCCGGCGGCAGCCGGCCGCCGACCGGCTGCACTCCTGGACCGGCGAACTGGCCCTGTCCGTGGGCTGGCTGGCCCACGACTCGGGCCGTCTGGCCGAGGCCCGCCCGCACTACGCCGAGGCCCTGGCCATCGCCCGGGTGGCCGGGGACGCGGCCCTGGAGGCACACGCCTTCTGCAACACCTCCTTCCTCGCCCGCGACGCGGGGCGCCCCCGGGAGGCGGTACGGGCCGCGCAGGCCGGGCAGCACATCGCCCGCCACCTGGGCTCGGCGCGGCTGCTGTCGCTGCTGGCGGCGCGCGAGGCGGGCGGCTGGGCCCTCCTCGCCGACCGCACGGCCTGCGAGGAGTCCCTCGGCCGGGCGCGGACGCTGTTCGAGCACGGCCCCCGCGACGCCGACCCGGAGTGGATGACCTTCTACGGCGAGGCCGAACTGAGCGGTCTGGAGGCCCAGTGCCGGGCGGCACTGGGCGACTGGGGGCGCGCGGCACGCCGCGCGCGCCGCGCGGTGGCCCTCCAGGATCCGCACTTCGCGCGCAACACCGCCCTGTTCACCGCCGAACTGGCGGACGACCTCGCCGGCGGGGGCGAGTTGGAGGAGGCCGCCGGGTCCGCCGTCCGGGCGCTGGACCTGCTCGGCCAGGTGCGCTCCTCCCGCGTCGGCGGGATGCTCGACGGCACCGCCCGGCGGCTGCGCCACCACCGGGGCGTCCCGGCCGTCGCGGACTTCCTGGACCGCATGGCCGAGATGGCGCGGCCGGCCTGACGGCGGCCCGCCGACCGTCCGTCACCGCCCCGGCCGGTCCAGGTGGCCCCGGTCGTTCCAGCTCTCGACGGCCGGCTCCCCGTAGGCCCAGCCCAGCACCGACAGCGCCCCCGCGTCCAGGCGCAGCCGTGCGGCGAAGGACGGGTCCAGGCCCAGCCAGCGCGCGCCCAGCACCCGGAGCAGATGGCCGTGCGCGAAGACGAGCACGTCCCGCTCCGCCGACCGCGCCCAGGCGACCACCTCGTCGGCGCGGGCGGCGACCTGCGCCAGGCGCTCGCCGCCGGCCACGCCGTCGCTCCAGATGAGCCAGTCCCGCCCCGCCCGCTCCCTGATGCCGTCCGGGGTCAGCCCCTCGTAGGCGCCGTAGTCCCACTCCAGCAGCGCGTCCCAGTCGGCGGCCCGCTCCCCGAAGCCCGCCAGGTCACAGGTCTCCCTCGCCCTCGACAGCGGGCTGGTACGGACCTCGGCCTCCGGCAGCCCGTCCCAGGGCGCGCCTCTGAGCCGCTCCCCCAGGGCCCGCGCCATGCCGCGCCCCTCCTCCAGCAGGGGGACGTCGGTGCGGCCGGTGTGCCGCCCGGACCGGGACCATGCGGTCTGGCCGTGCCGGACCGCCAGGATGCGCGCTGCCATTGCTTGCCTTCCGTAAGGGACTCCCGGCGCCGCCGGGCTCACGACCATCATCGCGCGCCGGACCCGTGCGCCGTCACGCCGAGCCCCCGCCCCGGCCGTCCACCACCGACGACGACGGGGTGACGAGCACCGCCGACCACCGCACGCCGGATGTGCCGGCGGGCCGGGCCGCGAACGGCCCGGCGGGGGACGCGTTTGCGGGACAGCGGTCCGCGCCGGCGGTTTCGGGCGACCTCAACTCCACCGTTGTCACAGGCGGATGTCACACTTCCGCGGGTGAGCTACAACCCCGACAGCCAACCGACGACAGCCCTGCGCCGGCGGCTCGCCGAGCTGCGCGGCGCCGACGTCGCGCCCCGGCCGATGGACGCGCGGGCGCTCGCCGCGCTGGCCGCCAACCCGGGCTGCCGCCGCCGGGCGCTGCTGGACGGCGCCGGGGTGGACAAGGGCGCGCTGGCACAGGCGCTCGGCTCCCCCGCGCCCTTCGGGCAGTCGCAGTTCGCGTTCGTCCGCGGCCACGCCTTCGAGGCTCGGGTGAAGGGGGACGGCGGCGCCGAGCTGATGCGCCTGGTCCACTCGCGCACCGCCGCGGCGGACGCCCCCGCCCCCGGGCCCGGCGAGGTGTCCGTACCCGACCTGTCGGCGCCCGGACCGGAAGGGCGCGCGGAGCGCACCCGGCAGGCGCTGGAGCGGGCGACGGCCGACGGCGGATGGACGCTGCTGGACCACCCGATGGTGCGGCTGGAGGTGGCCGGGTCCCCCGTGCATCTGGAGCCCGACGCGGTGGCCGTCCACCCGGACGGGCGCTGGACGGTGGTGGAGATCAAGTCCTTCCCGATCCTGGACGGTTCGGCCGATCCGGCCAAGGTCGGCGCCGCGGCACGGCAGGCGGCCGTCTACGCCCTGGCGCTGCGGGCGCTCGGGACGCCCGGCGGCCGGGTGGACGACCGGGCGCTGCTGGTCTGCCCGAAGGACTTCTCCAACCTGCCAACCGCCGAGGCGGTCGACCTGCGCAGGCAGATCGCCACCACCCGGCGGCAGCTAGCCCGGCTGACGCGGCTGGACGAGATCGCCGCCGCGCTCCCCGGGGACGCCACCTTCGACCCGGCCCGCCCGCCCGCCGAACTGGCCGGTTCCGTGGAGTCGGTGCCGGCCGCCTACGCGCCGCAGTGCCTGTCCACCTGCGAACTGGCCTTCCACTGCCGCGACCGCGCCCGGTCCGAGGGCTCGGTGGAGGTGCTGGGCCGCGAGGTCCGCGGGGAGCTGGGCGGGCTGACCACGGTCGGGGCGGTCCTGGCGGCCGCCCGCGGCGAGGCGCGCGACACCGCGGACCGCTCCCCCGGGAACCCACCGCAGGAGCCCGCCGGTGATCCGGCCGCCGCCGCGCTGCGCCGCGCGGCCCGGCTGCGGGCCGAGGCCCTCGCGGCCGCGGGGAGGCCCTGATGTCGCTGGTGACCACCCTGGCCCGGATCGAGGCCGCGGCCGCGGGCCGGGCGCGGCCCGTGGCGACGGTGCGCCACCGGCACCTGGCCGAGCGGCCCCTGGTCCTGGTGCCGCTGACCACCGCCGGCGAGGTCGGCGCCCCGCTGGGCGCGATGGTCGGGACGGACCGGGACGCGCCCCGTCTGCTGGTCGTGCCCCAGCCGCG
This sequence comes from Streptomyces sp. SS8, assembly GCF_054072955.1. Classification (NCBI taxonomy): domain Bacteria; kingdom Bacillati; phylum Actinomycetota; class Actinomycetes; order Kitasatosporales; family Streptomycetaceae; genus Streptomyces; species Streptomyces sp. SS8. The sequence goes on from NZ_JBSVCZ010000001.1 coordinate 333,287, forward strand.
CGACCGCACGCTGCGCTTCGCCTTCCTCGCCGAGCTGGCCGACGCCGTACTGCCCCATCTGGAGTCCGCGCAGGACGAGGTGGAGCTCGTCGAGCGCTCCGAGACCGACCCGGATACGGGGAGGAAGGCGAAGGTCGAGGTCGAGCTGTGCGCGGACGCGCCGCAGCTGGTCGTGCCCAGCGCCGCGGGCATCGCCCACGTACGGCTGCTGGGGCGGTCCATGCGCTTCCGCCGCACCGCCGAGGAGGATCCGCGGGCCGCCCATCCCGCCCCGCCGCGGCTGCCGCTGCTGGGGCGGTGGCTGACGCACTACGGGGAGCGGGCCCGGGTGCCCGGTTCCTCGCTGCTGCTGGCCGTCACCGAGGCGCTGGGCCGCCACTGGGCCACGGGCCAGAGCCGTCTGGAGGACCAGCACCTGGGCGCCCTGCTGGCCTGGATCACCGCCGGGGAGGGCGAGTCGGGAGCGGAGGCCGCCCTCCGCGCCGAGCTGGCCCGCGACCGCGACGGGCTGCTGCTCACCCCGCCCGCGGGCCCGGCCACCGACCCGGCCTTCGACAACCGCCGCCTGGCCCCGGCCGTCGCGCGGTACGACGCGGGGCTGCCCGGCGCCGAGGCGGAGATCCGCGAACTGGTCGCATCCCAGCTGCGGCCCACCTGGGACGCGGTGTGGCAGGGCCTGGACCTGCTGCGCGCGCTGCCGCCGGGCGCGCACGTCGCCGACCGCTGGAAGCGGGACCGCTGGTCCTACACCGCCCACCGCGACCGGGTGCGCGCCGGCGAGCCGCCGCAGCCCAGGCGCGACGACGCGGTGACGGCGGCCCGCAAGCTCGCCGCCCGGGAGACGGCCCAGGCGGAACTGGCCGCCCAGGAGGCGCTGGACGACCCGCTGGTGATGGCTCAGCGGCGGATGGCCGGGGAGGCGTTCGAGGGCGAGGTGGTCGAGGTGGAGACGGCGTACTCGTCGGGGAGGCGTCCGATGCCGCGCCCGCTGGTCACCGTCCGCACCGCGGACCGGCCGCACCTGGAGGGGGGCGAGCGGCTGTACCGGGCCCTGGAGGGCGGGAAGTCGCAGCCAGGGGTGTTCACGGAGTCCCCCGCGCCGGGGCTGCTGACGGTACGGCTGACCGGCGGCATGGGCCGCGGCAGGGAGCCGGAGGCCGGTTCGGTGCCGGAGGCGGGCGAGACGGTGTGCTGGACGCTGTTCGAGCACGCGCCGCGCGGCGGACCGGACCTGCCGGACCCGGAGGAGACGCCGTGGACGCACGGCGGCCCGCCCGACCCCGACGCCCTGGACGCGCCCGACCCCGTGACACCGGAGGACCTGCTTTGAACGGCACCCCGGACGACGCCCCCGCCGGCTCCGCGCCCGACCCGGGCGCGGCCGCCGCCGAGGCGACCGGCGCGATCCTGCGCGACGTCCTCTCCGGCGCCCACCGCGGTGTGGTCGTGGACTCGCCGCCCGGCGCCGGCAAGACCACGCTGGTGGTGCGCGCCGCCCGGGAGCTGGCCGCCGCGGGCCGCCCGCTGATGATCGTCGCCCAGACCAACGCCCAGGTCGACGATCTGGTGGACCGGCTGGCGACCGCCGAGCCGGAGCTGCCGGTGGGCCGGCTGCACAGCAGCGAGGCGCAGCCGTACTCCCCGGTGCTGGACCGCCACCCGTCGGTGGTGAAGTCCTCGAAGGCCGCGGATCTGGCCGGGCTGGACGTGGTGGTCTCCACGGCCGCCAAGTGGGCCCACGTCAAAGGCGCCGGTCCGTGGGAGCAGGCCATCGTGGACGAGGCGTACCAGATGCGCTCCGACGCACTGCTGTCGGTGGCCGGGCTGTTCGAGCGGGCGCTGTTCGTGGGCGACCCCGGTCAGCTCGACCCGTTCAGCCAGGTCGGCGCCGAGCAGTGGGCGGGGCTGTCGTACGACCCGTCGGCCAGCGCCGTGACCACGCTGCTGGCGCACAACCCGGACCTGCCCGTGCACCGGCTGCCGGTCTCCTGGCGGCTGCCCGCTTCGGCCGCGCCGCTGGTGTCGGGAGCGTTCTACCCCTACACCCCGTTCCGCAGCGGCACCGGGCCGGGCGAGCGGCGGCTGGAGTTCGCGCTGCCCTCCGACGGATCCAGCGTGGACCGGGTGCTGGACGAGGCGGCCGGCTCCGGGTGGGGGCTGCTGGAGCTGCCCGCCCGCCACACCCCGCGCACCGACCCGGAGGCGGTCGCGGCCGTGGCGGCGGTGGTACGGCGGCTGCTGGACCGCCGCGGCGCGGCGTTCGGCGAGCGTTCCGGGGAGCCCGGCCAGGTGACGGCGGAGCGGATCGCGGTGGGCACCGCCCACCGCGACCAGGCGGCGGCCGTCCGCGCGGCACTGGCCTCCCTGGGTGTGACGGACGTCGCGGTGGACACCGCCAACCGGCTCCAGGGCCGCGAGTTCGATGTGACGGTGGTGCTCCACCCGCTGTCGGGCCGCCCGGACGCCACGGCCTTCCATCTGGAGACGGGGCGGCTGTGCGTGCTGGCCTCGCGCCACCGGCACGCCTGCGTGGTGGTGTGCCGGGCGGGCGTTCCCGAGCTGCTGGACGAGTACCCCTCGGCCGAGCCGGTCCAGCTCGGGGTGACGGTCAAGTTCCCGGACGGCTGGGAGGCCAACCACGCGGTCCTGGCCCATCTGGCGGAGCACACCGTGCCCTGGTGAGCGGCTCGTCCGGGGCGGCCGGGAGAGGCCGGCGGGGAGGGCCGCCCGGCTCGGCCCCGCGCCGGGCGTGCGCGAGGGTGGACAATGGAACGCTGCCCACGACCGACGGAGGTATCTCCATGCCCGAGCCGAACCCGGCTCCGGAACGGCGCGGCGGTGAGCCGCGCCATCGGCGCCCCGCGCCGCTGCTCTTCGAGCCGCCGGACGCCGCCTCGGACCCCGAGCACTTCTTCGACCTGGAGTCCATCGAGGACCCGCGCGAGCTGCTGGGCCGCGCCACCGAGCTGGCCCTGGCCTTCCGCGCGGCGGCGGACCGGGCCATGGAGTTCCAGGCCATGGCGGCGGCGCAGCTCGCCGATCCCGGGCGCTTCGACCGGCTGCCGGACGAGGCGATCGCGGACCGGGCCGAGTGGACGGCCGACTACGCCCGCAAGATGATCGAGTTCGGCCGCGAGCTGATGAGGGACCGCACCCCGGAGTGACGGCGCGCAGGTGACGGCGGCCGGGGCGGTGGCACGGGGCGGCGGTCACGGCCAGGGCGTGTTCCGAAGGCGGCGTCGTGCGCCCGCGGGACGCGCGGGGCGGCGTCAGGTGCGTGCGATCGCGGGGCGGGGGGCCGGGAGCGCGGCGTGGGGGCGCCCCGGCCGGAGCCGGGGAGGGAATGCATGGCACCACCCCGCAGGCGGGACTTCCGGACCACGCCCTAAGCCCGCGGCATATGCGGCGCGGAAGATACCGGACGCAGCCGCGCCGCGTCCCGTTTTCGCGGATTTCCAGGGGTGGTACACAGGTTGCCGGTAGATGTTGTGCACATGAGCGATCCCGCCGCCTATGTGACCCCTGCCGGAGCCGAGTGGCTCGCCTCCTCGAGCGCCTTCCCGCGCAGCGTCCACGCCCTGTGGGCGGGGCGCCCGGGCCTCCCGAGCACCCTGCCCTGCGGCACCGCCTTCGACGTGGTCAGCGCCGGCACGCTGTTCGGCCGCCGGATGCTGGACCGGCTGTGGACCGCGGGGCCGGGCACCGGCCCGGTGGCGCTCCACGCGGGCCGGATGCTGCTGTTCGCCGAGCCCGGCACCGCCCAGCGGCTGCCGGCCCTACTGCGCTGGCGGGAGTGGCGCGGCTCGTCAGCCCCGGCGGACACGGGCGGCACCGGTGGCACGACCGGCGCGGTCGGCGCTGCGGAAACGATCCCTCCGCTTCTGTGCTACGGCCTCGGCGACGCCGTGACCGTCCCTCCGCCGGTGCCCGGCGAGGGCTGCCCGCCCACCACCCGCTGGCTGGTCGCCCCGGATGTCCGGAAGCCCTGGCTGCCGGGTGCCGAGGCGCTGCTGTGGGCCTGTGTGCGGGCCGTCCGGGAGGGCGGCCGGGGGCTCACAGGCAGCCGTGATCAACCGATTTCCGCTCCCTCGGACCAGGGTGCTAAGGTTTACCACGTCAACAGGCGCCGCTAGCTCAGTTGGTTAGAGCAGCTGACTCTTAATCAGCGGGTCCGGGGTTCGAGTCCCTGGCGGCGTACAGACAGCCGGAAGGCCTCCGCGGAAGCGGAGGCCTTCCGGCTTTCCCGTGTGCGGCCCGGCCGGGGGCGGGGCCGCCCCGCCCCCGGTCCCGCTCACACCACCCCGCTCACGCCGTTCCCGGGCCCGGCACTCCGCTGACGGTGACCTCCACCCGCCAGCCCCGCTCGGTGCGGTCCACGACCTCCACGCGCACGGTACCCGTGTCCACCTCCACCTCCATGGCCTCTCCCGGGCCCAGCGGCGCGTCGGCCAGCGGCGGGTACACCGAGAGGCGGTGGCAGGCCCCGGTGCCGGGATGGCCGTCGACCACCTTGACGGGGCCCTGCGCCGAGGGGACGTCGTTGCGCACCCGGTAGACCAGTACGCCGCTGGTGCAGGAGGTGACGTCGTTGCCGCCGGGCTCCCTCGCCTCGATCGCCAGCACCTCGCCGCGGCCCGTGCGGACCGCGACCAGCCGGGTGTCGGACCCGCCGGCCGGCCCGTCGCCGTCCGGGGAGGCGATCGCCCTCAGGGTGTGCCGGCTGGTGCCGGACTCGGCCCGGCAGTCGACCCGGCCGCCGTCCAGCCAGCCCAGCTTCCACTTGTGCCAGCCGAAGGGGTCCGGGGAGAGCCCGAACTGGCTGCCCATGATGTCCCAGTCGCCGACGTGGGTGTCCCAGTCGCCGTCGTCGTCCTCGGGCTGGTGGTAGAGGTCGGGCAGGTCGAAGATGTGCAGGGTCTCGTGGGCGAGGACGTTGCGGTCCGGCGGCTGCTTCTCGAAGACCGTCACGACCCGGTGCAGCTCGGTGCCGTCCACGGTGATCGGCTCGTCGAGGTTGACGACCTTGGTGGCGTCGGAGTTCACGCCCGGCGCGTCGGGGTCGGCGACGAGGTAGACGATGTCGTAGTCGCCGAAGTCCACGTGCGGGTCGGCCGCGGCGACGGCGTCGTGGAGGTAGGCGCCGCGCAGGTCCGGCTCCCAGTCGCGCTGTATCCCGTAGGCCCGCGAGTCGGCCGCCATCTCCAGCCAGCGGGGCGTCACGTGCGGGCGCAGCGTGAACTTCCCGTAGGAGGCCCGTTCGAAGAAGTCCGAGGTCTCCGGGAAGTAGTCGGCGGCGAGCCCGCGGGGGGAGGCCGCGGGCCGGGCCTCGGGGAAGGAGAGGAAGACCATCAGCGCGTCGAGCTCCCCCACCGGCCGGGGGTAGGCCGGGTGCCAGGTGTCCAGGCCCTCGGAGTGGTGGAGTGCGGTGCGTTCCAGTGCGCAGGAGTCGGCGCCCGCCGCGGCGGCGACCGGCCCGGTGACCAGGCTCGTGCCGACCAGCGCGGAGAACGCCGTGAGCACCGCCCCGGTCCGGCGGGAGCGGGGGCCCGGCCAGGAGCCGCCCGGCCGGGGCACGGGCTCGCTCCGTCCCCCTCCGGTCCACTCGGCCCTGCGCGTAAACCGCACATCGTCCTCCCGCGGTGGTGTCGGGGCACGGCGCCCCGGGGAGGGGCACGGCACCCACTGTGTGCCTTCTCGTGCCCGCGTGCCCCGTTCCGCTACGCCGTACGAGTGAGACCCCACAGGATCACCGTGCGTAACAATCGGTCATCATCGGTCGCCTGCGGGAAGTTGCCGCGCAGGAACGATCAGCCGCTCGAAAATGCGTCCCAGGAGTCCGCCGCACGGATCCGGAACACTCCGCGCGACACTGGCTCGGCCGCCCGATAAGCCTCTATGATCGGCACATTTCCAGGGCGGACACCCCCACGACGACCACCGGCCCGCCGCCCGGGCCACCCAGACGAGACGAGTCCCCCGCGGGAGCGATCGGTGAATGGACCACTCGACGGACCGGGCAGGAAACCGGGTGACAGTCCGGGCATGACGACGCCCGCCGTGACCGAGAGTGACGATCCCGCGAGCCCTCGGGCTTCCGCGCCCCCCGGCCCTCCCCTCCACCCGGCGGACTACCGCACCGCCTTCGAGGCCGCCGGCCTGGCGATGGCGGTGATCGACGGCGAGGGGCGCGTCCTGGCCGCCAACCACGCGCTCGGGCAGCTGCTGGGCTCTCCCGCCGCCGAGCTGTCCGGCACCCCCGTCGCCTCCCTGACCGGACTCGGCATCGACGACCGGGCCCGCGACGAGTGCCAGGCCGTGCTGGAGGGACGCAGCGGCTTCATGAGCTGCACCCGCCGCCTCAAGCACGGCGACGGCCGCTCGGTGTGGGCCAGGGTCACCGTGGTCCCCACCGGCGGGCCGGCCGCACGGCCCGGACGGCGGCGCGGCGCCGCCCTGCTGTCGGTCGCCGACATCAGCGAGCGGTGCGACCTCCAGGAGCGGCTGCGCCATCTGCAGATGCACGACGCGGTCACCGGGCTGCCCAACCGGTCCCTGTTCTTCGAGCGGCTGTCCACCGCGCTCGCCGAGTCCACCACCGGCCGGATCGGGCTGTGCTACCTGGACCTGGACGGCTTCAAGGCCGTCAACGACACCCTCGGCCACCGGGTCGGCGACCGGCTGCTGGAGGCGGTCGCCGACCGGCTGCGCCGGTGCGCGGAGCCGGGCGGGCATCTGGTGGCGCGGCTGGGCGGCGACGAGTTCGCCCTGCTCGCCGAGGCCTCCACCGGCACCCAGCCGCTGACCGAGCTGGCCGAGCAGCTGCTCGCCGCCCTCCAGCAGCCGTTCGACCTGGCCGGTCAGCGGCTGGCGGTCTCCGCCAGCATCGGGGTGGTGGAGCGGCCCGCCGCCGGGACCACGGCCACGGAACTGATGCAGGCCGCGGACACCACGCTCTACTGGGCGAAGGCCGACGGCAAGGCCCGCTGGACGCTCTTCGACCCCGAGCGCAACGCCAGCCGCATGACCCGTCAGGCGCTGTCCAGCACACTGCGTCCGGCGCTGGAGCGCGGCGAGTTCACGCTGGAGTACCAGCCGATCGTCTCCCTGCACGACGACACGCTCACCGGGGTGGAGGCGCTGGTGCGCTGGCGGCACCCGAGGCTGGGCACCCTCGCCCCCAACCGGTTCATCGGGCTGGCCGAGGAGAACGGCGCCATCGTGCCCCTGGGCCGCTGGATCCTGGCCGAGTCGTGCCGCCAGGCCCGGCGCTGGCAGCTGGAGCAGCCCGGCCGGCCGCTGTACGTCAGCGTCAACGTCGCCGTGCGGCAGGTGTGGGACTCGGATCTGGTGGCCGACGTCGCGGCGATCCTGGAGGAGACGGGGCTGCCGCCGGGGCTGCTCCAGCTGGAGCTGACCGAGTCGGCGGTGATGGGCTCGGCGGGGCGGCCGATCAAGGCGCTCCAGGCGCTGTCCGACATGGGTGTGCGCATCGCGATCGACGACTTCGGCACCGGCTACTCCAACCTCGCCTACCTCAGCAGGCTTCCGGTGCGCGGGCTGAAGCTGGACGGAACGTTCGTCCGCGGCTTCCGCACCGCCCGCTCCCTCAACCCGGCCGACGAGACGATCGTCACCTCTCTGGTGCAGCTCGCCCACAACCTCGGGCTGACGGTCACGGCCGAGTGCGTCGAGGGCCCGGCCCAGGCCGACCGCCTGCGGCGGATCGGCTGCGACACCGGCCAGGGCTGGCACTACTCCAAGCCGGTGCCGGCCGACCGCATCAGTCAGCTGCTGGTGGCGGACGGCAGCCCGTAGGCGTCGGCGATCAGCCCGTAGCTGCGCAGCCGCGCCCGCGCCCCGTGCGACTGCGAGGTGATCATCAGCTCGTCGGCTCCGGTCCGCTTGACCAGCGCGTCGAGGCCGTCGCGCACCTGCTCCGGCGTGCCGTACACCACGTTGGCCAGCCAGCCGCGCACGAAGTCGCGCTCCAGCTCGCCCATGCCCCGCTCGTACTCCCCGGCCTCCTCGGGCGTGGGCACCAGGCCGGGACGCCCGGTGCGCAGCCGCAGCATCGACAGGGCGCCGGTCATCACCTGGCGGTGCGCCTCCCTCTCCTCCTCCGCGGCCAGGGCCGAGACGCCGATCAGGGCGTACGGCTCGTCCAGCACCTCCGAGGGCCGGAAGGAGGAGTGGTACAGCTCCAGGGCGGGGAGGGTGTTCGCCGCCGAGAAGTGGTGGGCGAAGGCGAAGGGCAGGCCCAGGCTCCCGGCGAGCTGCGCACTGAAGCCGGAGGAGCCCAGCAGCCACACCGGCGGCCGGTTCGCCGCCTGCACCCCGCCGGGCACGCTTCCCTGGACGGGGCCGGGGACGGCGTGGATACGGGCGTAGGGGTGGCCGTCGGGGAAGTCGTCGTCGAGGAAGTGGATCAGCTCGGCGAGTTGCCGCGGGAAGTCGTCGGCCGCCTCGTGCGGCCGCTCGGTGCGGCGCAGCGCGGCGGCCGTCGCCCCGTCGGTGCCGGGGGCGCGGCCCAGGCCCAGGTCGACGCGGCCGGGGGCGAGCGCCTCCAGGGTGCCGAACTGCTCGGCGATCACCAGGGGCGCGTGGTTGGGCAGCATCACCCCGCCCGAGCCCAGGCGTATGGAGGCGGTGTGGGCCGCCAGGTGGGCCAGGATGACGGCGGGCGAGGAACTGGCCACCCCGGGCATGGAGTGGTGCTCGGCGACCCACAGCCGGTGGTAGCCCCGGCTCTCGGCCAGTTTCGCGATCTCCACGGAGGTGCGCAGGGCGTCGGTGGCGGTGCGGCCGGCGCCGACGGTGGCCAGGTCGAGCACGGACAGCGGGACGGGGGCGGTGCCCCGCGCCGTTCCCCTGACCGGGTCGCCGCCGTCCCCGCCCGGCTGTCCGCCGTTCCTCGCCTCCGCGTCCTTCACCGGGTCCATCGCGGGCCGCCTCCTCGTGGTGCTCTTGCGGCGCGGGATGTCCGCGCCGCAAGAGCACAGCCCGTACGGACCGCCCGTTATTCCCGCATGAGCAGCGGCTCCGCGAGCGCCCGGCCGTCGAACAGCGCCCCCAGCGCCGGGCAGGAGACCGTGCGGTCCAGCAGCCGCAGCCCCTCCCAGACGGTCACCTGGTTGGCGGTGAGCACCGGCTTGCCCAGCGCCGCCTCCAGTTCGGGGAGCCAGGCGGCGGTGTGCAGGGCGGTGTCGGGCAGCAGGACGGCCTGGGCTTCCGGGTGGTCGCCCGCGCGGGCCAGCGCGAGCACCTCCTCGCGGCCCCAGGTGCCGACCTCGGCGGCGGTGACGATCCCGGCGCCGCGCACCGACACCACCTCGGTACCCGCCGCCTTGAGGAAGGCCCTGAAGTGCTCGGCCACGTCCTCCGGATAGGTGGCGGCGACGGCGACCCGCTCGGCCCCCAGGGCCCGCACGGCGTGGGCGAAGGCGAAGGAGGTGCTGGAGGCGGGCAGCGCCGCGGCCGAGGACAGCTCGCGCACCTGCTCGTGCGCCCCGTCCCAGCCGAAGACGAAGCTGGCGCTGGTGCACGCCCACACCACCGCCTGTACGCCGTGCTCGCACAGCCTGCCGACCTCGGCCGACAGGCGGGCGGTGGAGCCCATCTCCAGCAGCGCGTCCACGCGGTGCGCGTCCTCGCCGATGTCGGTGTGGACCAGCGGCAGCCGGACGGAGCCCGCGGCCTCGCCGAGGATCGCCTCCAGCCGGGGGTACTCGTCCTCGGCGGAGTGGCCGGGATAGAGGAAGCCGACGACGTCCGCCGTCCGCTCCGCCCGCGCCGTCTCTTCCGTCCGGTCCATCCGGTCCTCCTGTTCCTCGGTCCGCTGTGCGGTCTCCCGCTCGGTCTCCTCGCCGGTGGCGGCGCCGTCCCCGCGGCGGGGCGGCGCGGTGTCACAGGGGCGGCGGCCCGCCCGGTTCGTCCGGAAAGGGCGGCGGCTCCGCGCCCTCGGCCGCCTCCGGTTCGGCCCCGGCCACCGCGGGCTCCGGCTCACGCTCGGCCGACGGTCCGGGCACTCCCGCGGAACTGCCCAACTCCGTTACGTCGTCCGGGTGCAGGGGCGGTACGGGCGGCCCCGGCGGCAGGGACGACATGGACGCCGGGCCGCGCCGGGCCACGGGGTCGAGCAGCGCCTGGTAGGGGCCGACCGCGTCCTTGCCGATGCGGCGCAGCGCCGACCAGACGGTGACCTGGTTGGCGGAGAGCACCGGCATCCGCAGCTCCGCCTCCAGCTGCGGGATCACGTCGTAGGTCGGCAGGTTGGTGCAGCTGATGAACAGCGCGTCGGGCGCGTCCACCACGGCCTCGCGGGCCATGTCCACCACGTCCCGGTACGGCACCCGCCAGATCTCCCGCGTCAGCCCCAGATAGCTGCGGCCGGTGACCTCGATCCCGGCCTCGCCCAGAAAGGCCTCCAGGGAGTCGGTCACCGACCTGGTGTACGGGGTGACGACGGCGACCCGCCGCGCGCCGAGCTCCTCCAGCGCCTCCAGGAGGGCGCCCGAGGTGGTGAGGGAGGGGACCTCTCCGGAGAGTTCCATGGCCGCGCACATGGCCCGCTCCCCGACCGTGCCGCCCACGAAGGAGCCGGAGGTGCAGGCGTACGCCACCACTTCCGGCGCCACCGCGCACAGCGCCTGGACGGCCTCCCGCAGCGTCTCGTGCTCGCTGACGAGCCTGGCCAGGTCCAGGCTCACCTCGACGGGGACGAACGGAGTGCGGGTCAGATGGAGGGAGACGTCGTCGGGGATCCACCGCCACAGTTCGCGGTCGAGTGCGAAGTCGAAGGGGGCGACGACACCGACTCCGCGCTGCGGATGCGGACCGCCGAGGAACGAGACATCCATGAGCACCCCTTGAAGAGGGTAGGGGCGGCCAAGGGCCGTTGACGGAGGAAAAACCGGCGCGAGAGAGCCGGGACGCCGGGACAGATGCCTTCGTTGACGAAGGTAGTTACAGGTCCCTACCGTGGTCAATCCGTCCGTCCGTCCGTGCGTCCGTACGGTGCTCCGGATCTCTTCGCGCCGGGCCCAATACTTCTCCTCCTCCGTTGCCCCCTCGTTGCGAAACGGTTTTCCGCCCATGTCAGAAACGACTGTTCCGGCCGGCGTCCCCACCCTCGGTGTCCTCGGCGTCCCCGGCGGCGATCGGCCGAACCTGGAGCGCCTGTCGGGGCGCGCCCGGGTGGAGTACGCCGACGAGGCGTCCCTGGCCGCCCTGCTGCCGGCCGTGGACGCACTGCTGGTCTGGGATTTCACCTCCGACGCCGTACACCGCGCCTGGCCCGGCCCGGGCCCGCGGCCGGGCTGGGTGCACACCGCGAGCGCCGGGGTCGACCGGCTGCTGAGCTGTCCGGAACTGGCCGGTTCCGAAACGGTGATCACCAATGCGCGGGGGGTCTTCGACCAGCCCATCGCCGAATACGTGGCAGGTCTCGTCCTGGCTTTGGCCAAGGATTTTCACGGCAGTTGGGAATTGCAGCGGCAGCGGCGCTGGCGGCACCGGGAGACAATGCGGCTGGCCGGAACTCACGCGATTGTCGTAGGTTCGGGCCCAATCGGCCGGGCAATCGGCCGCACACTCATGGCACTGGGTGTCGAAGTGGAACTCGTGGGGCGCAGGGAACGGCCCTCGGATCCGGAATTCGGCCGAATTCACGCCAGTGGAAAGCTCGGCGCCCTCCTCCCCTCGGCCGACTGGGTCGTGTGCGCGGCGCCCCTGACCGAGTCGACCGCGGGGATGTTCGACGCCGCCGCCTTCGCCCGGATGAAGCCGACGGCCCGTTTCGTCAACGTCGGACGCGGCGCCCACGTGGTGCAGGAGGACCTGGTCGAGGCGCTGCTCTCGCACCGGATCGCGGCGGCGGCGCTGGACGTCTTCGCCGACGAGCCGCTGCCCTCCGACAGCCCGCTGTGGGACGTCCCCGGCCTGCTGGTCTCGCCGCACATGAGCGGCGACACCGTCGGCTGGCGCGACGACCTCGCCCGGCAGTTCTGCGACAACTTCGACCGTTGGACGGCGGGCGAGCCCCTGTTCAACGTCGTGGACAAGAAGCTCGGTTACGTCCCGGACAGGAGCGCGCCATGACCGGCACCACCGACCCGGCCGGCCTCACCGGCCCGACCCGCCCGAACGGCCCCGCGGATCCGGGCGGGCTCACGGACCTGACCGCCGCCCGGCTGGTGGAGGGTTACGCCCGCGGGGAGTTCACCCCCGTGGAGGTGACCCGCGCCGTGCTGGAGCGGACAGAGCGCATCCAGCCGGCGGTGAACGCGTTCGTCCGGATCGACGCCGGGGCGGCGATGGAGCAGGCGCGGCGGTCCGCCGACCGGTGGCGGCGCGGGGAGCCGGCCGGTCTGCTGGACGGGGTGCCGGTGTCGGTGAAGGACATCCTGCTGCTGCGCGGCGGCCCGACACTGCGCGGCTCGTGGACGGTCTCCGCCGACGGCCCCTGGGAGGAGGACGCCCCCTCGGTGGCACGGCTGCGCGAGCACGGGGCGGTGTTCACGGGCAAGACCACGACACCGGAGTTCGGCTGGAAGGGCGTCACCGACAGCCCGCGGCACGGCGCGACGGGAAACCCGTACGCCCCGGGGCACACCGCGGGCGGCTCCAGCGGCGGCAGCGCGGCCGCGGTGGCGCTGGGGGCCGGGCCGCTGAGCCTGGGCACCGACGGCGGCGGCTCGGTGCGCATCCCGGCCTCCTTCTGCGGGATCTTCGCGCTGAAGCCGACGTACGGGCGGGTGCCGCTGTACCCGGCCAGCGCCTACGGAACGCTCGCGCACGTCGGTCCGATGACCCGTGACGCGCGGGACGCGGCGCTGCTGATGGATGTGATCACCGGACCGGACGCCCGCGACTGGTCGCAGCTCGGGCCGGTGCCGGGCAGCTTCCGCGACGGCCTGGAGGGCGGGGTCGCCGGCCTGCGGGTGGCCTACTCCCCCGACCTCGGCGGCCGGGTGGAGGTGGACCGCGAGGTCGCGGCGGCGGTACGGCGGGCCGCGGAGGCGCTGGAGGGGCTGGGCGCGCGGGTGGAGGAGCGCGACCCGGGCCTGCCCGACTGCCTGGAGGCCTTCCACACCCTGTGGTTCAGCGGTGCCGCCCGGGTGACCCAGCATCTGGACCCCGAGCGGCGCGCGCTGCTGGACCCGGGCCTGCGGGAGGTGTGCGAGCAGGGCGCGGCCCGCAGCGCGCTGGAGTACCTGGCGGCGGTGGACGTGCGGATGTCGATGGGCCGGCTGATGGGCGCCTTCCACACGGAGTACGACCTGCTGGTCACCCCGACGCTGCCGGTCACCGCCTTCGAACTGGGCGGCGAGGTGCCGCCGGGCTCGCCGTACACCCGCTGGACGGGCTGGACGCCGTTCACCTACCCGTTCAACATGACCCAGCAGCCCGCGGCGTCCCTGCCCTGCGGGGTGGACGGCGGCGGGCTGCCGATCGGGGTGCAGCTGGTGGGCGCGCGGCACGCGGACGCGCTGGTGCTGCGCGCCGCGCACGCGCTGTACGAGGCGGGGGCCGCCGACGTCCCGCCGCCCCCGGCGCTCGCGTCCGGCCCGGCTTCCGGTTCCGCGTCCGGTTCAGCGTCCGGCCCGGCTTCCGGTTCCGCGCCCGGCCTGGTGTCCTAGGCCCGCCGGAAGCTGAGACTCTCGCCCAGGGCCCCGGCCCGCCACAGGTCCTGGCAGGCGTCGGCCATCCGGTCCAGCCCGTCCACCACCGCCCCCCACACGATCCCGGGGACCCAGCCGGCGTCGCCGTTGATCAGCAGGTTGTTGCGCTCGTAGAACAGGGCCAGGTCCACCACGGTCGGCCTGCCCCGGTGCCCCGCCTCCGCCTCGTAGCCGTAGGAGGAGGTGCCGAGCTGGACGTCGGTGAAGGTGAAGTAGCACAGGTCGCCGGGGATGGGCGTGATGGTGGGGTTCTCCAGCGGCGGCTCGGCCGGGGCGAACGTGGGCAGGAGTGTGTAGATCTCGTTGCGCGCGTACTTGGCGTGGTAGACGTCGCCGCCCAGCGGAAGGGCGTTCCACACCGCCTCGCAGGTGATGGGCGCGCGGTCGTCGAGCAGTTTCGCCGTGCAGCTCACTCCTCGCTTGTCGAGTGATACTTCGATGAAACGGTCTGCCATTTCGGCTCCTGTCCGTCGATTTCCCTCCCAATACTGACGCAGCGGCCGGGCCCGGCCGTCAACACCGCAACGGCCGCATCAAGGGCTGGAAACGGTGGGCATATTTTTCGTTGATCGGGGTAGTGGCGCGCCCATGGCTCCACCACAAGGGAACGAGACAGGAAAATCAGGCACAGGCGACAGCCTCGGTAACCGGACGAGACCCGTCCGGGGGATAAGCCGCCGCGCGATGCTGGCGGGCCTGGGCGCGCTGGGCGCGGCGGGCACGATCGGCGTGGCCGGATGCAGCCGGGTACCCGACGCCGGGAAGGCCGGCGAGGGCAACCTGCTGGAGCGCATCCGCGCCCAGAACACCGTGCGGGTGGGCATCGCCGGCGAGGTCCCCTACGGGTACATCAACGACCAGGGCGAGTTGACCGGTGAGGCGCCGGAGATCGCGAAGGTCATCTTCAATCGGCTGGGGGTGGAGAACGTCGTCCCCGTTCCGACCGAGTTCGGTTCGCTGATTCCGGGACTCCGCTCGCAGCAGTTCGATGTGGTCTCCGCGGGCATGTACATCAATCCCCAGCGCTGCGAACAGGTGATCTTCGCCGATCCCGAGTACGTGATGCTCGACGCGTTCATCGTCCCCAAGGGCAATCCGAAAGGGCTGAACAATTACGAGGACATCGTCCGCACCGGCGCCAGGATGGCCACCGGCACCGCGTACGCCGAGATCGACTACGCGGTCGCGGCCGGCGTCCCCCGGGACGAGATGCTGATCCTGCCCGACCAGGTCGCCGGACTGGCGGCCGTCGAGCAGGGCCGCGCCGACGTCTTCGCGGGCACCTCGCTGACCGTCCGCCAGGTGACGGAGCGCAGCAACCGGGCCGAGTCCACCGAGCCCTTCCAGCCCATGGTGGACGGCGAGCCGGCGATCGGCGCGGGCGGCTTCGCCTTCCGGCCCAGCGGCACCGTGCTGCGCGACGCGTTCAACCGTGAGCTGCGCAAGCTCAAGGAGAGCGGTGAGCTGCTGGAGATCATGCGGCCCTTCGGTTTCACCGAGGACGAGATGACCGACCTGACCGCGAAGGAGCTGTGCGCATCATGACCTGGGGCCTTTGGGAGTCCTACATGCTGCCCGGCATCTGGATCACCATCCAGGTGACGGTGTACAGCGCCGCGCTGGCCGCGGCCGTCTCCTTCACCGTCGGGATCCTGCGGTCCTCACCGCTGTGGATCGTCCGCTTCCTGTCCGGCGTCTACTTCGAGATCTTCCGCGGAGCCTCGGCGCTGGTGTTCATGTTCTGGCTGTTCTTCGCCCTGCCGATCGCCTTCGGCTGGCAGCTGGTCCCGATGTGGGCGGGTGTGCTGGCGCTGGGCCTGACCTACGGCGCGTACGGTTCGGAGGTCGTACGCGGCGCGCTGGCGGCGGTCTCCCCCGCCCAGCGCGAGGCGGGCATCGCGCTGAGCTTCACCCGTATGCAGCGGCTGCGGCGCATCGAACTGCCCCAGGCGTGGCCGGAGATGGTCCCGCCCTTCAACAACCTCGCCATCGAGCTGCTGAAGGGCACCGCGCTGGTCTCGGTCATCAGCGTGGCCGACATGACCTTCGCGGCGAACCTGATCCGCTTCACCACCAACGAGAGCGCGCCGATCTACACACTCCTGCTGGTGATGTACTTCGTGCTCGCCTTCCTCATCACCCGCGTCATGCGGCTGGTGGAGCGGAAGGCCAAGGCCGGGATCGGGCAGGCGCCGCCGCCGGGCGGCGGGCTGCTGGGCGGCCTGCGCCGCCGGACGAAGACCGCCGACCCCGTCACCGGGACGGCCGCCGCGGGCACCCCGGGGGGTAATCAGTGAACTGGGACTGGAACGTCGTCGAGGACTTCATGCCGCGCTTCTGGGACGGGGTGCTCGTCACCCTCCAGGCGCTGGTGCTGGGGTCCCTGCTGGCCTTCACCCTCGGTCTGGTGTGGGCCGTCGCGCAGCGCTCCTCCAAGGTGTGGGTCCGGACACCGGTGACCGCGGTCACCGAGTTCATCCGCAACACCCCGCTGCTGGTGCAGCTGTTCTTCCTCTTCTACGTGGTGCCCGAGTGGGGGCCGGCCATGTCCCCGCTGACGACGGGTGTGATCGGCCTCGGTCTGCACTACTCGACCTACACCGCCGAGGTCTACCGGGCCGGCATCGACGGTGTGCCCAAGGGGCAGTGGGAGGCGGCCACCGCGCTCAGCCTGCCGCCGGTGCGCACCTGGACGGCCGTGATCCTGCCGCAGGCGATCCGCCGCGTGGTGCCCGCGCTGGGCAACTACGTCATCGCCATGCTGAAGGACTCGCCGCTGATCGCGATCATCGGCGCCTTCGAGATGCTCGGCGAGGCACGCGCCTACGGCTCCGAGACCTTCCGGTTCCTGGAGCCGATCACCGTCGTCGGCATCGCCTTCATCCTCATCGCCTACCCGGCTTCCCTCCTCATCCGAGCCCTGGAGCGTCGTCTTGTCCGCTGACACCCCGCGTGAGAACGCCACCACGAGTACCGCCGCGGACGGCCGCGAACTGATCCGCTTCGACAAGGTGACCAAGCGCTTCGGCGACCACGTCGTCCTGGACCAGCTGGAGTTCGACGTCTCCGCCGGGAAGCACGTCACCCTCATCGGCCCCTCCGGGTCGGGCAAGACCACGATCCTGCGGCTGCTGATGACCCTGCTCAGGCCCGACGAGGGCACCATCACCGTCGACGGCGACTACCTCACCCACGAGGAGAGGGGCGGCCGGCTCGTTCCCGCGGGCGAGAAGCACACCCGCGAGGTCCGCAAGAAGATCGGCATGGTCTTCCAGCAGTTCAACCTCTTCCCCAACATGAAGGTGCTGCGCAACATCACCGAGGCACCCGTCCACGTGCTGGGCATGGGCAAGGACGAGGCCGAGCAGCGGGCGCGCGAGCTGCTGGAGATGGTGGGGCTGACCGAGCACATCGACAAGTACCCCACCCAGCTCTCCGGCGGCCAGCAGCAGCGCGTGGCCATCGCCCGCGCGCTGGCCATGCGCCCGAAGGTGCTGCTCCTGGACGAGGTCACCTCCGCGCTCGACCCGGAGCTGGTCGCCGGGGTGCTGGACGTCCTGCGGGACATCGCGCACACCACCGACATCACCATGCTGGTGGTCACCCACGAGATGAACTTCGCCCGGGACATCTCCGACGACGTGCTGATGTTCAACGAGGGCAAGGTGATCGAGTCCGGTCCGCCGGAGAAGATCTTCAACGACCCCGACCACGAGCGCACCAGGGAGTTCCTGAGCGCGATCCTGTGAGGAGGATCCTCCGGGGCGCGCCGCCGCGCCCGTCCCTCCCGTCCGCCTTCGAACATGCTTCGGGGAGCGGACGGGAGGCCGGTGCTCTGTGCGGGGACGGCGTACGGCCGCCGGCCGCCACGCATCCGAGGACCCGGTGACCCCCGGGCGGGTGTCGCACCGCGAGCGGTCACCCGCCCGAGGGGGCACCGTGGCGCTGCCGCACTCCCCCGGGGACCCCTGCCCCGAGCCGCTCCCGGAGCACCGCCCGGACCGGGGGCACCGCCCGTCCGCGCAGCCCCCGCACCCCGCGCCCGGCTGCGGCGGGCCCCGGGGCGCCGGGCGAGCAGGCCGCCGGGGTGCTGATCCCGCTGTCCCTGTGAGACGCGCCGGGGTGCGCGGCCGGGGCGCGTGGTCGGGAGCACCTCGGGGAGCGGGTAGTATGGTTCCCGACAGCGCGCTCCACGAGATCGCCGGGATCTTCACGGCATCACCGGAGTCGCTGCCCGTATGCGCCGCTAGCTCAGTTGGTTAGAGCAGCTGACTCTTAATCAGCGGGTCCGGGGTTCGAGTCCCTGGCGGCGTACGGAAGGAGAAGGGCCCCTCGCCCCGCGCGAGGGGCCCTTCTCCTCATTCGCGTCCCGACCAGCGGAACGACAGCTTCACGCACGCCGACGTCCTCGACGCCTCCACGATCTCCGCGTTGGGCATGTCGTTGGACCGGACCCACTCCCGGGCCTCCCCGGCGGCGCGGCCCCCCGCCAGCTGCCGCTCCACCAGCCTGCGGCGGCGCTCCTCCGGGGACGCCTCCACGTACCACAGCTCGTCGATCGACCCGCGCGCGTCCGGCCAGCCGGGCAGGTCGCAGGCCAGGTAGTTCCCCTCCGTCACCACCAGCCGGACCCCGGGGCGCACCACATGGCGGGCCGCCACCGGCTCGTCCAGCGTCCGGTCGAAGTCGGGCACGTAGACGTCGTGGTCCGGCTCCGGGGCCAGGCGCCGCAGCAGGGCGGCGTACCCGTGGACGTCGAAGGTGGGGGGCGAGCCCTTGCGGGCGGCCAGGCCCAGCCGGTCGAGCTGGGCGTTGGACAGGTGGAAGCCGTCCAGCGGGACGTACGCCGCCGCGTCCGCCCCGTGCCGCCTCCGCAGCCCCGCCACCAGGGCCTCGGCCAGGGTGGACTTGCCCGCGCCGGGCGGCCCCGCCAGGCCGAGCACGGCCCGCCCGCCCCTCGCCCGGGCCGTCAGCCGCCAGGCCCGGTCCATCAGCTCACCGGTTCGCATGACCGGAAACCTATCCCCGCGGACCCCCACGGCCCCCGCGGACCCCCGGGTCCCGGCGCGGCGGGTCCGGCCCCGGCCCGGACGGAGCACCGCGCGGCGTCGGGTATGCTGGTTCCCGCAGTTCGGCACCGATCGGCACATACCGTGCGGATCACCGCCCCTGCGGGCGCCGCTAGCTCAGTTGGTTAGAGCAGCTGACTCTTAATCAGCGGGTCCGGGGTTCGAGTCCCTGGCGGCGTACCTCTTCGATCCGGGCCCCACCGCCCTGCGCGGTGGGGCCCGGACGTGTCTCCCGGCGCGTTCCCCCCGCGCCCGCTCCTCAGTCGATGCCCCGGCAGATGTGCGGCTCGCACTCGTCGTCGTCACCGTCCCCGGCGAGGCGCAGCAGTGGGGGCGGTGAGGCCGGCAGCTCGTCGAGGGCCCGCGTCGCGGCGGGCGGGGCGTCGGCTTCCGGTTCAGCTGTGTCGTACATGGCGCAGCGGCAGCCTTCCGTGTCCTGGGGGCTCGGCGTCCGAGTACCGCGTCCCCCTGTCTTCAATCCCGGGCGGGCGGGGAACGCAACCGGTTCCGGCCGGAGGTTCACCCCGGTGACGACAACGACCGGGCCGGGCGGCGGTTGCGCACACGGCTCGCCTCGCACCGGACCGCTCACCGCGCCCGGCCCCCGCCGCCGCTTCGGGCGGCGTCCGCCCCGCTCCCGTGCCGGACGCCGGTCAGATACGCCGAGACCACCAGGTTGGCCGTGTAGGAGCCGCTGGCCCTGTCGAAGGCGCCGGTGCAGGTGATCAGCCGGAGCTCGGCGCGTCCGGGGCGGCGGGCGCCGTAGACCTCGTGCGGGTCGAAGTCGGCCCGCTCGGCGATCGCGACGTCCTCGACGGTGAACTCCGCGGTCCTGCCGTCGTCGCGCGCGACGTGCACCCGGTCCCCGGGGCGCACCGAGGGCAGGCGCTGGAAGACCGCCCCCCCGGTGTCGGTGTCCAGGTGGCCCACCAGCACCGCCACCCCCTCCGATCCGGGCGCCGGGCCGTCGGCGAACCAGCCGACGGCGTCGGCGGAGTCCATCGGCGGGGGCTCCACGGCGCCCTCTCGGTCGAGCCCCCGCTCGATGATCCGCGCGTCGAGGCCGATGCCGTCGATGCCGATGCGCCGGGGGTCGGCGCCGGGCAGCGGGGCGTGACCGGAGCCGGGCCCCGGCGCCCGGCCGGACTCCGGGGCTCCCGCCCGCGCCCGCTCCGGTGGCGGTCCGGCGGGGTCGGTCAGCTCCCTCCCCCACAGCCACAGTCCGAGCAGCAGCACCGCCCACACCGCTCCCACCGCCAGCCGCGAGGCACAGCCCGTGCGCGGCTCCCCGCCCGGGACGTCGTCGTACACGGCCGTCGTCGCCGGCCGGCTCAGCGGTCGGATTCGGAGCGGGACCGGCGGCGCAGCGCCGCGGCCCGCCAGAGGACGACCAGGGTGGCGGTGCCCGCCAGCCCGGCGCCCAGGGCGGTGTGGAGGGCGCTCGGTCCGGCTTCCCCGCCCTCGTCGCCGGCCGCCTTCGCGGTGCCGCCGCCGCCGGCCGGCACGGGGGCGACCGGGCTCACGGCCGGGTCACCGGCGTGATGGGAGGGGCCTTCGGAGGCCGGGCCGGACCCGGAGTGCCGCACGGTCACCCGACCGGTGACCTTCACGCCCATGCACTCCACCGTGATCCGGTACTCCCTGGGCTCGGCGTCCGAGCGGATGACCGCCTCGCCGCGCAGCCCGCCGCGGTCGGCGCCGGGGGCCAGCAGCGCGTCGGCGACGAACGCCTCGGAGCGGGCGGTGGCGACGGTCCCCTCGCAGGCGACGGCCCACAGCTCGATCTCGGTGCCGGGGCGGACCTCGGCCGGGCTCACCCGCACCGACACCTCCGGCGAGCCGGACCGCCCGGCGCCGGGGGTCCCGGGAGCGGACGGGCGGGGGGTGCCGGGGCTCTCGGCCCCGGGGCTCTCGGCGGCCGCCGCGGGGGCGGCGAGGGCCGTGAGAGTGGCGAGGCCCGCGGGAGGGGCCGCCGCGGTGCAGACGGCGAGCGCCGCGGCGAGGACGCTCGGAGCGGGTCGTACGGTGCGGAAGATGCCCATGTCGAACCTCCGGGTCGGTACTCCCGAAGATCCGTCGCGCCGCCCCGCCCCGCATCCCGGCGCCGCCCCGCGCTGCTCCGTTCGAGCGCGCCCGGCCGCGGGCGGGGCGGGGGTGAGCACGGAGGCGAACGCGGGGCGGCGCGGCGCCGGGACCGGTCAGATCCGTTCGACGAGGTCCGCGATCGAGTCGGCGACCGTCGAGGGCCGGAACGGGAAGCGGTCCACGTCGGCCGGCCGCGTCAGCCCGGTGAGGACGAGGAAGGTCTCCATCCCGGCCTCCAGCCCGGCCAGCACATCGGTGTCCATCCGGTCGCCGATCATCGCGCTGGACTCGGAGTGGGCGCCGATGACGTTGAGCCCGGCCCGCATCATCAGCGGGTTGGGCTTGCCGACGAAGTACGGCTCGCGCCCGGTCGCCTTGGTGATCAGCGCCGCGACCGACCCGGTGGCCGGCAGCGCGCCCTCGGCGGACGGGCCGGTCTCGTCGGGGTTGGTGGCGATGAACCGCGCGCCGTCGTTGATCAGCCGGATCGCCTTGGTGAGCGCCTCGAAGCTGTAGGTGCGCGTCTCGCCGAGCACCACGTAGTCGGGGTCGGTGTCGGTGAGGATGTAGCCGATGTCGTGCAGCGCGGTGGTCAGCCCGGCCTCGCCGATGACGTACGCGGTGCCCTCCGGGCGCTGGTCCTCCAGGAACTTGGCGGTGGCCAGGGCGGAGGTCCAGATGTTCTCCACCGGGACGTCCAGGCCCATCCGCTTCAGCCGGGCGTGCAGATCGCGGGGCGTGTAGATCGAGTTGTTGGTCAGCACCAAGAACGGCTTGCCCGACTCCCTCAGCCGCTTGAGGAAGTCGTCGGCCCCCGGGATCGGCACCCCCTCGTGGACGAGGACGCCGTCCATGTCGGTCAGCCACGACTCGATCGGCTTGCGCTCCGCCATTGGTCACTCCTGCCTGTCATAACGCACATCGGGCGTGGCGGCGGCACCACGCTGTGCTGCGCCGACGCCCTCAGACTAGCCACTGTCCGCCGGAGGCGACCCCGTCTTTCCGGGGCCGCCTCCGGGGCCGCCCCCGGCACCGCCCCGGCCGGGGCCTTCCGCTCTCGTTCCCGGTTCCAGCCGGCCGAAGAGCGGCGCGAGGACCAGATGCGCCGCGCCGCGGGCGACCAGGGACGCACCGCCGGGGGCGACGGACACCGGCACGGCCCGGCCGTCGGTGCGCGCGGCCCGGGCCGCCAGCACCCGGTCCACGCCCGCGCGGTAGGCCTCCGGGTCGGCCAGTACGGTCCGGCCGCCGAGCACCACGCGGTCGACGTCCAGCAGCCCGGCCAGCCCCGCCGCCCCGGTGCCCAGTACGCGGGCGGCCTCGGCGGTGTCGCCCCGGGCGGCGGCCGCCAGGCACAGCGCCTCCAGGCAACCGCGGTCGCCGCACCCGCACTCCGGGCCGTCGAGCAGCACCACCTGGTGGCCGAACTCGCCGGCGCCGGTGCGCGTCCCCCGGTACAGCGCCCCGCCCAGTACGAGCCCGGCGCCCAGCCCGGTGCCCAGGTGCAGATACGCGAACGACGCGCCGCCGCCCTGTCCGCCGCACAGGGCGAGGCCGAGTGCCGCGGCGTTGGTGTCCTTGTCCAGCGCGACGGGCAGCCCCAGCCGCCAGGACAGCGCCTCCCGCAGCGGATGGCCGTCCCAGTGGGGGAAGCCGGTCACCCGCCGCAGCACCCCCGTGCGGTGGTCCAGCGGGCCCGGACACGCCGCCCCGACGCCCAGCGGACGGCCGCGTCCGGCGCCGGCCGGCAGGGCCCGCACCGCACCGGCCGCCGCGTCCAGCACCGCCTCGCGGGGCGCGCCCAGGTCGAAGGAGGCCCGGTGGGCCGCGACCACGCCGCCCTGCAGGTCCACCAGGACGGCGGTGATCTCGTCGCGGTCCAGGTGCAGGCCCACCGCGTGGCGCGCGTCGCGCACCAGGCGCCACAGGGTGCGCGGCTTGCCGCCGGTGGAGGGGCGGCGCCCGGCCTGCGCCACCAGGCCCGCCTCCCGCAGCCGGGCGGTGATCTTGCTGACGGCCTGCGGCGTCAGCCCCGTGGCCTCGGCCAGTTCGGGCCTGCTCGCGCCCGCCTCGCCCGCCGCGCGCAGCAGGTCCAGGACGAGTGCGGCGTTGTGGCCGCGCAAGGCCGGCAGGTTCGCGGCCGCCGAGGCGGCGGCGGGGAGGGGGCCGGGGGAAGCGGCGGGGGCGGGGCCGGTATCGGGGGAGGCGGGGATCACGGGTCCATTGTCGCGCCCGCTTGCACTTTGGAAACGCTGTTGCCAAAGTGGGCGCCATGAACGCCGCCTCCCCCGCCTCCCCGGTCCCCCACCCCCTGCGCGTCGGACTGATCGGTTACGGCCTGGCCGGCTCCGTCTTCCACGCGCCGCTGATCGCCGCCACCGACGGCCTCGTGCTGGACACCGTCGTCACCTCCTCCCCCGAGCGGCGGCGGCAGGCCCGTGCCGAGCACGGCGAGGAGTTGCGCACCGCCGCCAGCGCCGGCGAACTGTTCGCGCGCGCCGGCGAACTCGACCTCGTCGTCGTCGCCTCCCCCAACCGCACCCACGTCGAGCTGGCCACCCGGGCGCTGGAGGCCGGACTGGCCGTCGTCGTCGACAAGCCCCTGGCGGCCGGCGCCGCCGAGGCAGAGGCGCTGGCCGGCCTCGCCGAACGCCGCGGACTGCTGCTGTCGGTATTCCAGAACCGCCGCTGGGACGGCGACTTCCTCACCCTGCGCGACCTGCTGGCCGAGGGCGCGCTGGGCGAGGTGTGGCGCTTCGAGTCCCGCTTCGAGCGGTGGCGCCCCGACCTCAAGGGCGGCTGGCGCGAGTCCGGCGACCCCGCCGAGCTCGGCGGACTGCTGTACGACCTGGGCAGCCATGTGGTGGACCAGGCGCTCACCCTCTTCGGCCCGGTGGTCTCCGTCCACGCCGAGTCCGATGCGCGCCGCCTTGGCGCCGAGGCCGACGACGACACCTTCATCGCCCTCCACCACGCCTCGGGCACCCGCTCCCACCTGTGGGTCAGCTCCACCGCCGCCGCCCTCGGCCCCCGCTTCCGGGTGCTGGGCAGCCGGGCCGCCTACGTCAAGTACGGTCTCGACCCCCAGGAGGACGCCCTGCGCGCCGGCGCCCGCCCCACCCCCGGCGAGCCCTGGGGCGCGGAGGCCGAGTCCGCCTGGGGCACCCTGGGCGCGGCGGACGACGTACGGCCCGTGCCCTCCCGGAACGGCGACTACCCCGCCTACTACGCCGCCGTCGCCGCCGCCCTGCGCGAGGGGGGCGAGCCCCCGGTCACCGCACGGGAGGCGGCCGAGGCGCTGCGGGTGCTGGAGGCGGCCCGCACCTCGGCGGCCGAGGGCCGCACCGTACGGCTCGGCTGACGGGACGGCACGGCGGGCGGGCTCGGCCTCAGCCGCCCAGCGCGTGGGCGACGGTGTGGATCGCCAGACCCGCCAGCGCGCCCACCACCGTGCCGTTGATCCGGATGAACTGCAGGTCGCGGCCGATGTGCGCCTCGATCTTGCGGGAGGTGTGCTCGGCGTCCCAGCTCTCGACCGTCTCGGTGATCAGGGAGGTGATCTCGCTCCGGTAGGTGGTGACGACGTGCGACGCCGCCCCCTCGATCCAGCCGTCGACCTTCTCCCGCAGCCCGCCGTCCCCCGACAGCTTCGCACCCAGCGACAGCAGTGAGGCACGCGCCCGCAGCCTCAGCTGGCTGCGCTCGTCCTCGGCCGCCGCCACCACCATGGACCGCACCGCCGACCAGGCCGAGGAGATCAGCTCCTGCACCTCGTCGCGGTCCAGGATCTCCGACTTCAGCCGCTCCACCCGCGCCCGGGTCTCGTCGTCGGACTGCAGGTCGGCGGCGAAGTCCCGCAGGAAGCGGTCCAGCGCCTCGCGCGCCGGGTGGTCGGGCATGTCCCGCATCTCCGAGACGAAGCGCAGCAGCTCCCGGTAGACGCGCTCACCGACCTTGCGGTCCACGAAGCGCGGCGTCCACCCCGGCGCCCCGCCCGCCACCGCGTCCATCACCGAGTCGCTGTGCCACACCAGCCAGTCGTGGGCCCGCGAGACCACCAGATCCACGACCCGGGTGTGACCGCCGTCGGCGACGATCCGCGACAGCATCCGGCCCAGGCCCGGCGCGATCTCCTGCGCGTGGGCGCGCCGGGTGATCGCCTCGCCCACCACCGCCTGCACATCGTTGTCCCGCAGCACGGCCAGCGCCCCGCGCAGCGCGGTGGACAGCTCGGCCGTCACCCGGTCGGCGTTGGCCGGCCTGGCCAGCCAGGCGCCCAGCCGGCCGCCGATGCCCACCGAGCGCAGCTTCCGCCGCACCACATCCTCGGACAGGAAGTTATCGCCGACGAAGTCGCCCAGACTGCGCCCCAGTTGGTCCTTCTTGTTCGGGATGATCGCGGTGTGCGGGATCGGCAGCCCCATCGGCCGCTTGAACAGCGCGGTCACCGCGAACCAGTCCGCCAGCGCGCCCACCATGCCCGCCTCGGCGGCGGCCGCCACATAACCGGCCCAGGCCCCCGCCCCCGCCCGCTCCGCCCAGGTGGCCAGCGCGAACACCAGCGCCGCCAGCAGCAGCGCACCGGTCGCGATGGCCTTCATCCGGCGCACCCCGCGCCGCTTCTCCTCGTCGGCCGCCGTGAAGGCCACCGGGTCGAACGCCGCCCCGGCCACCCCGGCCGCCCCGGAGCCCCGGGTGTTCTTCCCGTCCGTCGTCGTACGCTCCATCGTCTCCACCCGTCTGCGCCGTCCCGGCCGCAATTGTCGCAAGCGGCCGCCGCACCGACGGCACCGAACGCCGAACGCCCCGCCCGCGTCCCGCACCGCGAACGCGGCGGCCCGCGGGGCCCGACCGCCTCACGCCCTCTCATCGATCGCGTAACAGGCGGGGCCACCCGGCGGGAACACGCCCGCCCCCGTGGGATCATGAGGGAACCGCCGATCACTTCGCACACCTGGGCCCGCACCGCCCGAGGGGGGACTCTTTCCGTGTACGAGCGAGGCTGCCGCCCGTGAGCAAGAACATGGGATACGCCCTGCTGGCAGGGCTCGCGGCCGTCGTGGTCCTGGTCTCCGGCGCCGTGTTCGTCGGCGCCGGCGTCAGGGGCGCGGCCCCGGACACCGCCGCCCCCCGGGGCGGGGAGAGCGCCGCGCCG
This sequence comes from Streptomyces sp. SS8, assembly GCF_054072955.1. NCBI lineage: Bacteria > Bacillati > Actinomycetota > Actinomycetes > Kitasatosporales > Streptomycetaceae > Streptomyces > Streptomyces sp. SS8. The sequence continues at coordinate 359,275 of NZ_JBSVCZ010000001.1, forward strand.
GCCTCCTCCGGCGCCTGGGTGGGCACCTGGTCCGCCTCCCCCGCCTCCGCCGAGCCGAACGCCCCGGACGGACACCCGGACGCCTCCCTGCGGAACGTGGTGCACACCTCCGTCGGCGGCAGCGCCGCCCGTGTCCGCTTCTCCAACCTCTTCGGCACCCGCCCGCTGACCATCACCCACGCCACCCTCGCCCTGGCCGCCGAGCCCAGCAGCCCCGCCGCCGCGCCCGGCAGCATGCGCAGGCTGACCTTCGGCGAGCGGAACGAGGTGACCGTCCCGGTCGGCTCCGCAGTCACCAGCGACGCGGTGCGGCTGAACGTGCCCCCGGCCGCCGACCTGCTCGTCACCCTCTACTCGCCCACCGGCTCCGGCGCCGTCACCCACCACCCCCACGCGCGCCAGACCAGCTACCTGGCCCGCGGCGACCGGGCCGCCGACACCACCGGCGCCCCCTACACCGAGCAGACCACCTACTGGCGGCACGTGACGGCCGTGGACGTGTGGACGAACGAGACCGAGGCCGCCGTCGTGGCCCTCGGCGACTCCATCACCGACGGCATCACCTCCAGCCCCGGCGCCAACCACCGCTGGACCGACTTCCTCGCCGACCGGCTGCGCACCGAACGCGGCGCCCCCCGCTACAGCGTCCTCAACCAGGGCATCAGCGGAAACCGGGTCCTCCTCGACGCCTCCCCCGCCGACCCCAGGAACGGCCCCAGCGCCCTGAACCGGCTGGAGCGGGACGTGCTCTCCCGCACCGGTGCCGAGGTCCTGGTCGTCCAGCTCGGCATCAACGACCTCATCAAGACGCCCCAGCAGACCGACCCCCACAGGATCGTGGACGGCCTGGAGCGGATCACCCAGCACGCCCACCGGCGCGGAATGCGGGTGATCGGGGCGACCCTGACGCCGTTCGGCGGGCACCGCAAGCACAACGCGCGCCTGGAGGCCGTGCGGCAGCAGGTCAACGAGCAGATCCGCCGCGGCGGCGTCTTCGACGCGGTCGTCGACTTCGACGCGGCCCTGCGCGACCCGGCCGCCCCTCACCGGCTCCTGCCCGTCCACGACTCGGGCGACCACCTCCACCCCAGCGACAGCGGCTACCGCGCGATGGCCGGAGCCCTGGACCTGGACCTCCTCAAGGGCTCCTCGCCGGCCAGGCTCTGACCCCGGCACGGTCCCGGCGACCCCGCGCGGCCCCCGCGCCCGCGGCCGGCCCGTATCCGCTCCGGCAGCCGGCTCGCGGCCGCCGTCCGGCACTCTCCCGGGCGATCCCTTCCGGGTGATGGCGGAGCGTGAACTCCCGGCCGCCCCCGCGCCGCCGCCGGCCAGCCGCCGACGGGCCGGCGACCGAACGGATCGCACTGTCGTTCGCATCGTCACACCGCACCGCGCAGGGCCAGCGGTGTGAACCTGCCTCGCCCGTCGGCGCGGATGATGCCACAGTGTCCTACGGGGCAATCCACAGGAAACGGTACGAAATTCCCATACCGACAAGGAGCCCTGCGGTCATGAGCGAGGAGCCCGAGGAGCCCAACGGCGACCAGAAACCCCGGCCGCGGCGCACCGGCCCGCGGCGCCTGCTGCCCACCCGGAAGAAACTCCTGGCAGCCGCCACGGTGGCCCTCCTGGCCGGCGCGGGCGCCCTGATCACCGGCTACATGCTCGTGGAGATCCCCGCACCCAACTCCGCGGCCGCCGCGCAGAACAACGTCTACCTCTACTCCGACGGCACCCAGCTCGCCCGCGACGGCGACATCAACCGCCAGAACGTCGAGCTCGACGCCATCCCCGAGAGCACCCGGCACGCCGTACTGGCCGCCGAGGACCGGGACTTCTACCACCAGCCCGCCGTCGACGTGGTGGCCATGGCCCGCGCGGGCTGGAACATGCTCCGGGGCGAGGGGAAGCAGTCCGGCTCCACCATCACCCAGCAGTACGTGAAGAACTACTACCTCGGCCAGGAACAGACCCTGACCCGCAAGACCAAGGAGTTCTTCATCGCCCTCAAACTCGACCGCGAGGCCAGCAAGGACGAGATCCTCGCCGGCTACCTCAACACCAGCTACTTCGGCCGCCACGCCTACGGCGTCCAGGCCGCCGCCCAGGCCTACTACGGCAAGGACGCCGGCGACCTGACCACCGCCGAGGGCGCCTACCTCGCCGCCCTCCTCAACTCCCCCAACCTCTACGACGTCGCCGCCCACCCCGAGAACAGGGAACGCGCCGTCGCCCGCTGGAAGTACGTCCTCGACGGCATGGTCAAGGAGGGCTGGCTCACCCCCCGCGAGCGCGCGGCCGCGAAATTCCCCCGGCCCGACCCCGCCAAGCCCCCCACCGGCCTGTCCGGCCAGCGCGGCTACATCGTCGAAGCCGTCAAACAGCACCTCGCCGCCCGCGACATCCTCGGCGAGGAACGCCTGGCACAGGGCGGCCTCCGCATCACCACCACCATCGACCGCCGCAAACAGGAGGCCCTCGTCAAGGCCGTCGAACGCGAACTGCTCTCCCAGCTCAGCGAGGAACGCGAGATCGACCGCCACGTCCGCGCCGGCGGCACCTCCATCGACCCCGAAACCGGCGAGATCGTCGCCATGTACGGCGGTGTCGACTACACCAGGCAGTTCGTCAACAACGCCACCCGCCGCGACTACCAGCCCGGCTCCACCTTCAAGCCCTTCGTCTACGCCGCCGCCCTCGAACACCGCGCGAAGACCCGCGACGGCGACCCCATCGGCCCCGGCACCACCTACAACGGCGACAGCGGGCGCACCGTCGTCGGCCCCGACGGACCCACCACCTGGAAACCCGAGAACGAGGACCAGGTCGACTACGGCGACATCCCCGTCACCACCGCCATGAACAAGTCCGTCAACGCCGTCTTCGCCCAGATGGGCGTGGACGTCGGCCCCGCCAAGGTCAAGGAGACCGCCGCCCGCCTCGGCCTCCCCGACACCACCCCCGGCATGGCCGAGGCCCAGGGCTCCATCTCCCTGGGCACCACCACCCCCAGCACCCTCGACATGGCCCAGGCCTACGCCACCCTCGCCAACCACGGCGAACGCGTCGAGCACACCCTCGTCAAGGAGATCCGGCACGGCGGCGAGCGGATCCGCGTCCCCGAACCGGCCACCCTGAGGGCCGTCTCCCGCTCCACCGCCGACGCCACCACCGCCGTCCTGCGCGGCGTCGTCAAGAGCGGCACCGCGACCGCCGCCAAGGCCGCCGGACGCCCCGCCGCCGGCAAGACCGGCACCGCCGAGGAGGACCGCGCCGCCTGGTTCGCCGGCTACACCCCCGACCTCGTCACCATCGTCGCCGTCATGGGCCAGGACCCCGAGACCGGCGCCCACAAATCCCTCTACGGCGCCGCCGGACTCGCGCGCGTCAACGGCGGCGGCATCCCCGCACGGATCTGGGCCGCCTACACCGCCGAGGCGCTGCGCGGCACACCGGCCAGGGACTTCGACCTCAAACCCGGCAAGAACCGCGTCCCCAAGGCATCCCCCAGCCCCTCCGGCAGCGCCGACCCGTCCGGCGGCCCGGACGCCCCCGACGAGGAACCCACCCAGGTGGACGACGCCGAGGAGAGCCCGGACAACTCCGCCTCCGGCCGGGACGACGCCGAGAACACCGGAGGCGGCGGAGACGGCGGGGACGACGGCGCCAACGGCGAACGCGCCCCGAAGAAGCCCGGAAAGACCGAGAAGGAGCGCGAGAAGAACCGCGAGAAGGACAGCGCGGAGACCGGGGACGCCCAGGAACACGACCGCGGGAAGAAGACCGGGGACGACGAGAAGCAGCCCGGGAAACCCGCCAGGCCCTCCGGCGAAACGGCGGACGGCAAGAACCCCGGCGAAGCCGCCTCCCCCACCCCCGGGACCAAGGCCTCACCCGGGGAACCCTCCGAAGCCTCCGCCACGCCCCGGCCCTGAGACCGAACGGCCGGAACGGACGTCACGACGGGCCCCGCGGTACGTCCGCGGGGCCCGCCCGTACGGCCGCCGCCCTCCCGCGGGCGCGGCTCCGTGAACCCGGCTCTACAGATACAGCCCGGTGGAGTCCTCCGACCCCTGCAGCCGCTCGGCCGCCACCGCGTGCAGATCACGCTCGCGCATCAGCACGTACGCGACCCCGCGCACCTCCACCTCGGCCCGGTCGGCCGGGTCGAACAGCACGCGGTCGCCGGGCTCCACCGTGCGCACGTTCTGCCCGACGGCGACCACCTCGGCCCAGTTGAGCCTGCGGCCGACCGCCGCCGTCGCGGGAATCACGATGCCGCCGGAGGACCGGCGCTCGCCCTCGGGAATGTCGGTACGCACCAGCACCCGGTCGTGCAGCATCCGGATGGGCAGCTTGTCGTGGTGGGACGTCTTGGAGCTCACGGCAGAACCGTATCCCAGCCCGCCTCCGCGCCGCTCAGCGGCGGCGGCGGCGCCGGGACGACACCACCAGCAGCCCCGCCACCCCCACGACCACCAGCGCCACCGGCACGACACGCGCCGCCCGGGGCCGGCCCTCCTCGTCCGTGAACCGGTCCCGCACGTCCGACAGCGCGTGGTTCACCGCGACATACGCCCGGCCCGCGGTGCGGTCCACCGCCGACGCCGCCCGCGCCCGCACACCGTCGGCGATCGTCTTCGGGTGCACCCGCACCGCCAGCTCGTCCAGCGTCTCGGCGAGCTCCTGCCGCCTGCGGACGATCTCCGCCTCGATCTCCGCGGGGGTCCTGGCTTCCGACACCGCACTGCCTCCGTCGTCTCATCCGTCTCATCCGCCCCACCCGGGCCGCCCTGTGCGGGGAGCCCGGCCACCGGACAGTCTGGCAGCTCCCTCACCTCCGATGCCCCGCGCCACCCCCGTCACACCCCGTGGCTAGGCTTTCGAACCGATAACGGCACCGATGACGGTCCCGACCACAAGACCGCGAGCCCCGCCCGAGGAGTACCGATGAGCGAGCGACTGCAACCCGGCGACACCGCCCCGGCCTTCACCCTGCCCGACGCCGACGGCAACCCCGTCTCGCTCTCCGACCGCGCCGGACGCAAGGTGATCGTCTACTTCTACCCCGCCGCCCTCACCCCCGGCTGCACCAAGCAGGCCTGCGACTTCACCGACAACCTCGACCTCCTCGCCGGCGCGGGCTACGACGTGATCGGCGTCTCCCCCGACAAGCCGGAGAAGCTCGCGAAGTTCCGCGAGAAGGAGAACCTGAGGGTCACCCTCGTCGGCGACCCCGAGAAGAAGGTGCTCGAGGCCTACGGCGCCTTCGGGGAGAAGAAGATGTACGGCAGGACCGTCACCGGCGTCATCCGCTCCACGGTGGTCGTCGACGAGGAGGGGAAGGTCGAGCGGGCACTGTACAACGTCAGGGCCACCGGCCACGTCGCCAAGCTCATCCGGGACCTCTCCCTCTGAGGCCACCGGGCCCCGTCACTGCCCGGCCCCTCCCCCTGCGTGACCTCCCGGCACGCCGTTCGTTGACCAGTGCGAGTCCGCGACAGAAGACCGAACGACCACGGCGCGGACGGTCCACAGGGGGAGGAACCATGGCCAGTCCGTACACCCGCGAACGCCTTGCCCATGCTGCGGCGTCCTCGACGACGCTCACCGAGGCACTCGTCAAGCTCGGAGCCGATCCGAGAAGTGGAACGCGACGGTACGTCCACGGGCGTATGAAGTCGATGGGGATCGATATCTCACATTTCCAGCGGGAAGGGGCGCGCTGGACACAGGAGGTTCTGGAGGAAGCCGTCAGGGCATCGACAAGCGTGTACGGCGTCCTGCGCCACCTTGGCCTCGATGTCGTCGGCGGCTACCACACGTACATCAGCCGGAGGATTCGAGACTTCGGCATCGACACCTCCCACTTCGTCTCCCAGTCCGGTTCACCCAACCGCCGAAGGCGTCGTACGGCACAGGAAGTACTGGTCAAGGCAGACGGGCCTCATGTCAGGCGCGTTCCCAGCAGTCGCCTCAAACGGCACCTGCTGGAGCTCGGCATCCCGGAGTCCTGTGCGCTGTGCGGAACCTCGCCCTTCTGGCGGGGCCATCCGCTGCCGCTTGAGGTGGATCACATCAACGGTGACTGGCGGGACAACCGCATCTGCAACCTCCGGCTGGTCTGTCCCAACTGCCACTCCACAACGGACACCTACCGCGGCCGCGGCAAACGCCGGACGGAGACGGTGCGGTGAGTGGCACTCGCTACACGCGGGAAGCACTGGCCGAAGCGGCCGAGAAGTGCTCCGACATCGACGAGGTCATCGCCCACCTCGGTGTCCGGCCCTACCACCAACTCCGGCGCCATCTCCTCCGGCGTCTCGCACATTTCGGCATCGACGTGTCCCACTTCCCTGTGGCACGACGGACGAGGCACCGGGACGAGCCTCCATCAGCCGACGAACTGCGCCGAGCCGTGACGGAGTCCACATCCATCGCCGGCGCCCTGAGACGGCTCGGGCGACCGGACAACACAAGCTCCCGTACCGCATTCCGCTTATGGACCTCACAAGCCGGAGTTGACACCTCTCACTTCCTCGGCCAAGCGCACCAACGCGGCAGGAAGAGTACGACAGCTGCCAGGCGACCGGAGGAGATCCTGGTGAAGCACAACGGGGAGCGCCGTACGAAGACAGCACTGCTCCGTCGCGCGCTGTGCGAGACCGGCGTACCGGACCGGTGTGCCGAGTGCGGCACGGGCTCCACGTGGTGCGGGCGTCCGATGACGCTTGAGATCGACCACATCAATGGCGACTGGAGTGATGACCGTCCGGGAAACCTCCGTCTCCTCTGCCCGAACTGCCATGCGGTCACGGCCACCTGGTGCCGAGGAGGCCGGAAGCGAAGAGGGCACGCCGCCAGCGGCTGACACATGTCCTTCTGCGCCCGGCACCCTGGACCGATACGATGGCGTACGACCCGCGGCCGTGGCGGAATTGGCCTACGCGCAGCACTTAGGATGCTGTGGGAGAAATCCCTTGAGGGTTCGAGTCCCTCCGGCCGCACAGACCTTTCATTCGAAGGCCCGGCTCGTTGAGCCGGGCCTTCGGCGTTGTCGGCGGAAGCCGCCCTGCGGGACGGGCCGTCAGCCCAGGAGTTCGCGGACGACCGGGGCGAGGGCGCGGAAGGCCTGGCCGCGGTGGCTGATGGCGTTCTTCTCGTCCGGGCTCAGCTCCGCGCAGGTGCGGGTCTCGCCCTCGGGCTGAAGGATCGGGTCGTAGCCGAAGCCGCCGGCGCCGGCGGGCTCGCGGCGGAGGGTGCCGGCCAGGCGGCCCTCGACGACGCGTTCGGTGCCGTCGGGCAGGGCCAGGGCGGCCGCGCAGGCGAAGTGCGCGGTGCGGTGGGGGTCGTCGATGTCGGAGAGCTGGGCGAGGAGCAGGTCGAGGTTGGCCCGGTCGTCGCCGTGGCGTCCGGCCCAGCGGGCGGAGAAGATGCCGGGGGCTCCGCCGAGGACGTCGACGCACAGGCCGGAGTCGTCGGCGACGGCGGGCACCGCGGTGGCCCTGGCCAGGGTGCGGGCCTTGAGGAGTGCGTTCTCGGCGAAGGTGAGGCCGGTCTCCTTGACGTCCGGGACCTCGGGGTAGGCGTCGGCGCCGACCAGGGTGAGGTCCAGTCCGGCCGCGGAGAGGATGGCCTCCAGCTCTCGGACCTTGTGGGCGTTGCGGGTGGCGAGGATCAGGCGCTGGCTCATGGAGACCGATTATCCCGCCGCGGCGGCCGGAACCGCCGGGCGGGCCGGGGATCGGGGGCCGGGCCCGGGTTCCGGCGGCTCGCAGTCGGTCAGCCCGGCACCCCGGCACCCCGGAGCCTGTCGGCCGGGGTCCGTCAGCCGGGGGTGCAGACCTGGGTCAGTTCGTCGGCGGCGTCGACGACGGGGCCGGCGTCGGGGGCCTTGCCCTGCTCGACGGACTCGCGGACGTTGTCGGCGGCCTGCCGCATGTTCTCGGCGACCCGGGTGATGTCGGCGTTGTCCGTGTTCTCGATGATCTTGTCGAGGTTCTCGTTGATGCGGTTCAGGGACCGGTCCACCTCGGCCGGGTTCTCGACGCCGTCGGCGACGGCCTGCTGGAGGGCGTTGGCGCTGTCCACCACGACGACGGCGGTGTTGGCGCAGTCCAGTGCGTTCTGGACGGCGCCGCAGCCCGTCAGGGGGAGGGCGAGGAGGACGGGGGCGAGGGCGGCGAGGGCGGTCCGTCTGCGCATGCGGCGTGGTCTCCTGTGTCTGGACGGGCCGTACGGCTCGACCCGTACGGCCCGTGCCCTGTAGGACGCGTAAAGCACTCGCAAAGTTCCGCGTCCCGTCCGCGTTCTCACGGGGTGTCGCCGGGAGGGTCCGGACGGCCCGGAAGGGCCGGAGGGCCCTGGGTGGCCGCGGCGGGGGCCGGGGCCCGGACCGGGCTCAGGCCGGGGGCAGCGCTCCGGTGTCCAGTGCGTGCCGCTGGGCGCCGTCGAGTTGGGCGCAGCCGGCGACGGCGAGGTCGAGGAGGGCGTCGAGTTCGGTGCGGGCGAAGGGAACTCCCTCGGCGGTGCCCTGGACTTCGACGAAGCGGCCGTCGCCGGTGCAGACGACGTTCATGTCGGTCTCGGCGCGGACGTCCTCCTCGTAGCAGAGGTCGAGCAGGGGGGTGCCGTCGACGATGCCGACGCTGACGGCGGAGACGGTGCCGGTCAGCGGCTGGGCCTTGGCGCGGACGAGTTTGTTGTCGCGGGCCCAGGCGAGGGCGTCGGCGAGGGCGACGTAGGCGCCGGTGATGGCGGCGGTGCGGGTGCCGCCGTCGGCCTGGAGGACGTCGCAGTCGAGGACGACGGTGTTCTCGCCGAGGGCCTTGAGGTCGACGACGGCGCGCAGTGAGCGGCCGATGAGGCGGGAGATCTCGTGGGTGCGGCCGCCGATCCTGCCGCGGACGGATTCGCGGTCGCCGCGGGTGTTGGTGGAGCGGGGGAGCATGGCGTACTCGGCGGTGATCCAGCCTTCGCCGCTGCCCTTGCGCCAGCGGGGCACGCCTTCGGTGACGCTGGCGGTGCAGAGGACGCGGGTGTCGCCGAAGGAGACGAGGACGGAGCCCTCGGCGTGCTTGCTCCAGCCGCGTTCGATGGTGACGGGGCGGAGTTGTTCGGCTGTGCGGCCGTCGATGCGTGACATGGGTGCGAGCCTAGTGCCCCGGGCGGGGCGGCCGTTCGGGTGAACGCCCTGGTGGCCGGGTGGGCGCGGGCCGCGGGGGTGGGGTGGTCACATCATGTCCTCGATCTCGGCGGCGATGGGGTCGGCGTCGGTGCCGATGACGACCTGGATGGCGGAGCCCATCTTCACGACTCCGTGTGCGCCGGCGGCCTTGAGTGCGGCTTCGTCGATGAGGCCCGGGTCCTCGACTTCGGTGCGCAGGCGGGTGATGCAGCCCTCGATCTCGACGATGTTGTCGATGCCGCCGAGGCCGGCGACGATGTTCTCCGCTTTGCCGGGCATGTTCTCCGCCTTCCCGCCGGTTGTCGCCGGCCGTCTCGGCCCGTCCTGTGTCCGGTGTCCCCTGTGGGCCGGATTGGCACATTAACCCACGTTATGCACACCTGCGCGAGGGCGCCTCATCGGCTCCTTACCGCTTCCCGGTCCGGCGGGGAAGGGGGTGCGGGCCCCGGGGCGGCCCGGGTGTGTTCCGGGTACTGCATTGCGGCACTGTCCTCCGTTCCGTCGGCCCTCTTGCCCGTCTGGGCGCTTTCGGAGTCTTTGTTCGTGTTACAAGGTGACTTAGGCGCTCTGTTGCCCATGTGATGTTTGCGATGCGGATGTGCGGTGTGGACCGCACGGCCCCACGGGAGGAAGCCGATGACCACGGCCACTGCCAGGACATCCGACGACGGAGGCGACGGGAGCGGCGGCAGAGGGGGCGGCGGGGGCGGGAGGAGGCGCGGCGCGGGCGTGATGGCGGTGGCCCAGCGCATCGGCCGCAGTCTGATGCTGCCGATCGCCGTGCTGCCCGCGGCGGCTCTGATGGTCCGGCTGGGTTACGAGGACATGCTGGGCCGGGAGGGCTTCCCGGGCTTCGTCAACCGGATCGCCGAGTTCCTGGCGGCGGGTGGCGGGGCGCTGCTGGACAATCTGCCGCTGCTGTTCGCGGTGGGCATCGCGGTCGGTTTCGCCAGGCGGGCGGATGGCTCCACGGGGCTGGCGGCCGTCGTGGGCTATCTGGTCTTCCAGCAGGTGATGGCCACCTTCAGCGATCCCAATCTGCCTCCTGAGGAGGGCGTCGCCCGGCCCGCGGACGCCGGTGTGCTGGGCGGTGTGGTGATGGGGCTGGTCACCGCCGTGCTCTACCAGCGCTACCACCGCAGGAGGCTGCCGGACTGGCTCGGTTTCTTCGGTGGCCGCCGGCTGGTGCCGATCCTGGCGTCGTTCGCGGGCCTGCTGCTGGGGGTGGTCTTCGGTTACGCCTGGCCGGTGCTGGGGGCCGCCATCCACGGTTTCGGCGAGTGGCTGGTGGGGTCGGGCGCGCTGGGGGCGGGGGTGTTCGGGGTGGCCAACCGGGCGTTGATCCCGGTGGGGATGCACCATCTGCTGAACTCGTTCCCGTGGTTCCAGGCGGGTTCCCACGAGGACGGCGGGGTGCGGTACGAGGGGGACATCGCGCGTTTCCTGCACGGGGACCCGACGGCGGGTCAGTTCATGACCGGGTTCTTCCCCATCATGATGTTCGCCCTTCCGGCGGCCTGTCTGGCGATGTACCACTGCGCGCGGCCCGAGCGCCGCAAGGTGGTGGGCGGGATGATGTTCTCCATCGCGCTGACCGCCTTCGTCACCGGGGTGACCGAGCCGATCGAGTTCACGTTCGTCTTCGTGGCGCCGCTGCTGTACGCGGTCCATGCGGTGCTGACGGGGGTGTCGATGGCGTTGAGCTGGGCGCTGGGGGCGCGGGACGGTTTCGGTTTCTCCGCCGGGGCGATCGACTTCCTGCTGAATCTGGGGATCGCGTCCAGGCCGTGGCTGCTGGTGGTGCTGGGGCTGTGTTTCGCGGTGGTGTACTACGCGGTCTTCCGGTTCGCGATCACGCGGTTCGATCTGCCGACGCCGGGCCGGGAGTCGGACGAGGAGATCGCCGAGCAGGAGGGGGCGCAGTACCGGGCGTGAGCGGCGGGCGCGGTCCGCCGGTTCCGGGCGCGGTCCGGTTCCGAGCAGGTACGGCCCTCGGCGGCCGGGCCCGTGAGCCGCGGGCCCGGCCGGCGGCCGGTCAGATCTCGTAGACGGCGCCGGGGCGGGCCATCTCCACGGGACCGGAGAAGGCGGTCTGTGCGTCGCGCAGGTTGTGCCGGGGGTCCGTCCACGGGGGGATGTGGGTGAGGACCAGGCGCCGGGCGTCCGCCCGCTGTGCGCACTCCCCGGCCTGCCGCCCGTTGAGGTGGAGTTCGGGGATGTCCTCCTTGCCGTCGGTGAAGGATGCCTCGCACAGGAAGAGGTCGGCGCCTCGGGCCAGGTCGCACAGGGCGTCGCAGGGGCCGGTGTCGCCGGAGTAGACGAGGGTCCTGCCCTCGTGCTCGACGCGGAAGCCGTAGGTCTCCACGGGGTGCCGCACCCGGTCGGCGGTGATGGTCAGCGGTCCGAGCCGGAAGGTGCTGCGGGGGGTGAGGTCACGGAAGTCGAAGACCTCGCTCATCGACTTCTCGGACGGGGTGTCGGCGTAGGCGGTGGTCAGCCGCTGCTCGGTGCCCGCGGGGCCGTACACCGGGATGGCCTCGCAGCGGCCTCCCTCGTGCCGGTAGTACCGGGCCACGAAGTACGCGCACATGTCGATGCAGTGGTCCGCGTGGAGGTGGCTGAGGGCGATGGCGTCGAGGTCGTAGAGGCCGCAGTGGCGTTGCAGCTCGCCCAGGGCGCCGTTGCCCATGTCGAGCAGGAGCCGGTAGCCGTCGGCCTCTACGAGGTAGCTGGAGCAGGCCGATTCCGCGGACGGGAACGATCCCGAGCAGCCGACGACGGTGAGCTTCATAGGGGAAGGAACCTCCGTGGCCCGGGAAGAGGGGTTACCTGAGCGTAAGGCGCACGGGGGCCGGTGGGTCCTTCGCAGTGCCCCGTTGTGGGCGGAATCACCAGGGCGGGGGTGGTGCGGGGGCGGCGCGGGGGCGGACGGTGCGGTGTGCGTGCCCCAGGTGGCGCGCGGCCCCGGCGGCGGGCGCCCCCGCACCGCCGTTCCCGGCTTCCCAGGGGGGCGCGGGGACGCGGCGGGCGGGTGTCGCGCCGGACGTGCGGGGCGGGCTCAGGCCCAGAGCTGTCCCTGGAGGGCCTCGACCGCGGCCTCGGTGGTGGGGGCGGTGTAGATGCCGGTGGACAGGTACTTCCAGCCGCCGTCGGCGACGACGAAGACGATGTCGGCGCTCTGTCCCGCGCGTACGGCCTTGCGGCCGACCCCGATGGCGGCGTGGAGGGCGGCGCCGGTGGAGACTCCGGCGAAGATGCCTTCCTGTGCGAGGAGTTCGCGGGTGCGGGTGACGGCGTCCTCGGAGCCGACCGAGTAGCGGGTGGTGAGGACGGTCTCGTCGTACAGCTCGGGGACGAAGCCCTCGTCGAGGTTGCGCAGGCCGTAGACGAGGTCGTCGTAGCGCGGTTCGGCGGCGACGATCTGGATGCCGGGGACCTTCTCGCGCAGGTAGCGGCCGGCGCCCATCAGGGTGCCGGTGGTGCCCAGCCCTGCGACGAAGTGGGTGATCGAGGGCAGGTCGGCGTAGATCTCGGGGCCGGTGCCGGCGTAGTGGGCGCCGGCGTTGTCGGGGTTGCCGTACTGGTAGAGCATGACCCAGTCGGGGTGCTCGGCGGCGATCTCCTTGGCGACGCGCACCGCGGTGTTGGAGCCGCCGGCGGCCGGGGAGGAGATGATCTCGGCGCCCCACATGGCCAGCAGCTGGCGGCGCTCGGCGCTGGTGTTCTCGGGCATGACGCAGACGATGCGGTAGCCCTTGAGCCTGGCCGCCATGGCCAGTGAGATGCCGGTGTTGCCGGAGGTGGGCTCCAGGATGGTGCGGCCGGGGGTGAGCCGGCCGTCCTTCTCGGCCTGCTCGATCATGTACAGGGCCGGGCGGTCCTTGATCGAGCCGGTGGGGTTGCGGTCCTCCAGCTTGGCCCAGATGCGGACGTCCTCGGACGGCGAGAGCCGCGGCAGGCGCACCAGGGGGGTGTTGCCCACCGCGGCGATCGGTGAGTCGTAGCGCATCAGCGCATGCCCCCGGCCACGGCGGGGAGGATCGTCACGTTGTCGCCGTCGCTCAGCTTGGTGGAGATCCCGTCCAGGAAGCGGACGTCCTCGTCGTTGAGGTAGACGTTGACGAAGCGGCGCAGCTCGCCGCCCTCGACCAGCCGCTCCCGGATGCCGCTGTGGCGGGTCTCCAGGTCCTCGATGAGCTCGGCGAGGGTGCCGCCGTCGCCCTCGACGGCCTTCTGCCCGTCGGTGTAGGTGCGGAGGATGGTCGGGATGCGGACCTCGATGGCCATGGGTGTACTCCTGTGGGAGAGGGCGGGAAGCTTGTGGGCCTTGGCTCGTGCGCGTGGGCGAGGTGCGGGCCGGGCGGGCCGCGCGGGGGGTGGCCGTCCGGGTCAGGCGCGGTCGGCCGCGCGGCGCCGGGGGGACCCCAGGGCGCTGGCGAGGCGGCACAGGTCGACGTGCAGGCGCGCCACGAGCAGCGCGCCCGGGGACTTACCCGGGTGGGTATCGCTCACGTCGTGGTTAACCATGGGCTCATCGTAACGATTCCCGCCTCCGGAACCGGATACCTGTTCCATGATTCGGACCCTGCCGTCTCACCTGTCGTCAGGGGTGCGGGGATCAGTCCTCGTAGGCGGGGACGATCCTGACCTCCTCCTCGGTGATCTCGCCGTCGACGATGCGGAAGGAGCGGAAGGAGAAGGGCCCTTCGTCGTTGCCGCACTCGGCGGTGGAGACCAGCACGTAGTGGGCGCCGGGCTCGCCGGCGTAGGCGACGTCGGTGCGCGAGGGGTACGCCTCGGTGGCGGTGTGGGAGTGGTAGACGACCACCGGCTCCTCGTCGCGGTCGTCCATCTCGCGGTAGAGCTTCAGCAGGTCCGCGGAGTCGAACTCGTAGAACGTGGGCGAGCGGGCGGCGTTCAGCATGGGGATGAAGCGCTCGGGGCGTCCGCTGCCGGCCGGGCCCGCGATGATGCCGCACGCCTCGTCGGGGTGGTCCTGGCGGGCGTGGGCCACGATCTTGTCGTGCAGCTCCTGGGTGATGGTCAGCATGGGCGACAGCATAGGCAGGACGCGCGGGCGGGGCCCCGCCCGTACCGGTGTGCGGTACGGGCGGGGCCCCGCGGTGCTCCGCCGCCCCCGGAGGGGCGGGTGTCACTTGGCGAGCGTGGTGGCCTCACCGGGGCCGGTGGCCTCGGAGGCCTCGATCTGCTCGTCGCTCTCACCGGCGTCGCGCCGGCGGATGTAGTCCACGACGCGGTTGAGCTCCCGCCTGACGACGGGCGCCAGCAGGTAGAGGCCGATGATGTTGAACACCGCGGCGAGGAAGAGGAAGGAGTCGGCCAGGGAGACCAGGGAGGACAGCGACATCAGCGCACCGGTGACGACGATGAGGCTGAAGAGCACCTTGTAGACGTTCTCGCTGGTCCTGGTGCGGCCGAAGAGGTAGGTCCACGCCTTCATGCCGTAGTAGCTCCAGGTGATGATCGTGGAGAAGGCGAAGAGCAGGACCGCGACGGCCAGGACGTAGGGGAACCAGGAGATCGCGCTCTCGAAGGCGTCCGAGGTCAGCGAGACGCCGGAGGCGATCGGCTCGCCGTTGGCGCTGGCCTCGCGGGCCGCCTCCCAGCTCGGGGTGCGGGCGATGGCGATGGTCAGCGCGGTCATGGTGCAGATGACGACGGTGTCGATGAACGGCTCGATCATCGCGACCAGGCCCTCGGTGGCGGGGCGCTTGGTCTTCACCGCGGAGTGGGCGATGGGGGCCGAGCCGATGCCCGCCTCGTTGGAGAAGGCGGCGCGCTGGAAGCCGACGATCAGGGCGCCGATGAGGCCGCCGGCCACGCCCTCGGGGGCGAAGGCGCCCACGATGATGTCGGAGACGGCCTCGGGCACGGCGGTGAGGTTGGACAGGATGACGAAGAGGCAGGCGATGACGTAGATGATCGCCATCGCGGGGACCAGCCGGCTGGTGACGGCGCCGATGGAGCGAATGCCGCCGATGAGGACCAGGGCGACCAGGGCGGCGATGAAGATGCCGAAGAAGAGGGCGCCGCCGGAGCTGCTGAAGAGGCTGTCCTCGCCGCCTGTGACGGACTGGAGCTGCTCGAGGCTCTGGTTGACCTGGAAGAGGTTGCCGCCGAAGAAGGTGAAGAACAGCAGGGCGACGGCGGAGCCGATGGCGAGCACCTTGCCCAGGCCGCCCAGGCCGCGCTCGGCCATGCCCTTGCGCAGGTAGTGCATCGGGCCGCCGGAGACGGTGCCGTCGGCGTGGACCTCGCGGTACTTCACTCCGAGGGTGCACTCGACGAACTTGGTCGCCATGCCCAGCAGACCGCAGACGATCATCCAGAAGGTGGCGCCGGGGCCGCCGATGGTGACCGCGATGGCCACACCGGCGATGTTGCCGAGGCCGACGGTGCCGGAGACGGCGGAGGTGAGGGCCTGGAAGTGGTTCACCTCACCGGGGGCGTCCTTCTGGTCGTACTTGCCGCGGACCAGTTTGAGGGCCTTGGGCAGGTGGCGGACCTGGGCGAAGCCGAAGTATCCGGTGAACACCAGTCCCGCGACCACCAGCCAGCCGACGATCCAGGGGAACTCGGTGTCCCCGACGGGGATGGTGTAGAAGACGATCTCGCTGATTTTCGTGGCGATCGGATCGACGAATTCGGTGATGGATTCGTCGAGCCTTGTCGTCCAGGTTTCGTTTGCCATGGATTCCCTCTGGCTGTAGCGACTGCGGGACGTGTGGGGGCGGGTGCGACTGTGGTTGCCGGTGATACGGCGAACGGACCAACCTCGGCGTCCGGTCTCGAGCGCGGCTTCCTCCGAAGTTCTCCGGGTTGTAGGACCCGGATAAAAATCGGTTGGGAGTTCCTATCACGCTGCGCTACCGCACCGGTGTGACCTGGATCACATGCTCATATTACGGTCGGATCACACAAGGGAATCAGGGGATAAAACGGGCAGCCGCTCCGCTCGAAGAGGCGTCGCATCCGATTAACGGAGAGTTTTAGTGACCCTGTGCGACACGGCGGGCTCGCAGCGACTTTTTAATGTATGGCACAAATAAATGCCGGAAGTCATCGGCGCACCGGAAGTCGCCGTTCCGGTCGCCCTCCACCGCGCCCCGCCGCTCCCGGCCCGGGCCCGGGCCGACCCGTCAGGGCGCCAGGGTCTCCACCAGGGACTCCTGGAGCGCTCCCAGCCACAGGTATGCCATCACCATCGGCTTGCGCGGGTCGCCGTCCGGCAGCGCGTACAGCTCGTCGCCGTCCTCGTCGTCGGTGATCTCCAGGCGCGCGCCGATGGCCAGCCGCAGGTCGTTGAGCGCGCCGAGCCACTGGCGCGACTGCCCGGGGGTGAGGGTGAGCACCGCTCCCCCCTCGCCGGCGGGGGTGAGGGAGTCCAGGGTGCGCACGACGGCCAGACCGTCCTCGCGCTTGCGGGCGCGCAGGTCGTTCTCGGTGTAGCGCCGGAACTCCGCGGCGGCCTCGCGCGTCTTCTCGTCCCCCTCGGCCCCGGGGCCTCCGTAGGCGTCGGGGAAGAGCCTGGCCAGCGCCGGGTCGGAGGGCGGCTCGGTGGGGCCGTCGGCCATCAGCGCGGCGAGCGGGTCCTGCTCGCCGCCGGCCCCGTCCGCGCCCGGGCCGGGTCCGATGAGCTCCAGGAGCTGGACGGCGAGGCTGCGCAGGATGGAGATCTCCACCTCGTCGAGCGCGACGGCGGCGCCTCCGGGCACGCCGGCCGCGGGCTGGAAGAGCCCGGCCATCAGCGGTCCTGCTGGAGGGTCGCCCACAGGCCGTAGCCGTGCATGGCCTGCACGTCGCGCTCCATCTCCTCGCGGGTGCCGCTGGAGACGACCGCGCGGCCCTTGTGGTGGACGTCCATCATCAGCTTCCTGGCCTTCTCCTTCGGGTACCCGAAGTAGCTCTGGAACACGTAGGTCACGTAACTCATCAGGTTCACCGGGTCGTTGTGGACGACCGTCACCCACGGGACGTCCGGCTCGGACACCACCCCGGGAGCCTCCTCGGAGGCGGGGCGGGTGATCTCGGCGGGGGCGACCGACAGCCACGCCACATGGGCGCCGCGCGGGCCGGGTACGCGGTCCGCGGCGGGCGGCCGCACGGCCGCGGCGGCAGACGGTGTCGTCCGGTGTGTGTCGTCGCTCACGGTTCCCATGCTGCCACTGCGACCGGGCGGCGGTGCAAACGGGGGTTCCGCGGACCGCGGGGCGTCCCCCCGGAACCGAATATCGTCAAAGTGACGAGATTGGGGGTAGCATCCGTTCCATGAACACCGCAGACCTGGGCCTGCCGGTCGCCGTGCCGTCCACCGCCCTCTTCACCGACCACTACGAACTCACCATGGTGCAGGCGGCGTTGCGCGGCGGGACCGCCGACCGGCGCTCCGTCTTCGAGGTCTTCGCCCGCCGCCTGCCCGAGGGCCGCCGCTACGGCGTGGTGGCGGGCACCGGAAGGGTCCTGGACGCGGTGGCCAACTTCCGCTTCGAGCCGGAGATCCTGGAGTTCCTGCGCGAGCGGGACGTGGTGGACGAGCCCACCCTGGACTGGCTGGCCGGCTACCGCTTCCGCGGCGACATCAGCGGCTACCCGGAGGGCGAGGTCTACTTCCCCGGCTCGCCGGTCATGCGGGTGGAGGGCACCTTCGCCGAGTGCGTGCTGCTGGAGACGGTGATCCTGTCGATCCTCAACCACGACTCGGCCGTGGCCGCCGCCGCGTCCCGGATGGCCGTGGCGGCCCGGGGGCGCCCGCTGATCGAGATGGGCGCGCGCCGCACCCACGAGCTGTCGGCCGTGGCCGCGGCCCGGGCGGCGTACGTCGGCGGCTTCTCCACCACATCCGACCTGGCCGCCGGCTTCCGCTACGGCATCCCCACCGCCGGCACCAGCGCCCACGCCTTCACCCTGCTGCACGACACCGAGCGGGACGCCTTCACCGCCCAGGTGGAGTCCATGGGCAGCGGCACCACGCTCCTGGTGGACACCTACGACGTGGCCGAGGCCGTCCGCACCGCCGTGGAGGTGGCGGGCACCGGGCTGGGCGCGGTGCGCATCGACTCCGGCGACCTGCTGCTGCTCGCCCACCGGGTGCGGCAGCAGCTCGACGAGCTGGGGGCACGGGACACCAGGATCGTCGTGACCAGCGATCTGGACGAGTACGCCATCGCCTCGCTGGCCGCCGCCCCGGTGGACGCCTACGGGGTGGGCACCCAGCTGGTCACCGGCAGCGGGCACCCCACGGCCTCGATGGTCTACAAGCTGGTGGCCCGCGCCGACTCCTCCGGGCCCGGCGCGCCGCTGCGCCCGGTGGCGAAGAAGTCCATGGGCGGGAAGCTGTCGGTCGGGGGCGTGAAGTGGGCCGCCCGGCGGCCGGACGCGGACGGCGTGGCCGAGGCCGAGGTCGTCGGCACCGGCGAGGTGCCCGCGCACCTGGCGGAGCACCTGCTGACGGTGGACCTGGTCCGCGGCGGCGAGATCGTGGCGCGCGAGCGGCTGGACGCGGCCCGCGAGCGGCACCTGCGGGCCCTCGACGGGCTGCCGCTGTCGGCGACGCAGCTCTCGCGCGGCGAGCCGGTCCTGCCCACCGAGTACGCCGGGGGGTGAGGCGCGGCACCCACGTACTCCCGCGGCGGACGCCGAGTGTCTAAGGTCGGACACGTCCCCGCCCCCGTCCCCGTCCCCCGCGGACCGCGCCGGCCGTGGTCCGCGACCCGTCACGGCAGCGGCCGGTCCAGCCGGCCGCGGCCACTCCAGCCGAAAGGTGTGCACCATGCACCGGGCCCTGATCGTCGTAGACGTCCAGAACGACTTCTGTGAGGGCGGCAGCCTCGCGGTGGCGGGGGGTGCCGACGTGGCCGCGGCCATCACCGACCTCGTCGGGCAGAGCACCGCCGGATACCGCCACGTGGTGGCCACCCGCGACCACCACGTCTCCCCCGGCGACCACTTCTCCGACCACCCCGACTTCCGCCACTCCTGGCCCGCGCACTGCGTGGCCGGGACCGAGGGCGTGGGCTTCCACCCGAACTTCGCCCCGGCCGTCGCCTCCGGCTCGATCGACGCGGTCTTCGACAAGGGCGCGTACGCCGCCGCCTACAGCGGCTTCGAGGGGAAGGACGAGAACGGCGTCCCGCTCGCCGACTGGCTGCGCTCCCGTGATGTGACGGAGGTGGATGTGGTGGGCATCGCCACCGACCACTGCGTGCGCGCCACCGCGCTGGACGCGGCCCGCGAGGGCTTCCGCACCCGGGTGCTGCTCGGCATGACGGCCGGAGTGGCGGCGCCGACCACCGGGCTGGCGCTGGAGGAGATGCGCGGAGCGGGTGTGGAGCTGTCGGGCGAGCCCGTGGTCCGCACCTCCTGAGCCCGGCGCCCCGGCGTCCCGGTCGGGCGCCGGGGCCCTCACGCCGGCCGCTCAGCCCGCCGCGGCGCGGCGCAGGGCTCCTACGGGCCGCCAGAAGCCGCCCTCCGCGTGTGCCCCCTCGCCCGCCGGCGCGCCGGCGGCGTGCTGCGGGGCCGGGCGCCAGACCAGGCCGTCGGGGTGGTGCAGTACCGCGCTGATCTCGTCGGGTGTGGGCGGCTCGGTGTTGCCGCGCAGGTAGACCGCGCGCAGGCCGAGGTTCCTCAGCCGGGTCAGGGCGCGGGCGCGGTTGGCCGCGTGCACCAGGAAGCGGGCACGCTGCCCGGCGTGCCCCGGCCGGGGCACGGAGAGCGCCACGACCACGCTGCCGTCCGGCAGCCTGGTCCAGCCACCGCCTGCCATCTTCACCACTCCCCCGTTATACACCACGTCAACAACGGCGACCCGCCCTCGGGCGGTACGCGCATTCTCAGCACGATCGGCCGCCGCCCGCTAGGGGGCGACGGCCGATCGTTCACTGCCTCACCACGGCGACCTGCGAGAACGCAGCGCCAACCGGTGTCATGCGGTTGTCATGCAGATGTCACTTGGTGGAGGGTCCGACCCGGACGGTCATCGTCTTGCCGTTGAGCGGCTGGTGGACGATCGAGATGCGGGTGTTGGTGTCGGGCACCTTCACACTCGCGGTCGGGTTGGACTCGTCCCAGTACGTACCCTTGCGGTCGTCGAAGTACGGCTTGCCCAGCTTCCAGCTGACCTTGGCGGCCTCGCCGTTCTTGTGCAGGGTCATGCCGCGCGTCGGGTACCAGCTGAAGGTGGAGTCGTACGACTGGATGCGGTTGCGCATCAGCGTCCCGTCGGCCCACTTCTCGGCCTTGGGGTGGGCGTCGATCGGGAGGACCAGACCCTCACCCGGGTGGGCGCTGGTGTTGTTGTCCAGCTGCGAGGTGTCCCACAGCCAGATCAGCAGGCCCTTCTGGTACGCGTAGCGCTCGACCCAGTCCGGGCGGCTGTCCAGCCAGCCGAAGTTGTACGGGCCGGTCTTCAGCGTCTTGTCGTACGAGACGTACTGACGGTTCTCGGCGATGTAGAACTGCGGGTAGGAGTTGGTGAACGAGCCCCCGATGCGGGAGAAGCCGCTCGCCGTCCACCCGTTGTCGTCGCCCTCGGCGCCGTCGGTGACGATCGCCTGGCCGTCGGCGGTGATGGTGATCTCGTCGGCGGTGAAGCCCTTCTCCGCCACACCGCCGTCGGTGCGGTAGTGGAAGCGGAGGTCGACCTTCTTGCCGGCGTAGGCGTCCAGCGGGAAGGAGAGGTCCTCCCAGCCGCCGGAGAAGCCGTCGAGGGCGGGGGCGCCGGAGGCGTCCTTGCCGAGCGGCTCGCCGTTGCGGGTGCCGTCCAGGGCGGTCCAGGTGGCGCCGCCGTCGGTGGAGACCTGGGTGTAGAGGTAGTCGTAGCCTTCCTCGATCTCCCACCAGCCCTTGAGGTCGAGCGACGCGGAGGAGGCCCCGGTCAGGTCGACGGTACGGGTCAGGGAGTTGCGCAGGTCGTCACCGCTGCCGCTCCACCACTGCTTCTCGCCCGCCGCGGGCTCGACGACCTCGGTCGTGACCTCCTTCTCGGGGAGCTCCACGATCAGCGCCTGCGGGTTCTTGCCCTGGTGGGCGGAGACGCCCAGCTTGTGGGTGGACCTGGTGGCGGCCTTGGCCGTCTCGTAGTCCAGCCAGCCCAGGGACAGCTTGTCCCAGGCGGTCATCTCGCCGGCCCAGTCACCGATGGCGTCCGTGCCGTTGTTCAGCCAGGAACCGGACGACATCAGGGTCCAGAAGGCGGTGGAGTTCTCGCCGCCGGCGGTGTCGTACAGGTCCGGCAGGCCGAGGTCGTGACCGTACTCGTGGGCGAAGACGCCCAGGCCGCCGTTCTCGGGCTGCACGGTGTAGTCGCCGACCCAGATGCCGGTGTCGCCGATCTCGGTGCCGCCGGCCTTGTTGAACTCGGGACCGGTCCTGCCGTAGTCGGTGCCGTAGGCGTACCAGCGGTGGGCCCAGATGGCGTCCTCGCCCTGCTCGCCTCCGCCGGCCGACTCGTCCTCGCCGGCGTGGACGAACTGGAAGTGGTCCAGGTAGCCGTCGGGCTCGTTGAAGTCGCCGTCACCGTCGAAGTCGTAGCGGTCCCACTGGTCGTACTCGGCCAGCTGGGCCTTGATCTCCTCGGTGGTGCTGCCGGCGGCCTTCTGGTCGGCGACCCACTGGTTCACACCGTCGCGGACGGCGTCCCAGACGGTGTTGCAGGTGCTCTGGCCACAGGCGTTGTTGCCGTAGCGGGCCTCGTTGTAGTCGACCTTGACCCAGTCGGAGACCATGCCGTCGACGGAGTACTTACCGGAGGACTGGGTCTCGTAGTACGTCTTGAGCGAGCCCTCGCCGTCTCCGAAGTAGATCTCCTCGAAGTGCTCCTGGCTGAAGTCCTCCTTCCACAGGGTGGTGTTGTCCTGCTTGCGGTCGGGCTCGGCGATCTGGTTGTGCAGCGGACCGGGGGTCCCGCCGAACCTGGGGTCGATCTTGTCACCGAACTCCAGCAGGATGGTGAAGATCTTGTCGGTCTTGGTCTGCTCCACCTCGACGTACTTGTCGTCGCCGAGCTTCATGACCTTGGAGCCGTTCTTGGTCACGGGCTTCTGGCCGGAGGCGAGCCGCTCGAGGGCCGCGAGGCGCTGGGAGCGCTGCTTCTTGGTGAGCGGGCCGGGCAGGTCGTGGTCGACGTGCTTGCCGTCCTTGCCCTTGCCGTGCTTGTGCCCGTCCTTGGCGTGGTCGCCGTGCTCCGCGGCGGCCGGGTCGCGGCCGTCGGGTGCGGTGCCCTCGTGGGCGTAGGCGGTTCCGGCGGTCAGAAAGGTCGCCCCTATGACGGCGACCGTCGTGGCCAGGGCGGCGGATCTGATCGTCCTCCGTTGGCTCTTCACTAGGTATTGCCCTCCCCATGCATGGCCATGGCACGTGTGTGCACACGTGTGGAGGCATTCGACATGAGCGGCGGCCGAAAAAACAGCCCTTGATTTGAACACGCCACGCAAGTACGTTGTCCGGCTAGCCAGTTGCGGAGTCCGGAGACCGGACGGTAGCGGTCGATGAGGGTACGGCCACGGCGTGACTCCGTGCGCCCCCCGTGCATCGGCGTGTCGGTGGCGGTGGACCGGTTCGCGCTTACCCGCGACTGTGTACGGGCATCCGGCATCGTAGAGTCGTTCGACGGACCACGTTCGCCGTCCGGCGGCCTCGCCCCCGGTCAACCACCGATCCCGGAGGACGGATTCCGTCATGCCGCGTCCGAATCCCGCACAGCTCGCCTACGGTTCGGCCACCGTCGTCATCTCGGCTCTCGCCATGCTGCTGGTGTCGCAGGCACGTTCGGGAGCCGGGATCGCGGTCGTCGCGAGTGCGGCACTCGCGCTCGGGCTGCTCGTCGCGGTCAGGGTGCCCGGCCGCCGCGCCTCAGGGGCCCCGCGCCCGGCGACCGGCGCGGTGCCCGCGCAGCGCGGCGCGGAGAGCGCCGACGGCGGCCGGCGCCTGGCGGAGACCTCCTCGCGCCGCTGATCCGGCCGGTGCTCGGGCCACCGGGCCCCGCGCACCCGCCCTACGGCCGTCTTCCCCGCCGGGCGTTCCGCCCGCACCGCCCTCCTTGAGGCGGTGCGGCCTCCGTATCCGGCACGGCCTCCGTGTTCTCATGCTCCGAGTCGACCGCGCCGGGGCGTACCCCGCATCAGGGGCGGGCCGTTCGGGGGACCCGGGCGCTTCGGGCCCGGGCGTCACCCGAGCGGGCCGGGCTCCTCGGTGCCGCGCGCCACGAAGGTGCGCGCCGCCTTGTCGTGCCAGCACTGCCGCCACGGCCGGTCGAACAGGCACCACAGGACGTTCACCACTCCGACGCCCAGCGGCGCCAGCAGCCCGTACACCAGCCAGCGGCGCAGCGCGGCGCCGAAGGAGGGGGTGTCCTGCTCCTCGATGTCGAGCACCCGGACGCCGAACAGCTTCTTGCCGAGTGTGCGGCCCCACCTGGCGGTGGGCAGCACCTCGTAGAGGAGGCCGAACACCAGCAGGGCACCGAGCACGATCGCCAGGTAGACGCCGGTGGTGCCGTCGACCAGCCAGATCTGCCTTGTCTCACCGGCCTGTTCGGCCGCCTCCACCTGCTCGCGGAAGTGCTCGGCGCTGGGACCGGCGAACGGGAGGGCCACCGCCGCGGCCACCGCCGCGGTGAGGACGCCGTCCACCACACGGGCGCCCAGCCGGCGTCCGAGCCCGGCGGGGCGGGCCTGCCGCCGGGCGGCCCGCAGGAAGGGGTCGTCGGCCGGAGGGCGCCAGGGCACGACCTGCTCCGGTCCGCCGGGCCGCCCGGCCGGCGACTGCTGCTGCGGTACGGCGGGGGCGGAAGCGTGCGGTGCGGGGGTGTGCGGTGCGGGGGCCGCTCCGGCGGACGCGGGGGCGCGCTGGGCCAGTTCGTGCACCTGCCGTGTCCAGGAGGGCTGCCCGGAGGCGGGGCCGGCGGGCGGGACGGGAGCGGCGGGGCCCGCCGGACCGGCGGCGGGCGCCGCGGGCGCGGGCACCGCGGGCGCGGGTACGGCGGACGCTCCCCGCGCCGGTGGGGGCACGGCTCCCGTCCCGGGCACCTGCGTACGCCGCAGCCCCACGGTGTCCCCGGGCCCGACGGTCCGTCCGCCCGCCGCCGGGGCGGTGCCCTCCGGACGTACGGGCCGCATCCGCACGGTGCCGTCGTCGCGCGGCTGCGCGTTCCCGCCGTCCACCGGCCCGGCGGCGTCGGCGCGGCCGGGGCCGCCTCGCGGGTCCGGGGCCGGGCCCGGTCCCAGCGCCTGCGGGGCACGGCCCGCGCCCAGCGCCGGGGCGGCCGGGGCCGCTCCCCCGCCCGGACCACCCGGACCAACCGGACCGCCCGTGCCCCAGGAGACGCGGCCGTCCCGCTCTCCGTCGAAGCCCGTCTGCCGGGCGGCGTCGGCCTGCCAGGCGGACGCGGGCTCGGGCCCGCCGTGCGGCCGGGAGGGGTCTCTCCAGGCGGCCGCCCGCTCCCCCGGGCGGATCTCCACCTCGCCGCGCCCGCGCAGTTGCGGCAGGGAGTCGCCCGGAGCGGGGGCGGGGATGCCGGCCCGGCCCCCGGCGCCGGCGCTCTCCTCCTCGTCCAGGAAGACCGGTCCCGTCTCCTCCTGCGGGGACTCGGCCGGCGCCGGGGAGCCGGTCGCGGGGGCGGCGGGCGGGGACGGGGCCTGTACCGCCGCTCCCGGGGGCGCGGCGGGCATCGGTTCACCCTCCCGGGGTTCGGGGCGGCTCGTTCCCGGCACCCACGCGGCGCCGTTCCAGTAGCGGATGTACCCCGGAATGGACGGATCGGGGTAGTAGCCCGGGCCCGGGCTGCCGCTGGCGGATGCTGACGGAGGGGCGCTCATGTGTCCGGTCCCGTATCTGCTCGGCCGTCGCTGTGGCGTGTGCCGCTCCCCGTCCGGCGACGCGGGCCGGAGAGCGCTGGCTCCACATCTACCAGAGACGGGGCGCCCCTCGCCCCGGCCATCGGCCACCCCACCCCCATCCAGCGACACCGAACACCCTCTCGTCTCCCGCGCGCCCTGGCCGGTGACAGGCCGTCAGGGCGCGGACCGTCCGGCGTCCCTGGCCGCCTGGCGCACCAGCGGGACGATCCGCAGCGGCACCGGGTTCTCCATGACGATGGCCGTGGAGGCCCGCACGATGCCCTCGAACCCGACCACCTTGTCGATCACCCGCTGGAGGTCGGCGTTGGAGCGGGCCACCAGGCGGCAGAGCATGTCGCCGCGGCCGGTGATGGTGTGCAGCTCCAGCACCTCCGGGACGGTCGCCAGATGCGCCCGTACGTCGCGGCCCTGCCCCTGCCGGATCTCCAGCGTGGCGAAGGCGGTGACCGGGTAGCCGATGGCCGCGGGGTCGACGTCGGGTCCGAAGCCGCGGATCACCCCGCCGCCCTGCAGCCGGTCCAGCCGCGCCTGCACGGTGCCCCGGGCCACCCCCAGGCGGCGGGACGCCTCCAGCACGCCGATGCGCGGCTCGGCGGCGAGCAGCTCCAGCAGCCGGCCGTCCAGCTCATCGATGCCCATGGCCTGCCTCCCTGGTGGTCATCCTGTACAGATCGCCCGGGCTGACGGGGTAGTCACTGTACAGATTGCTCAGTGTTCGCAGGAACTATTGCGCACCTTGTGGAACAGCGGGAGCCTGCGGCCATGACTGAGACCATGCACAACGCCCCCAGCACCGCCCGGCAGGCCGATCCCTTCCCGGTGAAGGGGATGGACGCGGTCGTCTTCGCCGTGGGCAACGCCAAGCAGGCCGCGCACTACTACTCCACGGCCTTCGGCATGAAGCTCGTGGCCTACTCCGGCCCCGAGACCGGCAACCGCGAGACCGCCTCCTACGTCCTGGAGTCGGGCTCCGCCCGCTTCGTCCTCACGTCAGTCATCAAGCCGGCCACCGAGCGCGGCCGGTTCCTCGCCGAGCACGTCGCCGCGCACGGCGACGGCGTGATCGACCTGGCCATCGAGGTGCCGGACGCGCGGGCCGCGTACGCCTACGCGATCGAGCACGGCGCCACCGGCCTGGAGGAGCCCCACGAGGTCAAGGACGAGCACGGCACCGTGGTGCTGGCCGCCATCGCCACCTACGGCGAGACCCGCCACACCCTGGTGGAGCGCTCCGGCTACGACGGCCCCTACCTGCCCGGTTTCACCGCGGCGAAGCCGATCACCGAGCCCGGCCCCCGCTTCTTCCAGGCCATCGACCACTGCGTCGGCAACGTCGAGCTGGGGAAGATGGACGAGTGGGTGGCCTTCTACAACAAGGTCATGGGCTTCACCAACATGAAGGAGTTCGTGGGCGACGACATCGCCACCGAGTACTCCGCGCTGATGTCCAAGGTCGTGGCCGACGGGAAGCGCAAGGTGAAGTTCCCGCTCAACGAGCCCGCGATCGCGAAGAAGAAGTCGCAGATCGACGAGTACCTGGAGTTCTACGGCGGCCCGGGCGTACAGCACATCGCGCTCGCCACCAACGACATCGTCGCCACCGTGCGGGCCATGCGCGCCGCCGGTGTGGAGTTCCTGGACACCCCCGACTCCTACTACGACACCCTGGGCGAGTGGGTCGGCGAGACCCGGGTGCCGATCGAGGAGCTGCGCGAGCTGAAGATCCTCGCCGACCGCGACGAGGACGGCTACCTGCTGCAGATCTTCACCAAGCCGGTCCAGGACCGTCCGACGGTGTTCTTCGAGATGATCGAGCGCCACGGCTCCATGGGCTTCGGCAAGGGCAACTTCAAGGCCCTGTTCGAGGCCATCGAGCGCGAGCAGGAGCGGCGCGGCAACCTCTGAGCCGCCGCCTTCCGCTCCCCGTGCCGCGCGCGGCGCGCGCACATCCCCGCGGCCCCGCCTTCCTGACGGCGGGGCCGCGGCCCGTCCCCGGGCGCGGCCCCGCGCCTCGCCGCCGGACCCGTCACCTGGTGCGGACCACCACGGTGCGCACGATCTTGTCGTGCAGCCCCTGGTGGAAGGGCTTGTCCCAGGTGCACCACAGGTAGGCGAGCGGCACGCACATCGCGTTGTTGATCAGCCCGGCCATCAGATGGCGTCCCAGCGCGGCTCCGAAGCCCACCTGCTCGCCGGTCTCGATGCGCGCCACCTTCAGCCCGCACAGCCGCTTCCCCACGGTGCCGCCGGTGGCGGTGAGGGCGGGGTCGTAGAGGAGGAAGGCGAACAGGAGCGAGAAGACGATGCCGGTGATCGCCAGCCCCTCCGTCACCCCCTCGGGGTCGGTGTCCAGGTGTATGGCGCACGGCACGGTGATTCCGGCCACGATCGCCGCCATGACCAGTGCGTCCACCAGCTTCGCCAGGAAGCGCCTGCCCAGCGGGGCCACCAGCTCCGGCGGCGGGCCCGGCAGCGGCGGCGGCGCGTACGCGTACGGCGGGGGCGCGTAGGCGTACGGCCCGGAGGGGCCGGGCTGTCCGAAGGGGTCGTGCGGGGCTGTGTGAGGGGGCGTGTGGGGAGGCGGAGGCGTCGGGTGGCTCATGGCCGGTATCCAAGCAGCGCCCGCACCCGCCGCCAAACCGCCCCCCGCCCCACGGGTAGTTGACGCTCCGTCAGTCCGCGACCTGCAGGAGCCGGTCGGGGGAGAGCAGGTTGCCGCTGATCCGGTTGCGGGCCGCGGCCGAGACCAGCGCGTCCGAGACCTGGGCCGGGGTGGCCGAGGGGTTCTCGGCGAGGTGGAGCGCGGCGGCGCCGGCCACGTGCGGGGTGGCCATCGAGGTGCCGGAGATGGTGTTGGCCGCCGAGTCGCCGGTGTTCCAGGCGGAGGTGATCGAGGAGCCGGGGGCCAGGATGTCCACGCCCAGGCCGTAGTTGGAGTAGGTCGCCATCGCGTCGCCGCTGTCGGTGGCGCCCACGGTGATGGCCTCGGAGACCCGGGCGGGCGAGTGCAGGAACACCGGCGCGCTGGAGTTGCCCGCCGCGACGGCGTAGGTGACGCCGGAGGCGATGGAGTTGCGCACGGCGGTGTCGATCGCGGGGTCGATCAGGCCGCCCAGGCTCATGTTCGCCACCGCGGGCTTGCGCGCGTTCTTCGTGACCCACTCGATGCCGGCCACGACCTGCGAGGTGGTGCCGGCACCGCTGTCGTCCAGGACGCGGACGGCGACGATGTCGGCCTCCTTGGCCACGCCGTAGGAGGATCCGGCCAGGGTGCCCGCCACATGGGTGCCGTGCCCGTGGCCGTCGCCGGCGGTGGTGTCGCCGTCGACGGCGTCGTAGCCGTAGGAGGCGCGCCCGCCGAAGTCGGCGTGGCTGATGCGGACGCCGGTGTCGATGACGTACGCGGTGACCCCGCGGCCGGCCGCGTCCGGGTGGTCGTAGACGTCGTCGAGCGGCAGGTCGGGCTGGTCGATGCGGTCCAGGCCCCAGGAGGGCGGATCGGTCTGGGTGGAGGCGATGGTCACCTCGCGGTCCGGGGCCACGGACGCGACGGAGGGGTCGTCCGCCAGGCGCGCGGCCTCGGCCGGGGTCATCCGGGCCGAGAAGCCGTTGAGCACGGTGGTGAAGGTGCGGCCGAGCGCGGCTCCGTAGCGCTCGGCCAGGTCCTTGTTCCGGTCCTTCGCGGAGGTCGGGGTCAGGGCGCCCGGCGCGCCCTTGAGTATGACCATGTAGCCGGCCTCCTGCCGGGACTGCTGCGCGGCGCCGGCCGGTGCCGCGCAGCCGAGCCCCAGGGCCGCGGCGACCACGGCCGCGGCCAGGCCCATCGCCGTACGGCCGCGGGCCGTTCTCCTCACTGCCTTCACGCGGGATCCTCCTCGTCGTCGGGAAAGGCCTGCGCGGACCCGCAGACCGGCGGGCCGTCCTCCGCGCTCCCGCCGTGAGGAGGGTCACTTACCGACGAGTAAGGAACAAGATCGCCGGGGGAATCTCCACGCCGGCTCCGCACACCGTCACCGCGGCTCCCCGCGCACGGCGCCCACCGTCCCGGTTCGGGCGGAATCTTCGCAGGCCGGCGGCGTCCGCGGCGGGTTCCGCACGCGGGTGGGAGGGGCTTCGCGCCGGCTCCCCGGACTCAGCAGCCCGGTACGCGGCCGCCGTCCCGCAGCGCCCTCAACGCGTCCAGCGCGCCCTCCAGGGTGGTGACGGGCACCAGGCGCAGGTCCTCGGGGAGTTCGGTTCGCGCGTCGTCGCACTCCGCCTCGGGGACCAGGAAGACGGTGGCGCCGTCGCGCGCCGCCGCCTGCGTCTTGAGCGGGACGCCGCCGACCGGTCCGACCTCGCCGCGTGCGGTGATGGTGCCGGTGCCGGCGATCGTACGGCCGCCGGTGAGGTCGCCGTCGTCGATCTCGTCGACGACTCCGAGGGCGAACACCAGTCCGGCGCTGGGGCCACCGACGTCCGCGAGCCGCAGCTCCACCTCCACCTCGTCCTCGGACATGCCCAGCTGGCGCAGCGCGGCCGTCACCGCCTCCGTCTGCGACTGCTCCATCTGGGCGGTGGTGTGCTCCTCGATCTCCTCGGCGTCGTCGCCGACCGGGTAGACCGAGTCGCGCGGCATCACCGCGCGTTCGGTGTCGAACCAGGCGTCCACCACGTCGGCCAGCCGCACGGTCGTGTCCGGCGCCGTGGCCGCGATGGTGGTCGCCAGCAGCCGCCCCTGCGACCCGTCCGCCCCGGGGTCGCCGCCGCCGGGGTCCCCGGCCCCGTCGACGGTGATGACCTGCCTGCCCCGGTACTCGCCCAGGACGTCCGCGGTGATCCCGGGCTGGGCGACCGAGAACGGCAGCGGAGCGAGCGCGGCGACCGCGAACAGCGCCGCGACGAGCGTCCCGCAGATCGCGAGGACCAGGGCACGGGAGGACACACGGGAGGACAGAGCCGGCATGGAGGTGAATCTAGTTCACCGCCGCTCCGCGTGCGCCGGCCGGGCGGTGCGGCCGGGCGGTTCCGGCGTCCCGGGGCCGGGCGCGCTAGCGGAGGAAGTCGGCGACCTCCTGCGCCGCCTGCACCACGCGGGGCCCCACCTTCTGCGGCACCGACTCCGACAGCATCACCACGCCGACGCTGCCCTCGATCCCGTTCACCCCCAGCAGCGGTGCGGCGGCGCCGCAGGCCCCGGCCTCCAGCTCGCCGCGGGTCAGGACGTAGCCGTCCTCCAGGTCCCGGTCCGGGCGGCGGCCGGCGAGGATCGCGCGACCCGCCGCGCCCTTGTCGAGCGGGTGGCGGAAGCCGGTGCGGTAGGCGACGTGGTAGTCGGTCCAGGTCGGCTCGACGACCGCGACGGCCAGGGCCTCGTTGCCGTCGACCAGCGTCAGGTGCGCGGTGGCGCCCACGTCCTCGGCCAGCGCCCGCAGCGCCGGCAGGGCCGCCTCGCGCACCAGCGGATGGACCTGCCGTCCCAGCCGCAGCACCCCGAGCCCGACGCGGGCCCGGCCGCCCAGGTCCCGGCGCACCAGGGAATGCTGTTCCAGTGTGGCGAGCAGGCGGTAGACGACCGTCCGGTTGACCCCGAGCTTGCTGGAGAGCTCGGTGACGGTCAGGCCGTGGTCGGTGTCGGCGAGCAGTTTGAGGACGCGCAGTCCCCGGTCGAGCGTCTGAGATGTCTCCGCGGTCACGACGCCCCCTCCTCGGTTGTGTGCCGACGACTTGCCCCGGGAGATGCGCCGCCGGTCCCGTCGGCGGCGCGCGTGCTGTCCCCGGCGAGCCGCCGGTCGCTTGGCGGGCCGCACCGGCTGCGCTCCGAGGCGGCGCTGCCACGGGGCGTGTGCGTGACGCGAAACCTAGCGATCCCGTCCGCCGTCCGGAAGACTCTGTCCAGAATCCGGGCGCGGCTGGCATGGTTTATCCGCATTGCGTACAGCAGCAGGTCACAGCGGCCCGGCGCGGACCTGGACGCGCTCCCACTTCCATGCGCGCGGCGCACGGACGCACACGACCGCGCTCGTGGCGTCCACCGGGCGGCACGGGGTGCGCGGGTTGTGCGGGTCGGGCGGAGAGGGCGCGGCCCCGGTCGGGTCCGCGCCCTTCGCGTCTCGTCCTCCGCCCCCGGCCCCTTGTCCGCGGCCCGTCGGCGTCACCGCATCCGGGTGGCCCATTCGCGCACCTTGGCGATCCGCTGCTGGAGCTGTCCGGCCGTCGCCTCGGCGGTGGGCGGTCCGCCGCAGACCCGGCGCAGCTCGGTGTGGATCACGCCGTGCGGCTTGCCGCTCTGGTGCGAGTACGCACCGACCAGCGAGTTGAGCTGCCTGCGCATCTCCAGCATCTCCTTGTGCGTGACCACCGGGCGCTTCTCGGCGGGCGTCTCCAGCAGGTCGGCCTCGGCGTCCGGCTTGCGGCGGCTGTGCGCGATCTGCCGCGCCTGCCGCTTCTGGAGCAGCATCTGCACCTGGTCCGGCTCCAGCAGCCCGGGGATCCCCAGGTAGTCCTGCTCCTCCTCGCTGCCGGGGTGGGCCTGCATCCCGAACTCGGCGCCGTCGTACATCACCCGGTCGAAGACCGCGTCCGACTCCAGTGCCTCGAAGGGCAGTTGGTCCTGCTCGCCGGTGTCCTCGTCCTGCTGCCGCTCGGCCTCCTCCAGGAGGTCGGCCTCCTCCGCGTACGGGTCCGCGTCCTCCCCGCCCTTCTTGGGCCTGTCCAGGACGTGGTCGCGCTCGACCTCCATCTCGTGCGCGAAGCCCAGCAGCATGGGGATGGTCGGCAGGAAGACCGACGCCGTCTCACCGCGCCGCCGGGAGCGCACGAAGCGGCCG
The DNA here is from genome assembly GCF_054072955.1 of Streptomyces sp. SS8. Classification (NCBI taxonomy): domain Bacteria; kingdom Bacillati; phylum Actinomycetota; class Actinomycetes; order Kitasatosporales; family Streptomycetaceae; genus Streptomyces; species Streptomyces sp. SS8. Next base: position 391,146 of record NZ_JBSVCZ010000001.1, read on the forward strand.
ACGGCCTGGGCGAAGAACAGCGGCGTGGAGATGGTCGTGGCGTACACCCCGACCGCCAGGCGGGGAACGTCCACACCCTCGGACACCATGCGCACCGCCACCATCCAGCGGTCGTCGGAGCCGCTGAACTCCTCGATCCGGCTGGACGCCCCGGCGTCGTCGGAGAGCACGACGGTCGCGGGGCTGCCGGTGATCTCGCGGATCAGCTTGGCGTAGGCGCGCGCCGAGTCCTGGTCGGCGGCGATCACCAGCCCGCCCGCGTCCGGGATCGCCTTGCGGACCTCCGACAGCCGGGTGTCGGCCGCGCGCAGCACGCTGGGCATCCAGTCGCCGCGCGGGTCGAGCGCGGTACGCCAGGCCTGGGAGATGGCGTCCTTGGTCATCGGCTCGCCGAGCCTGGCCTCCAGCTCGTCGCCCGCCTTGCTGCGCCAGCGCATGTTGCCGCTGTAGGACAGGAAGATCACCGGGCGCACGACGCCGTCGGCGAGAGCCTTGCCGTAGCCGTAGGTGTAGTCGGCCACCGAGCGGCGGATCCCCTCGCCGTCCTCGGCGTAGGCGACGAACGGGATGGGGTTGGTGTCCGAGCGGAAGGGCGTACCGGTCAGGGCCAGGCGGCGGGTGGCGGGCTCGAACGCCTCGAAGCACGCCTCGCCCCAGGACCGGGTGTCGCCGGCGTGGTGGATCTCGTCCAGGATGACCAGCGTCTTGCGCTGCTCGCAGCGGTTGCGGTGCAGCATCGGGCGCACCCCGACACCGGCGTACGTCACCGCCACCCCGTGGTACTCCCGGCCCAGCGGGCCCGCGCTGTACTCCGGGTCCAGTTTGATGCCCACTCTCGCCGCCGCCTCGGCCCACTGCTTCTTCAGGTGCTCGGTCGGCGCGACGACCGTCACCTGCTGCACGACGTGGTGGTGCAGCAGCCAGGAGGCCAGGGTGAGGGCGAAGGTCGTCTTTCCCGCACCCGGGGTCGCGACGGCGAGGAAGTCGCGCGGCTGCTTCTCGATGTACGAGTCCATCGCGGCCTGCTGCCAGGCACGCAGCTTGCCCGCCGTGCCCCAGGGGGCACGGCCGGGGAACGCGGGCGAGAGGTGGTGGGACGTGGTCGTGGTAGTCACGGTCTCCGCTGAACTGGGTCGGCGATCGGCAACCGCGTCAGACTACCGGGGCGCCCGGTCCGCCATCCGGGTGACATCCCGGGAAGCGGACCGGGGTGCGGTCCATGTCACAGGCCGCCGCGCAGCGCCCGCAGGAAATCCGCGATGAGCGACACGTCCTCCAGCTTGCCCGCGGCGATGTCGACCACGAGGTCGTACGCGCGGTCCTGGTCGATGTCCGCCATGTCCACCCCGTTCATGTCAAGGAAGACGGCGGTGCACATCCATGCCAGGCGCTTGTTGCCGTCCACCAGCGGATGATTCGAGACCAGTGAGTGCAGCAGCGCGGCCGCCTTCTCGAAGAGACCGGGATACGCCTCGATGCCGAACATCTGCGACTGAGGGCGGAGCAGAGCGGAGTCGAGCAGCCCCAGATCGCGGACCGCGATCTCCTGCCCCCCGCAGGCGAGCTCGGCCAGGTCCAGCGCGAACTGGACCGACAGGTACTTCACTTACTCCCCCAGCCTCCGCAGCAGGTCCGCGTGCTTGGCCGCGTACTTGGCCCCCAGCTTGCGGACTGTCGCCCGGTCCGCCTCTTCCACCAGATAGCGCTCGATGGCCTGGATCGCTATGGCGTGCATGCTTCTCCCCTCCTCCTCGGCACGCTGCTTGAGTGCCTCCTGGAGCTCATCGGGCATGCGCAGGTTCATAGCCATACCAGAACGGTACCACTAGTGACCCCATCGCGGTACCAACTATTTCCCCGTCCGCAGCCGCCCCGCCACCAGGGCGCCCACCAGGGCGACCGCCGCCGCCGGGAGGTAGACCGCCACGAACGCCGCCGGGTGGGAGGCCGAGGCGGCACCCGCCGCCTCCCCCGCGCCGTGCCCCACCGACACCGCGCCGCCGCCCAGACCCGCGAAGAGCGCGCCGCAGGCGGCGAGCAGCACGATGTTGGAGAGCCCGTCGCTCAGCTGGAGGGCGGCGGAGTTGGCGCCCGCCTCCTCCGGCTTCGACAGCTTCAGCAGCAGCACGCTCGTGGACGAGATCACCACGCCCATCCCGAAGCAGCCCACCGCCTGCGCGACCGCCGCCGTCCACACCGGCACGGACTCCAGCAGCACCAGCGGCGTGGCCGCGATCCCCGCCGTCACCAGCACCATGCAGTACCGCACCAGCCGCTCCCGGTGCGCCTCGGCGAACGGCCGGGACTGGAGGAAGGAGCCCAGCGCCCAGGTCGCGCCGCCCGCCGCGAGGGAGAGGCCGGCCATCGTCACCGACAGCCCGCGCTGGCTCACCAGCATCAGCGGAACGAAGCTCTCGGCGACGATGAACGAGCCCGCCGCGACACCGCGCATCAGCACCACCGTCGGCAGCCCGCGCGCGGCGCGGAACGTGCCGCGCGGCAGCAGTCCGAGCGCGGCCGGGACCATCAGGGCCGCGCCGACCGCGGCCGGGGCCAGGGAGAGCCAGCGCAGGTCCTGACCGGCGTACTGGAGCAGCCCGGCCCCCAGGGACACCGCCACCGCCAGCCGCATCAGCCGGCGGTCCAGCGGCCTCGCCCCGCCGGGCGGCGGCCCCGCGGCGGCCCGCCGCAGGGGCGGCAGCATGACCGCTATGGGCAGGACGACCAGGGCGGGGATGCCCAGGAACACCCAGCGCCAGCCGAGCTGCTCGGTGACCGTCCCGGCGATCAGCGGCCCGACGACGGCCGGGATCACCCAGGACGCCGCGAAGGCGGCCATCACCGTGGGCCGCAGCCGCTCGGGGTAGGCGCGGCCGACGGTGACGTACAGCGCGACGATCACCAGCCCGCCGCCGATGCCCTGTACCGCGCGGCCGAGGACGAAGACCCACATCTGCGCCGCCGTGCCCGACAGCAGCAGCCCGACGGCGAAGGACCCGATCCCGGCGGCCAGCGACGCCAGCGGCCCGCTGCGGTCGCACCACTGGCCGGCTGCGACCATGCCCAGCAGGCTGGTGGTGAAGTAGGCGGAGAAGGCGAAGGCGTACAGCGACACCCCGTCGAGCCGGTCGGCGGCGACGGGCATGGCCGTGCCGACGGCCGTCGCCTCGAAGGCGATGAGGAGGACGACGGAGACGATGCCCAGGGTCAGCGCCCGGTAGGTGCGGCCGAGCACCCCGCCGTCCGCCTCCGGTGTGGGCACCGGGGTGAGGACGGGGGTGACGGGGGCCACTGTGCCGAGGTCCCCGCCCTGGGGACCGTCGAGCTCGTCGTCGAGTGCGGTCATGCGCTCAGAGTAAGGCCCGTCTCCGACACTGGCACCTGTCACAGGTCGGTGACCGGCTCGTCCTTCGGACCCAGGTCCTGGGAAGGAGCCCTGGGAGGGGGGCCGGGAGGAGGTCCTCCCCAGTCCCTGGAGAGCGCGCCCCGGGCGCTTCGCCCCGCTCCGGCGGCGCCCGTACGGCCGCCGCGCGACCGGTCGCGGGGCCGCGCCGCACGGCCGCAGGCACTGAAACGGAAAGCCGGGGCATACGGACCACAGAAGGCACGGCGGCGGATCTTGACGGGCGCGGCATCCGGGGTGGAGGGCCGGGGCGCGCCGACTACGGCCCGGAACGAGCGTGTTCCGGCGAGGGGAGTTGACGATGACGGTCGAGTACGACACCGAGCGGGGCACCCATACGGGGATCCTGGCGGCGGCGGAGGCAGCCTCGCCGGTGGACTCCGTCGACGTGGTGGCCCGGGAACTCAAGCGGCGCTTCGGCGCGACCTCGGTGTCGTTCCTCATCACCGACCTGGCACGGCAGTCGGTGGTGCGGATGAGCACGGCGGGCGAGGTGGGCACGGGCGAGAGCATGGAGGCCGTCCCGCTGTTCGGCACCGTCTACGGCGATGTGATCCGCACCCAGCGGCTGCGGCTGGCGGAGGCCGTCGACGGGGACGGCGGGCAGCGGGTGATCGCCCCGGTCACCAACCGCGGGGACTCCATCGGTGTGCTGGAGGTGCGCGTTCCGGCCGGTCCGGACCGCAGGACGCTGCGGGAGATCAGCCGGGCCGCCCACACGCTGGCCTACATCGTCATCGCCAACCAGCGCTTCACCGACCTCTACCAGTGGGGGCAGCGGACGGCCCCGCTCAGCCTGGCGGCCGAGATCCAGCACAATCTGCTGCCCTCCTCACTGTCGTGCGAGGCCGCGCAGTTCGCGGTGGCCGGAGCGCTGGAGCCGGCGGGCAACGTCGGCGGCGACACCTTCGACTACGCCCTGGACCGCGACACCCTGCACCTGTCCGTCACCGACGCCATGGGCCACGAGGTGAACGCCGCCATGCTGGCCACCCTGCTGGTCGGCGCCCTGCGGGGCGCACGCCGCGCGGGGCGCGACCTGGCCGAGCAGGCGCTGCGGGCCCACCGGGCCATGGTCGACCACAGCGGCGGTGCCATGGCGACGGGGCTGCTGCTGCGGGTGGGCCTGCGCGACGGGCGGGTCTTGCTCGTCAACGCGGGTCACCCCTGGCCCCTGCTGCTGCGGGACGGCAGGGTGGAGGAGGTCGGGCTGAAGGTCAACCTGCCCTTCGGGGTCCAGCCGCAGCGCCCGTACGAGGTGCAGGGGATGGAGCTGCGGCCGGGCGACCGGCTGGTCATCCTCACCGACGGGATGCTGGACCGCCGCTCCCGGCTCGTCGACCTGCCCGCGCTGCTCAAGGACACCCAGGAGCTCCATCCGCGCGAGGCGACCCAGATCCTGACCATGGCGGTCCTGGACGCCAACAGAGGCGAGCTGAAGGACGACGCGACCGTGATGTGCCTGGACTGGTACGGCCCCGAGCCGGCGCGCCGCGACGCGCAGACCGGCGCCAGCCTCACCCAGGCCTCCCCCTCCCTGTTCCCCCGCCCCCGGAGCTGAGCACCGCCGTGCCCGGCCCCGGTGGAACCCGGGTCCGGCGGGGTCCGTGGACCGGCGGCCCCGTGGGTGGGCGGAGAGTGCCGCCGAAAGGCCGAAAACCGCCGCGCGGGGTGTCTTGCCAGGTATCCGAGCACGACCGTACAGTCCGCGCAACGGTGCGTGGGAGCGCTCCCACGATCGGCCGCCGCCTTTCCCCCCACGGAGGCACACACGAGTTCCGACCTGCGTCCCCCCGCACACGAGGAGACCCACCGCGGGAGTCCCCGGCCCGCCGGACCGGGAAGGGCGGCGTCGGCGTCGGCGGCGGCCGTGAGCGGGCCCGGTCACCCGGACATCCGCCTCCCGCGCGGCCCGCGCGCCCTGGTCTCCCCGGCCGCCCTGGCCGCTCTCTGCCGGCGGCACAGCTTCACGGTGCTGAGGGTCTCCGTCGGGCTGCTGTTCCTGTGGTTCGGGACGCTCAAGCTCATGCCGGGAGCCAGCCCCGCCGAGGACATGGCCACCCGGGTGATGAGCGAGCTGACCTCCGGCCGTTTACCGGTGGACCTGTCCCGGCCGCTGCTGGCGACGGCGGAGATACTGATCGGGGCCGGCCTGGTCACCGGACTGCTGCTGCGGCTGACGCTGCTGGCCTTCTTCGTCCACATGGCCGGGACGTTCACGGCCCTGGCCGTCCTGCCGGCCGAGATGTGGCACGGGAGCATCGCCTTCCCCACCATGGCCGGGCAGTACGTGCTCAAGAACGTGGTGCTGGTGGCGGCCGGTCTCGCCGTCGCCGCCCACGCGCCGCGTCCCAGGGCCTCGGCACGGGGCGCTTCACAGGCCCCGCCGGGGAGCGCGGCGCGGGACGGAGAGGGGTGATGCCCGGCCTGGACCGGACCCGGACCGGGCCTCCCGCCCGGGCGGGAGGCCGGCGGAGGGTCAGGGGTCGGCCACCGCGGCCTGCGGGCGGATCGGCAGCCTGTTGACCGGGCGGCCGGTCGCCGCGCGCACCGCCGCCGCCACCGCCGCCGGGGAGACCACCACAGGCACCGCGCTGACCGACTTCGCGCCGAAGGGCGCGACCACGTCCCGTTCCTCGACCAGCTTCACGATCCGGATGTCCGGGGCGTCCAGCGCGGTCGGCAGCGGATAGGCGGTCAGGTCGGGGTGGCGCACCACGCCGCGCGAGACCCGCAGATGCTCGGTGAGGGCCGCGCCGACGCCCTGGGTGACACCCGCCTCGATCCGGGCGCGCAGCTGCTGGGGGTTGAGGACCCGGCCCACGTCCTGGGCCACGGCCATCTCCACCACCCGGACCGTGCCCAGCTCCACGTCCACGTCCACCACGGCCCGGATGGCGGCGAAGGCCAGGCTGACGAAGGCGTCGCCCTGGCCGGTGTCGTCCAGCGGCTCGGTGGGGTGGGGGCGGCACTGGGCGGTGGCCCACAGCTCCTTGCCCTCCAGCGCCTCGGCGACGGTGGTGCTGAGCACCCCGTCGTAGGAGGTGATCTTGCCGTCGGCGATGGTCAGCAGCTCGGTGGACATCCCGAACTTCGCGGCCAGCGGCTGGAGGAGCTGGGTGCGGACCATCTTCGCGGCCCGTTCCACCGCGCCGCCCGAGACCCAGGTGTGGCGTCCGCGCGCGCCCGGCCCGGCCGGGGGCTGGTCGGTGTCGACGGCGACGACGCGCACCTCCTCGACGCCGAGGACCTCCTGGACGATCTGCCGGGCGAGGGTGGAGAAGCCCTGTCCGGTCTCCACGGCCGCGCACATCACCGTGGCGACGGGCCCGTCGACCTTCACCGTGGCCGTGGACACCTCGTCGGTGCCCTCCGCCCCCAGCATGTGGACCATGCCCAGCGCGAAGCCGATGCCGCGCCGCACCGCGCCCGGATCGCCCGCTCCCTCGGGACCGCCGGGCAGCAGCCACTCCTCCGGGCCCGGGGCGCCGTCCGCGCCGTCGGCGGGCAGCGGCGGCAGGGGCGCCTGGCGCACCGCGCTCAGCAGTTCGGCCACGGGCGCGGGGCAGGTGACGGTCTGGCCGGTGGGCAGCAGGTCGCCGGTGGCCATGGCGTTGCGCATCCGCAGTTCGACCGGGTCCATGCCCAGCCTGGCGGCGAGCTTGTCCATCTGGCCCTCGTACGCGGCGCACACCTGCATCGCGCCCTCGCCGCGCACATGGCCCGACGGGGGGTTGTTGGTGCGCACGGCCCAGCCGTCGATCGCGGCGTGCGGCACCACGTACGGGCCGGCGGCGAAGGAGACGGCGGCGGCCAGCGCGTCGGCCGAGTCGTCGGCGTAGGCTCCGGCGTCCAGCAGTATCTGCGCCTCGACCTTGACCAGCCGGCCCTCGGAGTCGGCGTGGTGGCGGTAGCGCAGCAGGGTGGGGTGGCGGTGGGCGTGGCCGAGGAAGGACTCCTCGCGGCCGGCCGCGAGCTTGACCGGGCAGCCCGTCCTCATCGCCAGCAGGCCCAGCGGGAGCTGCACGCTCAGGTCCTCGCGGTCGGCCATGGCTCCGGGGACACCGGTGACGACGACCTTGACCTGCTCGGGGCGGAGCCCGAAGCAGGCGGCGGCCAGGTCGCGGTCGGTGTGCGGGTCGGTGGAGGCGGTGTAGATCTCCACTCCGCCGTCGGTGCGCGGCACGGCGAGCGCGGCCTCGGCGCCGATGGGGGCCGGGTCCTGGCGGCCGATGCGGTACAGGCCCTCGACGACCACCTCTCCGGTGGCGGACTCGTCGCCGTAGCGCAGGGGGATGTGCCGGATCAGGTTGCCGTCGGGGTGGATGGGCTCGGCCTCGAAGGCCTTCTCCGGGTCGGTGACCGGCTCCAGGACCTCGTACTCGACCGCGATGGCGGCGGCGGCCAGGCGCGCGGTGTCGGGGTGGTCGGCGGCGACGGCGGCGATGGGCTCGCCGTAGTGGCGCACCGTGTCCCGGGCGAAGGCGGGCCGGTCGGCGACCCGGCGGCCGTGGGTGGCGTCGCCGGGCACGTCCTCGTGTGTGATGACGGCCCGCACCCCGGGCATCCCGGCGGCCGGCGCGGTGTCGATGGAGACGATGCGGGCGTGCGGGTGCGGGGAGCGCAGCACGGCGGCCCACAGCAGTCCTTCGGCCCACAGGTCGGCGGCGTAGGGGAAGGTCCCCTGGACCTTGGCGAGCGCGTCGGCGGGCTGGAGCGAGGCCCCGAGTCCGTACCGCGCCTGCTCGTTCTCCCCTCCCCCGGCCGTACCGGTGAGGGGCACTCCCTGGGCCGGGGTGGCGGTCACCGCGTCACTGCTCACTGCGCGCCTCCGTCCTGCGGCGGGTCGTGGTGGGTGCGGGGCGAGGCCGGTCCGGCCTGGTGCGGGATGTGGATGCGGGAGCCGTCGCCCCGCTCCCCACCGTCGCCGGTGCGGCCCGCGGCCTCGGCCTCACGGGCCTCGGCGAGCGCGGCGGCCGCGGCCTCGCGCTCGGCGACGACCGTGCGGACGGCGTCGAGCACGCCCCGGTAGCCGGAGCAGCGGCAGAGGTTGCCGCTGACGGCCTGGCGGGTCTCCAGCTCCGTCGGGTCGTGGTTGCCCTCGAGGAGGTCGTGCAGGGTCATCGCCATGCCGGGCACGCAGAAGCCGCACTGCACGGCGCCGCACGCGGCCAGCGCCCGCTGCACGTCGCACGGTGTGCCGCCCCGGGCCAGCCCCTCGACGGTGCGGACCTCGGATCCGGCGGTGGTCGCGGCGGGCACCAGGCAGGAGGCGACCAGACGCCCGTCGACCTGGACGGAGCAGGCTCCGCACTCCCCCTGCGAGCAGCCGTCCTTGGCGCCCGCCAGGCCCAGGCGCTCGCGCAGCACGTAGAGCAGGGACTCGCCGATCCAGGCGTCGGTCACGGGACGCTCGGTCCCGTTGACGCGCAGGACGTAGGAGACGTGCGGGTGCTCGCTGTCGACCTCGGCGGCGCGCGGCGCGGAGGGGTCGGCGGGCCGGCCGGCCGGCGGCTCCGCGGCGCCGGAGGCGTCGGGCCCGTCCGGCGCGTCCTCGGCCTCCGGGGCGTTCTCGGGGCCCGGCTCCGCGGTCTCCGCCGTCTCCGGCTCGTGCGTCTCCTCCGGCTCGCGGACCGGCGGCGGCTCGGGTACCCGCCCGGCCGCCGCGGCGGCCAGGTACTCGCCGGAGTCGTCGGGGCTGCCCGCCGCCGCGAACGGGACCGACCACTGGCCGGTCGCGCCGGGCGCGGGCACCGCGCTCCAGTCGCCGCCGGAACCTTCCGCCGGCCCCTGTGTCTGCGCCTGATGGGCGCCGTCCTCCTGCGGACGGCGCTGCTGCCGTGCCTCGTGCGAGCCGGCCAGGGCCGCCGCGGCGCCCTGCCCCATGGCGGCGGCCGCGCCCGGCTCCGGGGTCTGCTCCCGCGCGGGGCGCGGGGGCTCCCCGGAGGAGGCGGGGTCCGCGGGCTCCGCCCGGCTTCCGGCGAACGGCATGGTCCACTGCACCGGGGCCGCCGGGTCGGTGGTGGCCTCCGGGGTCAGCGGCGCCTGGACCCGCGGCGGCGGATGGGCGCCGGGGTCGATGGCGGGCGGCTCCCAGCCGTGTCCGGTGCCCGGCGCGGCGAGCGGCTCGGGCATGCCGCCGGGCCCGTCGGCGGGCCCGTCGGCGGGCCCGTACTGGTACGGGCCCGGCAGGTTCTCGGGAAGCTGTATGAAGGCGGTGGAGTCGCCGTCGTACTCGCCTCCCCAGCCGCCCTCGGGCGCCGCGGGAGGCACGGGCCGGCCGTCCTGCCGGAACGGCTCCTGCTGGTCGTTGCTCATGCGAGTGCCCTCCCGAGCCCGCGTCGGGCCAGTGTCGCCACCGTACGCCGTACGTGCAGTGCCGCGGGCGGAAGTACGGGGGCCTCTCCCCCGCCCTCCGGGGCGGGGGGATCGGGGATGCAGGCCATGGCGACGTAGTCGCCGAACGCGGCCAGCACCTCGGGGGCCAGGGCCCGTCGTCCGTCCCAGTCGATGAGCGATGCCACCCACCGCTCGGCCTCCACCGGGCGCAGCGGCATCGGCGCGACGGCGCCGACCGCGCAGCGCACCCCTCGGCGGACGGGGTCGAGCACGACGGCGACCGAGGCCAGCGCGCGTCCGGGGCCGGTGCGCCCGGTGGCCTTGAGGAAGGTCTGCGGGGCGTGCAGCAGCGGCACGCGCACATAGCCGACGATCTCGCCGGGCCGCAGCATCTCCATGCCGGTCAGCAGATGGCTGACGGGGACCTCGCGCAGCGCGCCGCCCGAGCCCGCGATCAGCACCGTGGCCTCCAGCGCGGCCAGGACGGGCAGGGAGTCGCCGGTGGGCGCGGCGGTGACGATGTTGCCGCCGAGCGTCCCGGCGTTGCGGATCTGCGGCGGTCCGGCGGCGCGGGCGGCGGCGGCCAGGGCGGGGATGAGGGCCGCGAAGTCGGGGCGTCCCATCCGGGCGTGGGTGAGGCCGGCACCGAGCAGCGCGTGGCCGTCCTGGTACTCCCAGCCGCGGATCTCGCTGATCCGGCCCAGGCCGACCAGCGCGGCGGGCCTCAGCAGCCCGGAGTTCACCCCGGACATCAGATCGGTGCCGCCCGCGACGGGCACGGCGGCCGGCGTGGCGGCGAGAGCGGCCACGGCCTCGTCGAGCGTGGCCGGCAGCATGACCGGCTGCGCCGCCCGTGGTGCGTGCGGTGCGTGCGTGCTCAATCCAGCGCCCCTTCCCCGGTCGTCCCGGCTGCCCAGCCGTACCGTACGCGCTGGGAACCCGGACGTGGCAACTCTGGCACATTCCGGGGGGCCGCCGGAGCCGGGGTCCGTGAAGGGACCATCCGTCCCTGACCTGGCCGATGGCCCGCTTTCGGCGGTTGTCACCGACACAGGTGCCTTGCCACTCCTGGGAGACCTTGTACTACTTTATAAGGACCGTTTCGGGCACCGCCTTGGAGTGGTCCGGGGCTCGGCCCGGAAGTCCGGGCGGGGTGGGCCGGGGATGCTCGGTGGCCGTCCCTCAGGACATCCGCGGCGGCTCCTGGAACGGCCGTCCCGCGATGCCGGGGCGGCGCTGCCACGGGTGCGGCCCGGACGGCGGCCGGTAGGCCACGCCCAGCGCGTCGAGGCGTGCGTAGTGGGCGGTGGCCATCCGCCGCTCGAAGTCCCCGAACCGCCTCCCGAAGCCCCCGGGGCCGTCCGCCCCGTCCCGGGCTGCCGGCCCCGACCACACCGCCTCGGCGAAGGCGGCCAGGCGCGGGAAGGCCTGGTAGTCGGCGCGCCGCTGGTCGTCCACGACCTCCGTCCACAGGTTGGCCTGCGCGCCGAGGACGTGCTCCGCCGCGCCGGTGCCGGCGAGTTCGGGCGGCACGGGGTCAAAGCCGTACACGTCGCGCAGGGTGCGCACGTACCCGATGGGCACCGGCTCGTCCTCGCCGCCGTCCTGCCGGTGGTCGAGGTAGACCTCCTGCTCGGGGCACATCACCACGTCGCGCCCGGCCCGTGCGGCGGCGACCGCGCCCGCGCGGCCCCGCCAGGAGGAGACCACCGCGCCGGGGCCGAGCCCGGTGCCCGCGCCGGCCGTGCCGCCGGTGCGGTCCGCGCCGTTCTCGCCGTCCGCGCCGGCGCCCAGGATCTCGTCCCACCCCACCAGGCGGCGCCCGCGTTCGGCCAGCCAGCGGTCGAAGTGCCTCACGAACCAGCCGTGGAGGGCGTCCACACCGTCCAGGCCGAGCAGTTCGGCCCGCGCCCGCGCGGCCGGCGAGCGCCGCCACTGGTCCGCGGGGCACTCGTCGCCGCCGATGTGCACGAACTCGCCCGGGAACAGCTCCAGCACCTCCTCGAACACCCCCTCGTAGAAGCGGAGTACGTCCTCGGTGGGGGCCAGGACCTCGGGGCTGACGCCCCAGTCGTCCCACACCCCGGGAGCCCCCTCCCGGGCGTCGGCGTTGCCCAGCTCCGGGTAGGCGGCGATCGCCGCCTGCGAGTGGCCGGGCAGATCGATCTCGGGGACGACGGTGATGTGCCGCCCGGCGGCGTGGGCGACGATCTCCCGGATGTCGTCGTGGGTGTAGAAGCCGCCGTGCGGGCGCATGTCCCACAGCGGGGAGGCCCGGTGCCCCAGCCTCGTGCGCCGGCGCCATGCGCCGACCTCGGTGAGCCGGGGGAAGCGCCCGATCTCCAGGCGCCATCCCTGGTCGTCCGTCAGATGCAGGTGCAGCACGTTGAGTTTGTGCGCGGCCAGCAGGTCGATCCAGCGCAGTACGCCCTCCTTGGGCGTGAAGTGCCGGGCGGTGTCCAGCATGAAGCCGCGCCAGGCGAAGCGGGGCGCGTCGGCCACCCGGACGCGGGGCAGCGACCAGGTGCGGCCGGGCAGCGGCGCGCGGCGGTACGCGGCGGGGCCGAGGAGCTGCCGCAGCGTCTGGGCGCCCCAGAAGACGCCGGGGGCCGCGCCGCCGCGGATCTCGGCGCCGCCGCCGGTCACGTCCAGCCGGTAGCCCTCGGGGCCGAGTTCGGCGGCGACCGCCTCGTCCACGCGCAGCCTCACGACGGCGCCGCGGCCACCGCCCGCGCCCTCCCCGCCGCCTCCGCCGTCCCGGCCCGCCGGTGGCAGGGGCAGGCCGGTGGCCGCGGCGAGGACGGTGCGCAGCCAGTGGGCGGCCCGCCCGGTGCCGGGGCCGGCGTCGAGCGCCGTCCGCTCGTCGAGCGCCAGTTGTCCGCCGCCGTCCTCGACGGAGCGCGGCAGGGGGACCAGATCGGGCTCGTACATGCCCGGTTCTCCTCGTGTGTTCCGCGGGCCGCGCGAGCCGTCGGCGCGTGCCCTCGTCCTCGGCGTCCCGCTCCCGGGCGGCCTTGAAGAAGTGGCGTTGCATTCTGCGCAACACCCGTTTCGTCATGCACAACTGCGCAGGAGGGTAGGGCAACCCGGGGCGGCCGACAAGACGCCCCGGCCGGTCCCCGACACCTGCCCGTGACGCACGGCGGCCCCCGGAACGCACCGGGGTGCGTTCCGGGGGCCGCTGGAGGAGTGACGGACCCTGTGCGGGGCGGATCAGGGCCGGACGGGGCAGGAGGCGGGGCCGACGGAGGGCGGCGTCACTTCTTGCCGCCGCCGTCCTTGCCCTTGTCGCCGCCGGCTCCCATGGACTCGTAGATCTCCTTGCACATGGGGCAGACCGGGTACTTCTTGGGGTCGCGCCCCGGGACCCAGACCTTGCCGCAGAGCGCGACGACGGGGGTCCCGTCGAGCGCGCTGGCCATGATCTTGTCCTTCTGGACGTAGTGGGCGAAGCGCTCGTGGTCGCCATCGCCGTGGGACACCTGCGGGGTGGGCTCGACGAGGGTGCCGGTGCCCGTCCCGCGCTCGGGCTCAGGAGTGCTCATGGGCCCCAAGGGTACTGCGACCGCCCCCGCGGGCACCCGGACCCGCCCCGCCCGGAGCAGCGGGCCGGGCCGCTAGTTCAGCGAGGGATCGTCGGGATAGGTGGCCACCATCGCCAGCTCGCTGCGCTGGCGGCGCAGCACGGACCGCCACAGCCGCTCCGGCTCGGGCGCGAAGACGTCGCCGGGCTCGGACTCCACCACGTACCAGGCGCCCTCCTCCAGCTCGTTCTCCAGCTGGCCCGGCCCCCAGCCGGCGTAGCCGGCGAAGATCCGCAGCGAGCCCAGCTCCGCGGCCAGCAGCTCGGGCGGCGCCTCCAGGTCCACCAGGCCGATGGCCCCGTGCACCCGCCGCCACCCCAGCGGGCCCTCGCTCCCCGGTATGACGGCCACCCCGAGCGCCGCGTCCAGCGAGACGGGTCCGCCCTGGAAGACCACCCCCGGCTCACCCGCCAGCGCGGCCCAGGGCTCCAGCACGTCGCCGACGTCCACGGGTGTCGGCCGGTTGAGGACGATGCCGAGCGAGCCCTCCTCGTCGTGGTCGAGGAGCAGCACCACCGCACGGTCGAAGTTCGGGTCGGTCAGCGCCGGCGTCGCGACGAGCAGCCGCCCGGTGAGCGAGGTCACCTCGGTCATGTCCCAATGATCCCCCACTCCGGGCCCGGACGGGGGCCCGAATCCCGGACAACACCGCGCAGCGGCCCGGAAACGGTGTGCGATCGGACGCGGCCCGGCGCCGGTGCGGGAGGCGCCCGCCGGCCCCCGGCCCCGTCCGCACCCCGGACGGACGGATACGGCCCGGGTGCGGGGCCATTACCATTCCCTGTGCCCCTGCTCTTCTTCATCCTGGAACGCGAGGCCCATGACCGGCACCGACGACGTACTCCTTGTCCACGGCGGCACACCGCTGGAGGGCGAGATCAGAGTCCGGGGCGCGAAGAACCTCGTGCCCAAGGCCATGGTCGCCGCACTGCTCGGCAGCGAACCGAGCCGGCTGCGCAACGTCCCCGAGATCCGCGACGTGCGGGTCGTCCGGGGCCTGCTCGAACTTCACGGCGTCACCGTGAGCAAGGGCGAGGAATCCGGTGAGCTGGTGCTCGACCCCTCCCACGTGGAGAGCGCCAACGTCGCCGACATCGACGCCCACGCGGGCTCCTCCCGCATCCCGATCCTCTTCTGCGGCCCCCTGCTGCACCGTCTGGGCCATGCCTTCATCCCCGGCCTGGGCGGCTGCGACATCGGCGGACGCCCGGTGAACTTCCACTTCGACGTGCTGCGCGAGTTCGGCGCGACGATCGAGAAGCGCGCCGACGGCCAGTACCTGGAGGCCCCGCAGCGGCTGCGCGGCTGCAAGATCAAGCTGCCGTACCCGTCGGTCGGCTCCACCGAGCAGGTCCTGCTGACGGCCGTGCTGGCCGAGGGCGTGACCGAACTCTCCAACGCCGCCGTGGAGCCGGAGATCGAGGACCTCATCTGCGTACTGCAGAAGATGGGCGCGATCATCTCCATGGACACCGACCGGACGATCCGCATCACCGGTGTGGACAAGCTCGGCGGCTACAACCACCGTGCCCTGCCCGACCGCCTGGAGGCCGCCTCCTGGGCGAGCGCGGCGCTGGCGACCGAGGGCAGCGTGTACGTGCGCGGCGCCAGCCAGCGCGAGATGATGACGTTCCTCAACACCTACCGCAAGGTGGGCGGCGAGTTCGAGGTCGCCGACGACGGCATCCGCTTCTGGCACCCCGGCGGCGCGCTCAAGGCCATCGCCCTGGAGACGGACGTCCACCCCGGTTTCCAGACCGACTGGCAGCAGCCGCTGGTGGTGGCCCTGACCCAGGCGTCGGGCCTGTCGATCGTCCACGAGACGGTGTACGAGTCGCGGCTGGGCTTCACCTCCGCCCTCAACCAGATGGGTGCGCACATCCAGCTCTACCGCGAGTGCCTGGGCGGCATGCCGTGCCGCTTCGGCCAGCGCAACTTCCTCCACTCGGCGGTCGTGTCCGGCCCCACGAAGCTCCAGGGGGCCGATCTGGTCATCCCGGACCTCCGCGGCGGCTTCTCGTACCTGATCGCCGCCCTGGCGGCCCAGGGGACCTCCAGGGTCCACGGGATAGACCTGATCAACCGGGGCTACGAGAACTTCATGGAGAAGCTGCCGGCGCTGGGCGCGCGTGTGGAACTGCCCGCCTGACCCCCATCGGCCCCCGGCCGGGGGTCCGGGGGTGGTCCCCCGGGACAGCACAGCATGGAGAAGCTGCCGGCGCTGGGCGCGCGCGTGGAACTGCCCGCCTGACCCCCACCGGCCCCCGGCTCGCGGGCCGGGCCCGGGCAACGCGGAGGGCGGTCACCCCTTTCGGGGTGACCGCCCTCGTGCATGCGCCTGTGTGGTGCCGCGCCAGGGCTCACTTGCCCTTGGCGGCCTCCTTCAGCTTGGAGCCCGCGGAGACCTTCACGCTGTAACCGGCGGGGATCTCGATCGGGTCGCCGGTCTGCGGGTTGCGCGCGGTGCGAGCGGCACGGTGGGTGCGCTCGAAGGTCAGGAAGCCGGGGATGGTGACCTTCTCGTCGCCCTTGGCGACGACCTCGCCGACGGTCTCGGCGAACGCGGCCAGCACAGCGTCGGCGTCCTTGCGGGTCACCTGGGCGCGCTCGGACAGCGCTGCCACCAGCTCACTGCGGTTCATAATTCGTACTCCCGTGTTTTTCTTGCCTGTGAGGCATGAGATCGAAGCCGATGCTGCCAGGGCCCTCGGACAGTCCCCGGACCCGGGTCTGCTGCCAGACCTTCTGCGTCCGCGGGGGCGCCCCCAGGACGCAGCCCTCGGGGGAGCATCCTGCCCCCACCTGCGGTGGTAATGCCAATCCGGCGCCCTGCGGCATCACCCGGGGGACGCCCGTGACACGCTACGATCACACTCCGTAGCCACCCTTGGTGCGGCTTTCGCCACCCTAAGGGGCCATCCGGGTGGGATGCCCCCGACGCGCCGGTCCCATGCGGTCAGGGCACCGTGGCGGTCGTCACAGACTCACCGGCCGCGATGGCGGCCTCCCGCACCGCTCCGGCGACCGCGCCCGCGACCCTGTCGTTGAAGACGCTCGGGATGATGTAGTTCGCGTTCAGTTCGTCCTCGTGCACCACGTCGGCCAGCGCCCGCGCCGCGGCCAGCATCATCTCCTCGTTGACCGTGCGCGACTGGGCGTCGAGCAGGCCCCGGAAGACGCCGGGGAAGACCAGCACGTTGTTGATCTGGTTGGGGAAGTCCGAACGGCCGGTGGCCACCACCGCGGCGGTCCGGCGGGCGACCGCCGGGTCCACCTCCGGGTCGGGGTTGGCGAGCGCGAAGACGATGGCGCCGTCGGCCATCGCCGCCACGTCCTCGGCGCCGAGGACGTCCGGGGCGGAGACGCCGATGAAGACGTCGGCGCCGACGACGGCCTCCTTCAGCGTGCCGGTGACGCCCTCGGGGTTGGTGTTGTCGGCGATCCAGCACAGCGGCGAGTCGGGGGCGGCGTCCACCAGGTCCGCGCGCCCGGAGTGCACCACGCCGTGGATGTCGGCGACCACCGCGTGCTTCACTCCGGCGGCCAGCAGCAGTTTGAGGATGGCCGTGCCGGCGGCCCCGGCGCCGGACATCACCACCCGCACGTCCTCGACGTGCTTGCCGACGACGCGCAGCGCGTTGGTCAGCGCGGCCAGTACCACGATGGCGGTGCCGTGCTGGTCGTCGTGGAAGACGGGGATGTCCAGCGCCTCGCGCAGCCGCGCCTCGATCTCGAAGCAGCGGGGCGCGGAGATGTCCTCCAGGTTGATGCCCGCGAAGCCGGGGGCGACGGCCTTGACGATCTCGACGATGGCGTCCGTGTCCTGGGTGTCCAGGCACAGCGGCCAGGCGTCGATGCCGGCGAAGCGCTTGAAGAGGGCCGCCTTGCCCTCCATGACCGGCAGCGCGGCCTTGGGCCCGATGTTGCCCAGGCCCAGCACGGCCGAGCCGTCGGTGACGACGGCGACGGAGTTGCGCTTGATGGTCAGCCGGCGGGCGTCCTCGGGGTTGGCCGCGATCTGGGTGCAGACCCGGGCCACACCGGGCGTGTAGATCATGGAGAGGTCGTCACGGTTGCGAATGGGGTGCTTGGAGGCCATCTCGATCTTGCCGCCCAGGTGCATCAGGAAAGTCCGGTCGGAGACCTTGCCGATGGCGATGCCCTCGACCTCCCGCAGCTTGGCGACGATCTCGTCGGCGTGCGCGGTGGAGGAGGCCGCGATCGTGACGTCGATGCGCAGCCGCTCGTGGCCGGAGGCGGTGACGTCGAGGCCGATGACCGAGCCGCCGGAGGACTCCACGGCCGTGGTGAGCTGGCTGACCGCCGCGCCTCCGGCGGGCACCTCCAGGCGGATGGTCATCGAGTACGAGACGCTGGGCGCCGTTGCCATGGCCGGGTTCCTCTGCTTTCCGTGGTGCTGTGCCGCGCATCCGGCCTCATCGCCGGATCGCGTCACCCGATCGTCGCACCTACCGACCGGTAGCAGGTAACCGGTTCCGGAGGTCGGAAAGCGTTTCCGCCATGGACCGCGCGGCGCGGTCCACCGTGTGACACGCCGCACGCGGCGGGCGCCGGGCCCCGCGCGCACGGACGAGGGGTCCGCACCGCCTTCCGGCGGTGCGGACCCCTCGGATCCACGTCTGTGACACCGACCCGCCATGCTCGCCTCGCGGCAAGTGGTCGCTCGAAGCGACGAAGGTTGGGCCCGGGGGCTTGGATCGGGCCGGTGCCACAGCCAGGCTAACAAACGATCGGCGAAGGTGATTCCGTTCGGCCCCGGCGATCGGAGAAACCCGCGGGCCTCACTCCCGCAGCAGGTCCGGGACCCCCTCCGCGTCCGGCAGGTCCTTCTCCCGCGACAGGATCGTCAGCCGCTGTGTGGCCCGGGTCAGCGCCACGTACAGCACCCGCAGGCCCGCCGGGGACTCGTCGGCGATCTCCGCGGGTGAGACCACGAGCGTCGCGTCGTACTCCAGGCCCTTGGCCTCCAGGCTGCCCAGCGGCACCACCCGGTCGCCGAGTCCGGCCAGCCAGGCGCGGGCCTGCTCGCGGCGGCCCATCGCCACCACGACGCCGACGGTTCCCTCCACCTCCGCCAGCAGCCGCTCGGCCTCCGTGCGCACCGCCCGCTCCACCGCCTCGTCCGCGCCGCCCGCTCCGCCCGTCACCGTGGCGAAGCGCGGCACCAGGCCCGTGGCGCGGACCGCGCGGGGCGGGCGCACCCCCGGCATGGCCAGGGCCAGTACCCGGGCGGACAGCTCGGCGATCTCGGCCGGGTTGCGGTAGTTGACCGTCAGCTCGAAGCGGCGGCGCGGGCGGGTGCCCAGCGCCTCGTCGCGGGCGGCGGCGGCCTCCTCCTGGTCCGACCAGGAGCTCTGCGCCGGGTCGCCGACCACCGTCCACGTCGCCTGGCGGCCGCGCCGGCCCACCATCCGCCACTGCATCGGTGTGAGGTCCTGCGCCTCGTCGACGATGACGTGCGCGTAGTCGGTGCGTTCCTCCTCCTCCCGGCGCTCGGCGCGGGCGGCGCGGCCGGCGAGGCGGTCGGCGTAGGTGCTCAGCTCCTCCAGGCCGGTGAGCTGGTCCAGCGGGTCCATCTCCCGCCTGCGCGGGCGGGCGGGGGTGCCCAGCAGGACCCGCAGCTCGTCCAGGAGCGCGACGTCGTGGACGGACAGCGGGCCGGACCCGCCGGCGTCCAGCCGGGCCAGCGAGCGTGCCAGCCGCCGTACCTCCCTGGGCTGGAGCACACGGCGCGCCCAGCGCGACAGCCTCTTCTCGTCCGCCATGGCCGCCAGTACGCGGCGCGGGGTCAGCTCGGGCCACCAGGCGTCCAGGAAGCCGGTGAAGTCGGTCTCGGTGGAGACGTCCTCGTCGAACCCCTGGCGGGCTTCGGCCGCCAGCTCCGGGTCGGTGTGGCGGCGGCCCGCCCCCGAGCGCTCCCACAGCGCGTCCAGCAGCAGCCGCCGGGCGCGCGGGCGCAGCAGGTTGACGGGCGCGGTGCCGCCGAGGGCCTGCTCGCGGATCCGGCGCAGGTCGTCGGCGTCCAGCTCCAGGCGGGTGCCGAGGGCGACCACCCGCAGCCGGCCGGGCACCCCCGCGGAGCCCGGCGCACCGAGCTCCAGCGTGCCGCGCGCCGCCCTGCGCAGCACCCGCACCATGCGGGAGGAGCCCTTGACGCGGGCGACGGCCTGCTCGTCGTAGGTGCCCGCCTCGGCGCCCTCCAACAGCGAGCCCAGCGCGCGGACGGCCACCTGGCCCTCCTCGCCCAGCGACGGCAGCACACCCTCGGTGTAGGACACCAGCAGCGGGGTGGGGCTGACGACGAGGATGCCCCCGGCGTAGCGCCGCCGGTCCTGGTAGAGCAGGTACGCGGCGCGGTGCAGCGCGACGGCCGTCTTGCCCGTGCCGGGGCCGCCCTCGACCTCGGTGACGGAGACGGCGGGGGCCCGGATCACCTCGTCCTGCTCCGCCTGGATGGAGGCGACGATGTCGCGCATGGTGTGGCCGCGGGAGCGGCCCAGCGCCGCCATCAGGGCCCCGTCGCCGACCACGGCCAGTTCCTCGCCGTCCAGGTACGCCGTCAGCTCCGGGCGCAGCAGGTCGTCCTCCACACCCAGTACACGGCGGCCCCGGCTGCGGATCACCCGCCGCCGCACCACCCGGCCCGGCGCCACCGGAGTGGCCCGGTAGAAGGGCGCGGCGGCCGGGGCGCGCCAGTCGATGACCAGCGGGGTGTAGTCGGCGTCGAGCACGCCGAGCCGGCCGATGTGCAGGGTCTCGGCGATGTCGGCGAGGGCGCCGCCGTCGCGCACGGCGTCGTCGGCCGGTTCGACGGAGGTGTACGCGCCGTCGGGTCCGCGTACGCCGTCCTTGCCCCGCAGCAGGTCGATCCGGCCGAAGAGGAAGTCCTCGAACTCGCTGTTGAGCCGGTTGAGGTGCACACCGGCACGGAAGACCTGCGCGTCCCGCTCGGCGAGCGCCCCCGGCGTGCCGACCTGGGCGCGTTTGGCGGCGTCCGCCATGAGGAACTCCGCCTCGTGGATCTTCTCCCCGAGGCGCCGGTAGACCCGGTCGAGATGCTCCTGCTCCCCGCGGATCTCCCGCTCCCGTACGCCGTCGTGCACCTCGTGCCCGTCGCCGGCGCCGCCGGCGGCGGCGGTCCCCGGAACCGACGGCACTGTCTCCTGCGCTCCCAACGCACGGCCCCCTTCTGCTGTACTCAGGGCAGCCGTCAACCGTACGCCAGAGGATCGCGGCGCGCACGCCGCCGGGCCCTCACAGTCGGCCGCCACCCGGCGGACGGCGCGGGCGAGCGCGCGGCGTCCCCCTCCCCCTGTCCCGGCTCCCGGCAACACGCCCCCGGCGCTCCCGCCTCACGACTCGGACCTCCCCTCCGCCGGATCGAAGGCGAGCCGGTAGCCGCGCTTGACCACCGTCTGGATCATCCGGGGCGCGCCCAGCGCCGAACGCAGCCGTGCCACCGCCGTCTCCACCGCGTGCTCGTCACGCCCCGCGCCGGGCAGGGCGCGCAGCAGGTCGGCGCGGGAGACCACCCAGCCGGGCCGCCGGGCCAGGGCCCGCAGCAGCGCCATCCCGGCCGGCGGTACGGGCCGCAGCTCGCCGTCCACGACCGCCGCGTGGCCGCGGATCTCCAGCCGCCGCCCGGCCACGGGCAGAACCCGCGCGCGGGCGGGCAGCTCGCGGCACAGCAGCTGGACGAGCGGCCCGATCCGGAAGCGCTCGGGCCGCACCACCGGCACGTCGTGCGCGGCCAGCGGCAGTGCGGTGACCGGCCCCACGCAGGCGACCAGCACATCCCCCCGCAGCGCCTCCAGCACCCCCTCCCGCACCCCCCGCCGTTCCGCGCGCTCCAGCAGCGAGGCGGCGGCGGGGGCGGAGGTGAAGGTGACCGCGTCCACCGAGCGGGCCCGCACGGCGTCGGTCAGCCGGTCCAGCGGGGCGATGTCCTCCGGCGGCAGCCACCGGTAGACGGGCACGCCGACGACCTCCGCCCCCGCCTCGGACAACGCCTCGACGAAGCCGGGCAGCGGCTCGCCGTGGAGCTGGACGGCGATCCGCCGCCCGGCGACGCCCTCGGCCAGCAGCCGGTCCAGGACCTCGGCCAGCGACTCCGACGGCGGCGACCACGCCTCGGTCAGCCCGGCGGCCCGTACCGCGCCGCGCACCTTGGGGCCGCGGGCGAGCAGTTCCACCCCGCCCAGCACACTCCGCAGCTCCTCCCCCAGCCCCCAGCCCTCGGCCGCCTCCACCCAGCCGCGGAAGCCGATGGCGGTGGTGGCCACCACCGTGTCGGGGGCGCGGCCGATCAGCGCCTCGGTGGCACCGAGCAGCTCGCCGTCGTCGGCCAGCGGCACGATGCGCAGGGCCGGCGCGTGCACCACCGCCGCGCCGCGCCGCTCCAGCAGGGCGCCCAGTTCGTCGGCGCGCCGGGCCGCGGTGACACCGACGGTGAAGCCTTCCAGTGGTCCGACCCGGTGCATGGGCTCCTCGTCCGCAGTCGTTGTGGGAAACCGAGCCTGACAAGAATGCATGACGCTCCCGGTTCCCCCCGGTTTCCCCGGTGTTACACCCCAGCTCCGCACCCGCGGCCGGGAGCGGCCCCTCCCACACCCGGGACCTGACCCGCACCCGGACGACGGCGGAAGAAAACCGGGCAGAAGCTGCCCACCCGCAGCCGGGCGACGGCGGGAGGGGACGGGGAGGGGCGGATGTTCCGGACACTCTGGGGTCCCCCATGCCGGAGGCCAGGGGAGTGATTTGCGGGCAATGGGAGTTCCAGAGAGCGGTGCACGTCCAGGCCCGTAAATCATGCCGTCCGGAACGTCCGCCCCGGACCGGCCCCGCCCCCCGCACGCACCCGCACCCGCCCCCTCAGACCCTCACCCCCCGCCGCATGTATACGGCCCAGGTGACCACCGCACACACCACGTAGTAGCCGAGGAAGACGGCGAAGGCCCCGGTGCCGGTGCCGGACTCGACGAAGGACTGGCGCAGGGCCATGTTGATGCCCACCCCGCCGAACCCGCCGACCGCCCCGATCAGCGCCATGGACGCGCCCGACAGCCGCCGGGCTCGGACGACGGCCGCCTCCCCCGTCAGGCCCGCCTCACGGGCCCTGGCCCGGAAGATCCCCGGGATCATCTTGAAGGCCGAGCCGTTGCCCAGTCCGGTGAGGACGAACAGGACGACGAAGCCCGTGATGAACAGCGGCAGCGACTCCCGCACCGACGCGGCCACGACGATGCCGGCCGCGCCCGTCATGGCCCCGAAGTTCCACAGGGTGACCCGCGCGCCGCCCAGCCGGTCGGCGAGCCGGCCGCCGACGGGGCGGACCAGCGAGCCCAGCAGCGGGCCGATGAAGGTGAGCGAGGCGGCCTGGAGGGGGGTGCGGCCGAACTGGCTCTGGAGCACCAGGCCGAAGGCGAAGCCGTAGCCGATGAAGGAGCCGAAGGTGCCGATGTAGAGGAACGACATGATCCAGGTGTGGCGGTCGCGTGCCGCCTCCCTCGCCGCGCCCGTGTCGTTCCGCACGGACGTGAGGTTGTCCATGTGCCGCGCGCTGAGCACGGTGGCGACGACGATCAGCGGCAGATAGGCGGCGAGCAGCAGCCTGGGCCGCTCGGCTCCGGCGACGGCGATGGTCAGCAGGCCGGCGAGCTGGACGACGGCGACGCCGATGTTGCCGCCGCCCGCGTTCATTCCCAGGGCCCAGCCTTTCAGGCGCAGCGGGTAGAAGCTGTTGATGTTGGTCATGGAGGAGGCGAAGTTGGCGCCGCCGACCCCGGTGAGGATCGCCACCAGCATGAAGGTGGTGTACGAGGTGCCCGGTTCCATGACCACCAGCAGGGCGGTGGTGGGCGCCAGCAGCATCGCGGCGCTGACCACCGTCCAGTTGCGGCCGCCGAAACGGGCGACCGCGAAGCCGTAGGGCACCCGCAGCGCGGCGCCGACCAGTGAGGCGACGGCGACCAGGAAGAACTTCCCCGCCGGGTCGATGCCGTACTCGGGGCCCATGAACAGGGCGAGGACCGAGAACATGCTCCACACGGAGAAGCCGATGTGTTCGGAGACCACCGACAGCACGAGGTTGCGGCGGGCGACGCGGCGGCCCGTCCTCTCCCAGAAGCCCTCGTCCTCCGGGTCCCAGTGCTCGATCCAGCGCCCCCTCCCGGACGCCCCGGACCCGTCCGACGCATCGGACACCCCGGGGACTTCGGGGACTTCGGGTGCGGTCTTCGGAGCGGTCGTCGGAGCGGTCATGGCGCCTCCACAGCCTCGGGTGTCGGCTCCCGACGCTATGGACGGCGCGTTTCACCCCGGTGCCGCCAGGTGACCTCCGCGCAACCTTGCTCTCACCCGGGGATCAGGGCCTGTGTGAGCCCTCGCCGACCGCCCCGCGCGCGCCCGGGACCGCCCTCACGCCGCCCTCCTTACGGCCCGCGTCCTCCTTACGGCCCGCGCCCTCCCGGCGGTACGGGCCGTAGGGCCACAGCCGGGGCCGGCGCCGGGCGGCGAGGTCCTCGGCCCAGCCGAAGGCCGCCACGAGCACGGCGAGCAGCGGCCAGACGAGCAGGAACATCAGCACCGGGTAGAAGTTCTCCAGCAGCCCGGAGAGGGCGGGGGAGCGCCATACGGCCGGGATCCTCCACAGCAGGTCGATCAGGGGCACGGTGGCGATCAGGGCGATCTCGTGCCACAGGTAGACCGACACCGCCCGGTTGTTGGCCAGCGTGATCGTGCCGTCGAAGCGCCGGAGCCGTTCGGGCAGCCGCCGCCAGGCGGGGCTGACCTGGAACAGCAGGACGCAGTACCCGAAGGACCACAGGGCCTGGCCCAGGGGGATGTCGCCCAGGTTCCAGCCGTCCGGGCCCGGGTGACGGGCGCTCCACCACAGGCCCACACCCATGAAGACCGGGCCGACCGAGGGCGCGAAGTACCTGGGGATGCGGTAGAGCACCCCGTCGTGGTGGGCGAAGCCGAGCACCCAGCAGGCGCCGTAGACCGCGAAGTCCCGCACCGCCTCGCCCGTGGCGCCGGGGATCTCCACCAGGCCCGTGCCGACGACGGCGGTCAGGCCGAGCGGGGCGAGCAGGGTGGCCCACGGCAGTGCGCGGAACGCCTTCAGCAGCAGCGGGGAGAGCAGCACGAACCAGAAGTAGGCGCGCAGGTACCACAGGGGGCCGGCTGCCTGCTGGGCCCAGCCCGCGTCCAGCATCCCGCCGTCCTCGCCGATGCGCATCGGGAAGGGCGGGGTGCCCACGGGCACCACCCAGAAGGCGAGCTTCAGCCACCACAGGGCGGCCTCCTCCCCTCTGGCCGGCCGCCATTCCTGCGCGAACAGCACGCCGAGGACCACCAGGCCGTACAGCCACAGCGGCAGCAGCAGGCGCCGGATCCTGCCGCGCAGCACCCCGAGGGCGGATCCGGGGCGTGCCAGGGAGCGGGCCATCAGCGCGCCGGCCAGCGCGAACATCACGCCCATCGACGGGAAGAGGAACGTCAGCCAGCCCCAGGCGAAGGTGTGGTAGAGCACCACGCGCAGCAGCGCGAGGGTGCGCAGCAGGTCGAGGTAGCGGTCGCGCCCGGCTCCCGGCGCACGGCTTCCCGCGCCCGTGCCCGCGCCCGGGGGCTGTGCCGGGGAGGGGGTCGCCGTCTCGGTCATACGGTGGTGCTCCCTTGCGTGTGACGGGGTTTCGCGATGCCCACGGGGGCGGAGTCGACGGCGCCGGTGCGGCGCAGTTTCTGCCAGCGCAGCCGGCCGCCGGTGAGCGCGGTGGCCCAGGAGCGCAGCAGTACCAGGTACATCAGCTGCCGGTGGAGGATCTGCTGCAGCGGCAGCGAGACCAGATGGGTCAGGGGTTCGCGGTCCAGCCGGAAGGCGTACGCGGCGCACGCCGCCTGGACGGCCAGGACGCCCAGCCAGACCGCCGCCGTCCGCTGCGCCGGCCCGAAGAGCAGGCCGTAGAGGAGGAACACGTCGATCAGCGGGGCGAGCAGCGGCATCAGGACGGTGAACAGCGAGATGAACAGCAGTCCGACACGGCCGAAGCGTCCCGAGGGGCCGCGCTCCAGCACCGCCCGGCGGTGCTTCCACATCGCCTGCATGGTGCCGTAGCTCCAGCGGTAGCGCTGGGACCACAGCTGCCGGACGGTTTCGGGCGCCTCGGTCCAGGCGCGGGCGTTCTCCGCGTAGACCACCCGCCAGCCGTCGCGGTGGACGGCCATGGTGAGGTCGGTGTCCTCCGCGAGGGTGTCGTCGCTGACGCCGCCGACGCGCTCCAGCGCCTCGCGGCGGAAGGCGCCCACCGCTCCGGGGACCGTGGGCATGCAGCGCAGCACGTCGTACATCCGCCGCTCCAGGCTGAAGCCCATCACGTACTCGATGTGCTGCCAGGCCCCGATGAGGGTGTCGCGGTTGCCGACCTTGGCGTTGCCGGCGACGGCCCCGACCGCCGGGTCGGCGAAGGGCTGCACCAGTTCGCGGATGGTGGAGGGCTCGAAGACGGTGTCGCCGTCCACCATCACGATGATGTCGTGCGAGGCGTGGGCGATGCCGTTGTTGAGGGCGGCGGGCTTGCCCGCGTTGGCCTGCCTGACCACCCGTACGTCCGGCAGCCGCAGGCCCTCGACGATGTCGGCCGTCGCGTCGCGGGAGCCGTCGTCGACGACGACGACCTCCATCCGGTGTTCCCCGGCGACCAGGGAGCGCACGGTGCCCGCGATGCACTCGGCCTCGTTGTACGCCGGGACCACCACGCTGACGGGCCGGGTGACCGGCTCCGGGGCCAGGGCGGCTCTCCGGCGCGCGGCGCGGCCGTGCACCCTGGCCAGGAGCAGCATCAGCCCGAGGCGGGCGAAGACCAGGAGGCCGACCACCGTCAGCGCCCCGATGAACAGGGACGTCGCCCGCTCCGCGACGCCGACGGCGAAGACGAAGAACCTGCCCTTCCACAGTTCGGGACCGCTGACGGGGGTGAGGGCGCTGGGGGCCCTCAGCGCCTCGGTGAGGTTGGTGAACGCGTAGCCGCGCGCTTTCAGCTCCGGCAGCAGCCGGTCCAGGGCGGCCACGGTCTGCGAGCGGTCGCCGCCGGCGTCGTGCATCAGCACCACGGCGCCGGCGCCGGCCTCCTCCGGAACGGCCCGGCGGACGATCTCGTCCACTCCCGGGCGCGCCCAGTCCTTGCTGTCGGTGTCGTTGAGGACGGTGATGTAGCCGCGGCCGCCGACGTACCGGACGACCGGCCAGGACTCGTTGTCCAGGGCGTGCGCGTGCGAGGAGTACGGCGGCCGGAACAGGTAGGTCCGCACCCCGGCCGCGCCGGCCAGGGCCAGCTGGTTCTGCGCCAGCTCCCAGTCGATGCGGGACTCCGACTGGTAGGACAGGTCGGGGTGGTTGAAGGTGTGCAGGCCGATCTCGTGGCCCTCCGCCACCATCCGCCTGACCAGCCCGGGGTGGCGGGCGGCCATGGCGCCGGTCACGAAGAAGACCGCGCGCGCGTCGTGCTCGGCCAGTTTGTCCAGCACCTTCGGCGTCCACACCGGGTCCGGGCCGTCGTCGAAGGTGAGCACGATCATGTGGTCGGGCACCCGGTGACCGGCCGGGCGCGGGCCGGCGGCGTCCACGACCGGGCCGCCCTCGCGGACCTCTCCGGGGACCCGGTCGGAGGGGGCCTCGGGCCGTACCCGGTGGTCCGCGAGGAACTCGCTGTGCACGTAGCCGCGCAGCATCAGCACGGTGAAGGCGGTCAGCAGCAGCGGCAGGACCAGCAGCCTGCGCGGTCTTCCGCGCCGGCGCGGGCGCGGAAGACCGCGCCGGTGTCCCTCCAGGGTCATGGAGAGGTCCCCCCGGCGGGAAGCGGGGCGGTCGTCGCGGTGTCGCTCACGGTTCCCACCGACCAGTCGATGGCGGCTCCCCCGCTCCCGGTCCAGCGCATGGCCGGGCCTTCGTGGCCGCCCCAGTGCCTCCGTGCGCCGAAGCCCTGGGTGTCGGCCAGGAGGGCGGGGAGCCCGGCCTCCGCGGTGGCACCGCCGGGCGCGGGCCTGTCGGCGACCGCGGGGCTGCCTCCCGTCAGGGCGACGGCCAGTACGGCCACGCAGCCTCCGCACAGGGTTCCGAACGACCAGCCGAGGAGCCGCAGCACGCGCCCGCGTCTGCCGGTCGCGTCCACGAAGACCGGTCTCCCGCGGTGGCCGCCGGCCACTGGGTCAGCACACGCCATTCAGGAACACCTCCTCTGGTTCTTCACGCGCGCCGGGCACCACATGCGAAAGGGCCGGTGCATGACACCGGCCGTGCTCCGTTCTTCCCCGGCACCCCTCGCCAAGAAAATATCCCATAAACGGACAAATGCTGACCAAGGGTCGGGGGGAGGAATCCGGGGCCTGGGCGGCGCGGGTGGCGCCGCCCCTCGCCCGCGCCGCCCAGCGGCGCTCAACAGGGCCGTGCGCGAGGGGAGTTCGGGAGTGACCGGCTGCACCCGGCCGTGCCGGGCCGCCGCCGCCCCGGTACGGTTTCACCCGCTCACAGGAGACCCCGACGGCGCTCCGGTACTCCGGTGGGACGACCGTCCGCTCCGCTCCGGTACCCGGCCGGGCACCGTGGCGGGATCAGCGCACGGACGGTGCGGCCACCCCCAGCACACGCGCGTCCGGCTCCGGCAGCCAGGAGCCGTGGGGCCGCTCCCGCCAGCGCCCCGCCTCCGCCAGCCGCCGCGCCGCCGCCCGGAGCGCGTCCGCTCCCGGGTGACGCAGGCCGCGCCGCCAGACCATCGAGACCGGGGAGAGCGGCACGGGATCCACCAGCGGACGCAGCACCATGCCCGGCACCGTGGCGAAGACCTCGCTGGCCAGCACCGACCAGCCGCGCCTGCGGACGACCCGGCCGAACTCCGCCTCCCCCTCGATCTTGGGAAAGGGAGCGGCGAGCTCTATCCCGCGGCCCGCGAAGAGGCGGCGGGCGTAGTCGGTCCACTCCGCGGTCTCGGGGTTGCCGGCCCCCGCGTACAGGACCTCCCCCGCCAGCGCGTCCAGCGGCACCCTGGGCAGCCGGGCCAGCCGGTGCCCCTCCGGCAGCAGCACGGCCACCTTCTCGTAGCGGATCAGACGGTGGTCGAGCCCGCCCAGCGCGGCCGGGTCCAGCCCGGCGACCCGGCCGAAGGAGACGTCCAGCCGTCCGCCGGAGATCTCCGCGGCGGCTCCGATCAGTCCGCTGTGGTAGCGGGCGACGAACTCCAGGTCGGGCGCCAGCCGCCGGGCCTCGTCCAGCACCCGCTGCCCGGTGGAGGCCGGGGCGCCCACGTCGACGATCAGGGGGCGCTCCTCGCGTACGGCCGCGGCGTTCAGCTCGTCGTGCGCCGCCAGCACGCGCTGGGCGTACGGCAGCAGCCGCTCCCCCTCCGGGGTCAGGGACACCCGCCGGGTCGTACGGACGAACAGCACGGTGCCGAGCTGTTCCTCCAGCCGCCTTATGTCGCGGCTCAGGGACTGCTGGGCGACGAACACCCGGGCGGCGGCACGGGTGAAGTTCAGCTCGTCGGCGACGGCGACGAAGGCACGCAGCAGCCGGGGGTCGGTGTCTCGGGGCACGCCCCATGGTGACAACACAGACGCGTCAATGACCAGCCACAAAGTGTTGGACACCTCACAGACGCCCGGCCCAGGGTGTGTACATGCCGAACTCGCCCACCGGACCCGCGCCCGTCCCACCGCCCGCGGCGGAGCTCGGCGAGCCGGCCGCCGCCTTGCGCGGCAGGCCCGCCGAGCGCGGGGACCGCCCCGCGCGCACCCACTGGTTCACGCCCTACACGAAACTGTTCACGCCCACGGGGACACGGGCGTTCGCCCTCGCCGGCTTCCTCGCCCGGCTGCCGATGGGAATGCTGAGCATCAGCGCGGTCATCATGATCGCCACCACCCGCGGCTCGTACGCCCTGGCCGGAGCCGTCACCGCCACCGGGCTGGTCGCCACCGCCGTCCTGGCGCCGCTGGTCGCACGGCTGGTGGACCGCCACGGGCAGGCCCGGATCGCCGTCCCCGCGGTCTGCCTGTCCGCGGCCGCCTCGCTGACGCTGCTGCTGTGCGTGCGGTACGACGCCCCCGACTGGACGCTGTTCGCCGCCTACGCGGCCGGCTCCACCGCCCCCAACACCGGCGGCATGGCCCGGGCCCGCTGGGCGCACCTGTACCGCGGCGCCTCGCCGGAGGCCGAGGCCGCGCGGCACACCGCCAACTCCTTCGAACAGGCCCTGGACGAGCTGTGCTTCATGCTCGGCCCGGTGCTGGCCACCTTCCTGTGCGTCTCGCTCTTCCCCGAGGCCGGCACCCTGACCGCCACCGTCCTGCTGCTGGGCGGCGTCCTGCTGTTCGCCGCCCAGCGCCGCACCGAGCCGCCCGTCGCACCGCACGACGGCGCCGCCCGTGCGACCGCCCTGCTGCGCACCCCGGGCCTGCCGAGGCTGCTGGCCGTCTTCCTCGCCACCGGGGCCGTCTTCGGCGCCCTGGAGGTGGTGACCGTGGCGTACGCCGACGAGCTGGGCCACAAGGGCGCGGCGGGCGCCGTACTCGCCCTCCAGGCCCTGGGCTCGGGCGCGGCCGGACTCGCCTTCGGCGCCCTGCGCCCGACGGGACCGCCGGGGCGGCGCTTCGCGGTCTGCGTGGGCTCGATGGCCGTTCTGATGACGCTGCCGCTGCTCGCCTCGACCACCGGCAGCCTGCTGGTGCTGGCCCCCGCGCTGCTGGTCGCCGGGATGGCGACGGCCCCCGCGATGGTCACAGGCATGACCCTGGTCCAGCGGCTGACCCCGCCCGGACGGCTGAACGAGGGCATGACCCTGGCCGTCACCGCCCTGCTGGGCGGTGTGGCCGCCGGTTCGGCGGTGGGCGGCTGGGCGGCGGAGCACCTGGGCGGCTCGTGGGGGTACGCGGTACTCCCGGCGGCGGCCACCGTCGCGACCGTCGTGGCTCTGACCGCGATGACCGCGACCACCACGGCGGCCACGGCGGCCACGGCGGCCGGAAAGCGCTGAACCGTGGTCCATCCGCCCGGCCGCCCGCCCGGCCCGGGACATGCCGAAGGCCCCGCCGTCCTGGGACGGCGGGGCCTTCGGCCCACATGGGGTGAGTGGAGATGGCGGGAATCGAACCCGCGTCCAACGGTGCAGAACCAGGGCTTCTCCGAGCGCAGTCCACTGTGATTTTCTCGGCCCCGGCGGTCACGCGGACAAGCCGCCGACGGGCCCAGTCACTGTTTGATGTCCCGCCAACCCCCGTGACCGGGGTTAACGGTGAAGTTCCCTAGCTGATGCCAGGATCCAGGGCGGGAACGCCCCTGGGCTGACACTTCGCGAGTCGCTGATCAGGCAGCGAGGGCGAAGGAATCGCGCTTGGTGTTGGCGATTATTTTTTTGCGGCACATGGTTAACGAGATCATTGCCGCGTTCCTCGGCTCGCTTCCCCTGCTTCAACAGCCGCTGTCGAAACCGATCATCCCCATGTTCATTTGACAAGCTCGCCCGGCCTGAACCGGGCGGCGCTGGTGCCATTGTACGGGTCAACGCGCAGGGCTGCCAGCGTATTCCCCGGCGGGGAGCCGCCGACCGGACCACGCGGTCCCCGTACATCCCGTACACGCGGTCCAACAGCGCCCCGGCCGGGGTTGTTCCCCGACGGCCCCCGGACGGCCCGGCCGCCCCGGCCCGGGCGGCGGCCGTCAGGCCCGCCGGCGCCGGCGGGCCGCCGAGACCGCGCGCTCGGCCTCGCGGCGGTCCTGCTTCTCCCGCAGCGTCTGCCGCTTGTCGTACTCCTTCTTGCCGCGCGCCAGCGCGATCTCGACCTTGGCGCGGCCGTCCTTGAAGTACAGCTGGAGCGGGACCAGCGTCAGGCCCGACTCCTGGAGCTTGCCGATCAGCTTGTCGATCTCGGCGCGGTGCATCAGCAGCTTCCGCCTGCGCCGCGCGCTGTGGTTGGTCCACGTCCCCTGGCTGTACTCGGGGATGTGCACGTTGTGCAGCCACGCCTCACCGCCGTCGAGCTGGGCGAAGCCGTCCACCAGAGACGCCCGCCCCTGCCGCAGCGACTTCACCTCGGTGCCGGTCAGCACCAGCCCGCACTCGTAGGTGTCGAGGATGAGGTAGTCGTGCCGCGCCTTCTTGTTCTGCGCGATGAGTTTGCGCCCCGTCTCTTTAGCCATAGCACCGCCATTGTTCCACTACGACCGGGTGGCGAGGCCACTCAATACCGTGCGGGCCTCCTCCTGCGCGTCCTGCCCCGGCAGCACCTCCAGGTCCGGCCGCAGCCCCTCCTCCTCGAAGGTCCGTCCGCCGGGGGTGGTGTAGTGGCCGACGGTCAGCTCGGCGACCGAGCCGTCCGGCTGCTCCCTCGGCTCCTGGACCGAGCCCTTGCCGAAGGTGCGGGTGCCGACGACGACCGCCCGGCCTCGGTCCTGGAGGGCGCCGGCCAGGAGTTCGGCGGCGCTCATCGTGCCGCCGTCGACCAGCACCACCAGGGGGGACGCGGTGTTCCCCCCGGGCTCGGCGTACAGCGCGCGCTCGGTCTCGCCGTCCCCGTAGGTGGCCACCAGACCGCCGTCGAGGAAGACGGAGGCGGCCTCGGCGGCCTCGGCGACCAGACCGCCGGAGTTGCCGCGCAGGTCGAGCAGGATCCCCCCACCCGGGGGAAGGTCCTCCACCGCGCGCCGCAACTGCTCCCCCGTGCCCCGGGTGAACGAGTCGATCCTGACGCGGGCGGCGCCGGCGGCCGGATCGCCCGGCTCCTCCGGCGCGCCGGAGGCGCCCGCGCCCACAGTGGTGACGGTGACGGTCTCGACGCTGAGCCGGGCCCGCTCCAGCCCCTCCTCCCAGCGCAGGCTCCCGCGGCTCAGGCCGAGGACGACACGGCTGCCGGGCGGGGCGCCCTCCCCCGGCGCGCCGCCGCGCAGCAGGGCCACCACATCGGTGACGGGGCGGCCCTCGGCGCTGGTGCCGTCGACGGTGACCAGCCGGTCCCCGGCGCGTACGCCCGCCTCCGCGGCGGGGCTGCCGGGCTGGACGCGGGCGATCTCGATCCGGTCGGCACCCGTACGGCGCACGGAGACGCCCACGCCGACGTACCGGCCGTCCAGGGACTGCCTCAGGCCCTCGTACTCGCGGGCGGTGTACGCGGCGGCCCAGCGGTCCCCGCTGCGGCTGACCAGTTCCTCGGCGTCGTGCGCGGCGCCGTGTGCGGTGTCGTGCGGCGGGGCCCCTCTCTCCGCCCCCTCACCGACCGGTTCCGGGCTCGCGGACGATGTGTCACCCTCGGTGACGTCTCCCCATGATTCGGTGACGGCCCCGGCCCCCAGTACGGCCACGAAGACCAGGGTCAGCCCCGTCCCCCGGAGGATGCGCCGGGAACGGCGCCCGCCTTCCAGGGCCGGGGCCGCGGCCCTGGCGGAACCGTGGGGGACGAACTTCGACGTACCCGACATGCTGCGGAGTCTAGGACACGGGCGGGCGCCGCACGGGAGGTCGCACGAACGGCCGCGGCGTCCTTCGTCACACACCGAGCGCGCCCGGGGGCGTTTGAACGGCCCCCGGGCGCTCCCGGAACGCGGTCACATCACACCTTCAGATACTTACGCAGCGTGATGAAGGCGGCCAGCGCCGGCATCAGCACACCGACCACGAACACCAGCGGGAGCACCTTGAGCAGCGCCTCCCAGCCGATGAAGTCGATCAGCGGCATCTGCTCGGCCAGCGACAGGCCGGCGTCGATGAGGAAGTAACGGCCGACCACCAGCAGCACCGTGGCGCCGACCGCGCCCAGCAGCCCGGCGAACGCGGCCTCCGCGATGAACGGCATCTGGATGTAGAAACTGGACGCGCCCACCAGTCTCATGATCCCCGTCTCCCTGCGCCTGCTGAACGCCGCCACCCGCACGGTGTTGACGATCAGCAGCAGGGCCACGACCAGCATCAGCCCCATCAGCCCGAGCGCCGCGAAGTTCATGCCCTCCAGCATCCGGAAGAGGTTCTCCAGCAGGTTCCGCTGGTCCTGGACCTCCTGGACGCCGTCGCGGCCGGAGAAGGCGGTGCTGATGACCTCGAACTTGGTCGGGTCCTTCAGCTTGACCCGGTAGGACTCCTGCATCTGGTCCGGGGTCAGCGAGTCGGCCAGCGGGGAGTCCTTGAACTGCTCCCGGTAGTGCTTGTACGCCTGCTCGGCGGACTCGTGGTAGACCGTCTCGACTATGTCCAGCTTGTCGAGGTCCGCCTTGATCTGGCGCTTCTGCTGCGCGGTGACCGCTCCCTTGGCGCAGTTGGGGTCGGAGTCGGCGTCGTTCTCGTTGCAGAGGTAGATCGACACCTGGACCTTGTCGTACCAGAACCCCTTCATGCTGTTCACCTGTTCACGGGCGAGCAGCGCACCGCCGAGCAGGGCCAGCGACAGGGCGACGGAGACGATCACCGCGAAGGTCATCGTGAGGTTGCGGCGGAGACCGACGCCGATCTCCGACAGTACGAACTGGGCGCGCATGGCGTCCTTTCAGTGCTGGTAGCCGTAGACACCGCGCGACTGGTCGCGCACGAGACGGCCCTTTTCTAGTTCGATCACGCGCTTGCGCATCTGGTCGACGATCTGCTGGTCGTGGGTGGCCATGACCACGGTCGCCCCGGTGCGGTTGATCCGGTCCAGCAGCTTCATGATGCCGACCGAGGTCTGCGGGTCGAGGTTGCCGGTGGGCTCGTCGGCGATCAGCAGCTTCGGCTTGTTGACGAACGCGCGGGCGATGGCCACCCGCTGCTGCTCACCGCCGGACAGCTCGCCGGGCATCCGGTCCTCCTTGCCCGCCAGACCGACCAGATCGAGCACCTGGGGAACGGACTTGCGGATGTCGCCGCGCGACCGGCCGATCACCTCCAGGGCGAAGGCGACGTTCTCCCCCACCGTCTTGTTGGGGAGCAGCCGGAAGTCCTGGAAGACCGTGCCGATCTGGCGGCGCATGTGCGGCACCTTCCAGTTGGACAGGCGGGCGAGGTCCTTGCCGAGGACGTGCACCTGCCCGTGGCTGGTGCGCTCCTCCCGCAGGATCAGCCGCAGGAAGGTGGACTTGCCGGAGCCGGAGGAGCCCACCAGGAAGACGAACTCGCCGCGTTCGACCTCCAGCGACACGTCGCGGAGGGCGGGGCGGTTCTGCTTGGGGTAGAACTTCGAGACGTTGTCGAATCGGATCACGGATTTACACCACGTCGACCTGGGTAGGGGCAGCGGAAACCGCGGAGTGGATCCCCGTCGGTGTGGTGACCCTACGCGAATCCGCGCGAGGGCCGCAGTCCGCGTCCGCGGTTGGGGGTTTTGTCCGGCTGCGCATCAGGCGCAAACCAGGCATTGGCCACGACTTTCTGCGCTCCGGCCCCGGTGCTGGCACAGTGGAGGCAGAGCTTCCGGCCCGCGGAGGCGGAAGCGGGAACAGAGGACCGCCCGGTGTCGTTGGTGTTCCATGAGGAGGACATCGCATGACGTGCGACCGACTGGTGTGCGCCAACTGCGCAGGGCCGGTGAGCGAGGGCCGTTGCCCGGTGTGCCGCGCGCACCGTGAGCGGCTGCACCGGGAGAACGGGCCGTTCTCCCTGGGTTCCCTTTCCCCGGCCGCGCTGGCGGCGCTGCTGCTGACCCTGATCGCCGTGGCCCTGCTGGCCCGCCAGGCCGCCGTGTAGGGCGCGTCGCGGCGCCGCGCGCGGGCGCGTACGCCACCGCGTGGCCCACGAGGCCTGCTGGGCACCCGAGACGTACGAGGAGCCCGGGACGCCGGATGCGTCCCGGGCTCCTCGTGTGCGCTGTTCCCGTATGCCGTCACACGCCGTTACGCGTGTGCGGCGCCGCGCCGTTCGCTCAGGCGACGGTGTTGCGGTTCACCATGCGCGGCATCAGGCGGAAGCCGATACCACCGGCGATCATCGTGGCCGCGCCGACCAGCAGGAAGGTCGTCTCGGCGGCGCCGGTCTCGGCCAGCTCCTCCTTCGGCTTCTCCTGGCTGATCGGCCTGGTGCCGACGGAGTCGGTGTCGGGGCCGCAGTCCACGGTGGACTCGTCGAGGATGCAGGTGTTCGGGCCACCGTCCTCGCCGCCGGTGCCGCCGGTGGTGGCGGTGCCCGGGCCACCGGCGGAACCGCCGGTGCCGCCGGTCGAGCCGCCGTTGCCACTCGTGGAACCGTTGCTGGTGCCGCCCTCGCTGGTGGAGCCCTCGGAGGTGGCGCCCTCGCTGGTGGAACCCTCGGAGGTGCCGCCCTCGGAGGTGGCGCCCTCCGAGGTCGAACCCTCGCTGGTCGCTCCCTCGGAGGTGCCACCCTCACTCGTGGCACCCTCGCTGGTCGCCCCCTCGGAGGTGGCGCCCTCCGAGGTCGAACCCTCGGTCAGGCCCTCGACGACTCCCTGGATGACTCCCTCGTCATCGCCACCGCCGTTGGCGCCGTCGGTGTCACCGCCGCCGTTCCCGCCGCCCTCGGTCTGGCCTTCGGTCTGACCCTGGGTCTGGCCTCCGTCGGCGTCGCCGGTGACGGCCGAGGCCGTGCCGACGGCCGTCAGCGACACACCCGCGAGGAACACCGCACCGGCGGCGACCCGCGCGACGCGCACTCGCGTCCTGGAATTTGTCATATGCCAACTACCCCCAGTAGTGGTCTTCGTCAATGGGGCAGCCGTGCGGAGCTTCCTGCGTGCCGGGGTCCGTCGTGCCGAGCCGGCGACCGATCAGCGGTCGGGCTCTGTCCACCCCCGTACCTACGCGCCCCGAACACGCGCGTGCCGGCCAGAATGCTTTCCCAGGCCCGACACCGCCGTCAAGCCGGGCCAACCCGAAATGTCCACGCTGGGCGGGTAGTTGGGACTCCGGCGGACCGGGTTGTGACAGAACCGACACACAGGAGGGGGATCTTCCGGGGAGAGCCCGACCCGGCGGGCCCGCCGCGGGTCAGCCGGCGTTCTGCTGCTCCTGCTGCTTGCGCCAGCGGATACCGGCCTCCAGGAAGCCGTCGATGTCGCCGTCGAGGACGGACTGGGGGTTGCCGACCTCGTGCTCGGTGCGCAGGTCCTTGACCATCTGGTACGGCTGCAGGACGTACGAACGCATCTGGTTGCCCCAGGAGTTGCCGCCGTCGCTCTTGAGGGCGTCCATCTTGGCCTGCTCCTCCGCCCGGCGGTGCGCCAGAAGGCGTGCCTGGAGGACGCGCATGGCGGCGGCGCGGTTCTGGATCTGGGACTTCTCGTTCTGGCAGGAGACGACGATGCCGGTCGGGATGTGCGTCATCCGGACCGCGGAGTCGGTGGTGTTGACCGACTGGCCGCCGGGACCGGAGGAGCGGAAGACGTCGACGCGGATCTCGTTCTCGGGGATCTCGATGTGGTCGGTCTGCTCGACCACCGGCATCACCTCGACGCCCGCGAAGGACGTCTGGCGGCGGCCCTGGTTGTCGTAGGGCGAGATGCGCACCATGCGGTGGGTGCCCTGCTCCACGGAGAGGGTGCCGTAGGCGTAGGGGGCCTTGACGGAGAAGGTGGCGGACTTGATGCCCGCCTCCTCGGCGTACGAGGTGTCCAGGACCTCGGTCGGGTAGCCCTTGCGCTCGGCCCAGCGCAGGTACATGCGCATGAGCTGCTCGGCGAAGTCGGCGGCGTCCACGCCGCCGGCCTCCGCGCGAACGCTGATCATCGCCTCGCGGGGGTCGTACTCGCCGGACAGGAGGGTGCGGACCTCCAGTTCGTCCACGGCCTTCTGGACGGCCTGGAGCTCGCTCTCGGCCTCGGTGCGCGTGTCCGCGTCGTCCTCGGCCTCGGCCAGCTCGAACAGGACCCCGAGGTCGTCGATCCGGCCGTGCAGCTCCTCCACCTTGCGGACCTGCGCCTGGAGCAGGGACAGCTTGCTGGTCACCCGCTGGGCGTTCTCGGTGTCGCTCCACAGGGCCGGGTCCGCCGCCTGCTCTTCGAGCACGGCGATCTCGGCCCTCAGCTTCTCGAGGTCCAGGACGGCCTCGATCGACTCCATGGTCGAGGTGAGGGACTTCAGTGCTTCGGATACGTCGACGACTGCCACGCCCTCCAGACTAACGGTTGCCGGGACCTTTGCCGCCGCCCCGTCGGACGGGGGGCGGCCGCCCGGCGCCGGGCCCGCCCGCCCCGGGCTTGCCGGGGGGCCGCTCCCCGCTGGCCGCTCCTCAGGGCTCCCGCGGGCGGTCCTCCTCACCGTGCGAGGGGACCGCGGGGCCGCCGCCCTCCTCGCCGCCCCCGGACAGGACCAGCCAGCCGCCGATGCCGAGCACGGCGGCGACGGCCGTGGCCGTGACGCCCTGCCTGACCCTGCGGCGGCGCTCGGCCGCCCGGTGGCGGGCCGAGCCGGCTCGCGGGCTGCCCGGGGCACGGGGGGCGCGGGCGGTGCCGTGGGCGCCCCCCGCCAGCTCGTCCGCGCCGGGGACGCGCATGCTGGTGTGGGTGTCGCGGGTGGAGTCGGGAGCGGGACCGCCGTGGACGAGCGGTACGGCTCCGCGGGCGGGCGCGCCGTACGGGTCGGTGTCCGCACCGGCCCCGTACCCCCCGTCGTCGTACGCGGGGCCGTCGTGGTGCCCGTAGGCGCCCTGCCGCCCGCCGCCGTGGGCGCCGGTCTCCGGCTCGGGCTCGTCGATGTCGAGCGGCGGCAGTCCCGCCAGGGCCGGCAGGATCTCCCGCAGCCGCGCGGCCGTCTCGGAGGCGCGCAGCCGGGAGGCCGGGGCCTTGGCCAGGCACTGGTTGATCAGCTGCCACAGCTCGTCGGGGATGCCGGGCAGCGGGGCGACGCGCTCGGTGACGTGGCGGCGCAGCACGGCCCCGGGGTGGCCTCCGCCGAAGGGCGTGAAACCGGCCAGCAGCTCGTACAGCACCGTGGCCAGGGCGTAGACGTCGACGGAGGCGCGCGGCGGCAGGCCCTCGACGATCTCGGGGGCGACGTAGTCGGGGGTGCCGACGACCTTGCTGCCGCCGCCCCGGCTGGGCGCGTCGATCAGCTTGGCGATGCCGAAGTCGGTGAGCAGCGCGGGCGGGGCGCCGCCGGGCCCGGCCGGGCCGTGGACGTCGAGCAGGATGTTCTCGGGCTTGACGTCGCGGTGGACGATCCCGGCCGCGTGGGCGGCGGCCAGCGCGTCGGCGACGTCGGCGGCCACGGCCACGGCCACCTCCGGGGCCAGGCGGCGCTCGCGCTCCAGCCGGGTGCGCAGGTCGGTGCCGCGCACGAGGTCCATGACGAGGGCGAGGTCGTTGCCGTCGACCACCAGATCGCGCACCTTGACCACGCGCGGGTGGTCGAGGGCGAGCAGCGCGGTGCGCTCCTGCACGAAGCGGCCCACCAGCTCCTGGTCCGAGGCCAGGTCCTCGCGCAGCAGCTTGACGGCGACGGGGCTGCCCTTCGGCCCCACACCCAGCCACACCGTGCCGGCGCTGCCCCGGCCCAGGATCCGATGGGCGGTGTACCGACTGCCGATCTTCCGTGACATGGCGACAAAGCTACGCTTCCGCGGGGCCGCCGCGCCCCCCGGATGGCGGCAACCACCACCTCCGGGGCGGAAATCCGCCCCGAAAGTCGACAAAGTGACCGGGTCGCCGCCTCCGGCCGTCCGTCAGTTGTTCACGGGCAGTTCCGTGGGAACGTCGGAGGGGAGTTCGGTGGGCAGCTCCTCGGCCGCGTTGCCGAACTCCGTCATCCACGTCCAGGCCTCGCCCACCCAGTCCTTGGTGTCCTCCCAGAACTGCCGGCCCTGGTCCCACCACTCGGGCAGCGGGGTGAAGTTCCAGACCAGCACGCAGATCAACGCGAAGATCAGCACCATGAACAGGCAGCCCTTGAGGCAGCCGAGCCCCGGGATGCGCATGGGGCTGGAGGTGCGCTGCCGCGGCGGGCGGGGCTCGCGCCGGGGCGCGGGCGGGCGCGGGGGCTCGTACCGCTGCGGCTGCGGCTCCGGCCGGTGCTGCGGCGCGGGGGCGTACGGCTGCTGCGGCCGCTCGCGCCGCTGCGGCTGGGGCTGCTGCTGGTGCGGGGGCTGCTGGTACTCGGACTGCTGGTACTGCTGCGGGGCGACGCGGCGCCGGGGGCGGCGGCGCAGCGGATCGTGCTCCGGGTCGAGCGGCTGGATCTGGGTCTGCTCGTTGCGGTCCCGGGCGGCGCGCAGCTGGGTCTGCCAGGGATGCGGATCCTCGGGGCCCGGACCGTCCCCGCCGGCGGGCGCACCCGGGGGCATGGGCGGCATGACCTGGGTGGCGCCCTCGTCGGAACCGCCCGCGCCGGGGCCTGACGGGCCGGCGGCGCCGGCGTGCGGCAGGAAGCTGGTGGCGGCGTCGGGGTCGTACGCGGGGGCGCCGTCGCCGGGCCGGCCCGTGGTCGGCAGCACCTGGGTGGCGTCCGAGGCGCCGGCCGGGGTCTGCCCCGGCACCGGGGCGGGCGAGGGGTCGGGGTCCAGCAGCGCGGCGACGCCCATCGCGGCCTCGGCCTGCGCGGGCGTGGCGTGCACCCCGATCCCCTCGGCGACCGTCCGCAGCGCGCGGGCCAGGTTCTCGGCGCCGGGCCGCTCCCCGGGGTTCTTGCGCAGGCAGCGCTCGATGACCGTCCACAGCGGCAGGGGCACGTTGCCGGGGCGCTGCGGCTCCTCGGTCAGATGGCGCTGGAGGAGTTCCAGCGCGGTGCCGCCGCCGAAGGGGGGACGGCCGGTGACCAGCTCGTACAGCAGGATGCCCGCGCCGTAGACGTCCACGGCGGAGGTCTGCGGCCGGCCCTCGGCGGACTCGGGCGCGACGTAGGCGGGGGTGCCGACGAACTCGTGGGTGCGGGTCAGACCCGGGGAGTCGGCCAGGCGCGCGATGCCGAAGTCGGTGAGCATCGGGCGCAGGCCCGCCGGGTCGTCCTCGGAGCCGGCGAGCAGCACGTTGGCGGGCTTGAGGTCGCGGTGGACGACCTCGTCGGCGTGGCTGGCGGCCAGCGCGTCGGCGATCTGGGCGGTCAGCAGCGCGGCGGCGACCGGCGAGAAGGGGCCGTTCTGCCGCAGGTAGCGGTCCAGGTCGGGGCCGTCGATCAGGTCCATGACGAGGGCGAGGAGTTCGCCCTCGACCACCAGGTCGCGGGTGCGGACGATGTTGGGATGGGTCAGGCGGAGCAGGACGGAGCGCTCGCGCAGGAAGCGCATCACCACGTCCGGGTCGCTCGCCAGCTCCTCCTTGAGGACCTTGATGGCCACGGTCTCGCCGGGATGCCCGGCCACGGCCGCCTCGGCGCCCGCCGTCTCCTTCTGGCGCGCGCGCCAGACGGTGCCCGTGGCGCCGCGCCCGAGCGGCTCCTCGAGCAGGTACTTGCTGCCTACCGGCCGCACGTCATGCGCTCCCTGGTTCGTCCGAACTGCCCAAGCCGCCACTGTACGGCGCTCCGGCGGCTCACTGTAGTGCCGTGTACGACGGGGCACGGGTGTGCGCGGGCGCCTGTCCGGGCCGTTCCGCCCGGTCGGCCTTCCGTCCGTCCGGCCCGTTCCCCGCCCTGTTCTCCGCGCACCGCCCCGCGCCTCCTCCTCCCCGCCGTCCGTGCTCCGTCCCCTGCTTCCTGTCGGACGCGCCGCGCGGGCGGACGGTTGCCGGTGAGCGGCCGCCCGGGGTTTCGCATCGGAGCGAAACGCACGGGGGG
Source organism: Streptomyces sp. SS8 (assembly GCF_054072955.1). Lineage (NCBI taxonomy): Bacteria > Bacillati > Actinomycetota > Actinomycetes > Kitasatosporales > Streptomycetaceae > Streptomyces > Streptomyces sp. SS8. The sequence goes on from NZ_JBSVCZ010000001.1 coordinate 432,154, forward strand.
ACGGGCAATTACCGGCCACATTTGCGTGCACAGCAGACCAATCAAGATCATTCGACGGAGGATCGTGGGCGCTGTGACAGTGGTCGGTGCGAGGATGCATCCAGCATCACGGGACTGAAGGGGCCGATGTCGATGCAGATCCGGCTGACCGTCCTCGGACCGCGCGGCGGTCACGCGGAGCAGAGCACCGGCGGTTGCGACGTGCTGGTGACCGCCCCCGCCGGCACCACCCTCTCGGCGGTGACCGGTGCGCTCGCCGCGGCGGCCGCCTCCGCCGGCGCCGCGCCCGCCGCCGGCTCCGGGGAGGCGGTGGCGGTGTTCGCCGGCGCGCAGCGGCTGGACGCCGGGCGCCAGATGCTGGGTGTGCCACCGCTGGTGGACGGCGCGGTGGTCTCCCTGTACGGGCCGACCGCGCCCTGGGGCCACGGCCTGGCCCCCGCCGGTACGCGCGCCCGGCTGCACGTCGTCGCCGGGCCGGACGCGGGCGGGGTCCATCTGCTGCGCGGCGGGCAGGTGCGAGTGGGCCGCTCCGCCGAGGCGGACGTGCCGCTGGACGATCCGGACGTCTCCCGGCTGCACTGCACCGTCACCGTGGCGGAGTCGGGGGTGGTGACGGTCACCGACCTGGCCTCCACCAACGGCACGACGGTCGACGGCGCCGCGGTCCACGACCGCCCCGTGCCGCTGCCGCCGGGCGCGACGCTGCGGCTGGGCGAGTCCGCCATACGGCTGCGGGCCGGGGCGGAGGAGCTGCCGGGCGTGCCCGCGCTTCCGGACGGGGAGGGGCATCTGCGGGTCCGCGCGGGCGGTCCCGGCACGGCCGGGCTGCTGCCGGAGCAGGGCCGGGCGCCCTCGGCCGCTCCCGCCCCGCCCGGCGCGCCCGCGGGCCCCGCCGCTCCCACCGCCGAGACGGTCAGCGGGCTGGGCCGCGCGACGCTCCCGCCCTACGGGCCCGGCGACGGCGGACCGGGCGGCCCCGGCGCGGCGGCCACCCCCTACGTCCCCGGCGGCCCGGGGGACGCCGAGGAGATCGAACACGGCCGCGCCGACCACCCCTTCCCCTCCGGCGGCGGCACCCACGGAGCCGGGATCGCGCCCCCGGGCGGCGGCCCCGCCGCCGGGCGGCCCCGGCGCGGCGGTCTGGGCGCCTGGGCCCGGCGGCTCACCGGAGGACGGCCGGAGGACGGCGGCGCGGACGCCGACGGGGCGGGGCGTGCGCGGCCCACCCCGCCCGCCGTGCCCACAGCGGCGGCCGCGCCGGGCGAGGAGCGCCGGCCCGATCCGTCGGAGATCCTGCTCACCGCGCTGGGCCCCGGCCCCCGGCTGTGGGAGCGCGGCACCGGCCACCCCGACGCGCTGACCGTCCGGCTCGGCTCGGTCCGCGGCGCGGCCGGGGCCGTCGAGCCGGTGACGGTGGATCTGCGGCGCACGGGTTCGCTGGGGCTGGCCGGCCCCCGGGCCCGGCTGCTGCCGCTGGTGCGTTCGGTCCTCGCCCAGCTCACCGCGCTGCACGGGCCGGGCACCCTGGAGATCGTGCTGATCGCTCCGGGCCGAGCGCCCCGCGGCGGCGCGCACGACGCGGCGGAGGGCGGCGACTGGTCCTGGCTGGGCTGGCTGCCGCACCTGCGCCCGGCCCACGGCCAGGACTGCCGCCTGCTGCTGGCGTACGACCGCGAGCAGGCCGCCGCCCGCACCGAGGAGCTGCTGAGGCGACTGGACGGACCGGAGCCGGGCGCGGGTGCGGGCGCGCGCCGCGGCCCGCTGACGGTCGCCGTGGTCGACGGCGACCCGGGCCCGGCCGAGCTGCGCGACGCCGTGGCCCGGCTGGCGGCGCACGGACCGGCCGCGGGCGTCCATCTGCTGTGCCTGGCCGAGACCTCGGCCGCGACCCCCACCTCCCCGCTCGCCGTGACCCTGGAGGCGGCGGCCACCGCCTCCCCCGCCTTCCGCTTCTGCGGTGCCGTCGGCCTTCTCAGCGGCGCCGTCGCCACGGCGATACGGGTGGTGGCGCGCGGCACGGATCCGGCGAACGCCCCGGTCGCGACCGTGGACGGGGTGTCCTCGGCCTGGGCCGAGCGCTTCGCCCGGGCACTGGCGCCGCTGCGCGAGGCGGACGCGGCCAGGGGCCCGTCCCCGGACCGTCCCGTGCCGCTGCCGCCGAGTTCCCGGCTGCTGGAGGAGCTGGGCCTGGCCCGGGCCACTCCCGCCGCGCTGCTGGCCCGCTGGGCCGACGATCCCGCCGGACCCGGCGCACCCGCCGGCCCGCGGGCCGAGGCCGTGCTGGGCGCGGGCCGGCACGGCCCGGTCACCGCCGATCTCGCCGCCGGCCACGGCCCCTTCCTGGTCTCCGGTCCGGCCGGTTCCGGCAAGACCGAGCTGCTGCGCTCGGCGGCCGCCTCGCTGGCGGCCGGGGAGCGGCCGGACCGGCTGGCCCTGGTCCTGGTGGACGGGGACGGGGACGGGCTGCGGGTCTGCGGGGACCTGCCGCACGCCACGACGTACCTGGCCGCGGGGGACCCGGTGCGGATGCGGGAGTTCGCCCAGGCACTGGGCGGCGAGCTGAAGCGCCGCGCGGAACTGCTCGGCGACCGCACGTACGAGGCGTACGCGGCGGAGGTGTCGCAGGCGCGGCACCATGCCGCCGGTGGAGCCGCAGGCGGCCCCGCCGCCCGGGTGGTCGCCCAGCGCCGGGCCCCGGGTGCTCCCCTGGCGAGCACGGTCCCGGGCACGGTTTCCGGCACGGGCCCCGAGTCCGGCGCCCTCAAGCTGCGGGCCCCGGGGGAGACCGGTCCCGCCGAGGCCGCCGGCGCCGCGCGACCGGAGCCGGGGCCGGGAGCGCTGCCCAGGCTGGTGGTCCTCGTCGACGATTTCGACACGCTGGTCGCCCCCGCCCTGGGCAACCCCGGCCGTCCGGCGGCCGGTTCGGTGGTCAGGGCGCTGGAGGCCGTGGCGCGGGACGGAGCGCGGCTGGGGGTGCATCTGGTGGCCGCCACCGGGCGGCCGGAGCACACCGGACGGACGGCCACCGGGCAGGGAGCGGCCCTGCGGGCCTTTCTGGGCTCCGGCGTTCCGGGCGGCCCGGAGGATCCGGGCGGCTCCGCGGAGGGGCCGCTGCCGGGGCGGGGGACGCTGCACCGGCCGGACGGCTCGGTGACCGCCTTCCAGGCGGGCCGGGTGTCGGGCCGCATACCCCGCACGGCGACTCTGCGGCCGACGGTGGTCCCGTTGGACTGGGCGCGCGCCGGGGATCCCCCCACCCGCCGGCCCGTACGCGAGCTGGGCAACGGCCCGACCGATCTGGCGCTGCTCGCCAGCGCGGTCGAGCGCGCGGCCCGCGAGGCCGGCGCCCCCGCCCCCGCCCCGCTGATGTGACATCGGATGTGACATCAACAGCCCTTTCCGAACGAGGAGTCGCGGACACAAGGTCACGAGCCCGTCACGAACGGCGAGTTGACATGTGAAGCCCTGTTGCCGGGCAATGTGTTCAGGCGTAGGACTGACCGAACGGGACGTACGGCGCGGCCGTCCGACGACCGGCTGTGCCCACAGTGGGGACGGTGAGCTATGCGCACTTCTGTCCGTACAACTCGATCGCGGGCCCGCAGAGCGGGTATCGCGCTGGCCGCGGCGCTGGCACTGTCGCTGACGGCCGCCTGCGGCGGAGGTGACGGCGGGGGCGACAAGTCCGGTGGCTCCGGGAACGGGGCGGGCGACGGACGGGAGGCCACCGTCGAGCTACCGGACCTGAAGGGGCAGAAGCTCCAGGTGGCGGCCGTGTGGACCGGCCCGGAGCAGAAGAACTTCCGCAGGGTCCTCGACGAGTTCGAGAAGCGCACGGGCGCCGAGGTCGGTTCCGTGCCGACCGGTGACAACGTGGCGACCTTCGTCGGCTCCAAGATCGAGGGCGGCGCGCCGCCGGACGTGGCGATGCTGCCGCAGGTCGGCGTGCTCCACCAGTTCGCCGAGAAGGGCTGGATCAAACCGCTCAAGGACGGGACGCGCGAGCAGCTGGAGAAGAACTTCTCCCAGGGCTGGCGGGATCTGGGGGCCCACGACGGCGAGCAGTACGGCGTCTACTTCAAGGCCGCCAACAAGTCCCTGGTCTGGTACAACACCACCGCCTTCGAGAACGCGGGCGTGAGCGAGCCGAAGACCTGGGACGAGTTCCTCGAGACGGCCCAGACCCTCTCCGACTCCGGTGTGCCACCGGTCTCGGTCGGCGGCGCGGACGGCTGGACGCTCACCGACTGGTTCGAGAACGTCTACCTCTCCCAGGCCGGGCCCGAGAAGTACGACCAGCTCGCCAGGCACGAGATCAAGTGGACCGATCCCTCCGTCAAGGAGGCGCTGACCACCCTCGGCGAGCTGTTCGGCAGGAAGGAGCTGCTGGCGGGCGGCAACCAGGGCGCGCTGCGCACGGAGTTCCCCAAGTCCGTCACCCAGGTCTTCGCCGACGTCCAGGAGCCCCAGGCCGCGATGGTCTACGAGGGCGACTTCGTCGCCGTCAACATCGGCGACACCGAGGCGGAGATCGGCCGGGACGCCAAGGTCTTCCCCTTCCCCGCCGTCGGTGAGGACTCCCCCGTGGTCAGCGCGGGCGACGCGGCGGTGGCGCTGAAGGACAGCGAGGGCGCCCACGCCCTGCTCACCTTCCTGGCCTCCACCGACGCCGCCGCGATCTGGGCGGAGCAGGGCGGCTTCATCTCGCCCAACAAGGAACTGGACCTCGCCGTCTACCCCGACGACGTGCAGCGCGACATCGCCGAGGCGCTGATCGCCGCGGGCGACGACTTCCGCTTCGACATGTCCGACCAGGCCCCGGCCGCCTTCGGCGGCACCAAGGGCGAGGGCGAGTGGAAGGCGCTCCAGGACTTCCTGGCCGACCCCGGGGACGTGGCCGGCGCCCAGCGGGAGCTGGAGGCCGCCGCGGCCAAGGCGTACGGCGACTGACGGGCCGGGACGGAGGCACGACTGCCATGTCGACCGCCACAGCGGGCGGCCCGGCGGCCCCCGGCCCGCCGGGCCCGCCCGCCCCCGTGACCCGCCGCTCCTCCATCGTCCGCACCCGGCCCTGGGCCGCGGTCTGCTTCCTGCTGCCGGCCCTGGTACTGCTGGGCGCGCTGGTGGTCTATCCCATCGTCTACTCGGTCCACCGGAGCCTCTTCGACGCCTCCGGCACCGGATTCGTCGGCCTGGGCAACTACATCGAGCTGTTCACCGACGGCGACACCCTGACGGCGATCAGGAACAACACGGTCTGGGTGATCGTCGCCCCGACCGTCTGCACCGCCCTCGGGCTGATCTTCGCGGTGCTGACCGAACGGGTGCGCTGGGGCACCGCGTTCAAGCTGATCGTCTTCATGCCCATGGCCATCTCGATGCTCGCCGCGGGCATCATCTTCCGCCTGGTGTACGAGCAGGACCCGGACCGCGGGGTGGCCAACGCCGTCTGGGTCTCGGTCCACGACACCTTCGACGAGGCCTCCGCCTGGCCCGGCGCCCGCCCGCGGCCGGACGGAGGGCTGGAGAAGGCCGGCGGCGGCTCGTACACCACGAGGTCCGCGGTGGACGCCGCGGATCCGGCGAACCTGCCGCTGGTGGGCGTGCCTCCCCAGGACCTGGCCGACGCCGCCGAGGCGTCGCCCGCACGGCCGGCGGGCGACGGCAAGGTCACCGGCACGGTCTGGGTGGACTTCGCCAAGGGCGGCGGGGGCGAGCCGAACGTCGTCGACCCGGGCGAGAAGGCCCTGGCCGGGGTGGTGGTCGAGGCCGTGCGGGACGGCAGGGTGGTGGCCACCGCCACCACCGGCGAGGACGGCGTCTTCGCCCTGCCCGCCGAGGCGGACGGCGCCCGTCTGCGGCTGCCCGCCTCCAACTTCACCGAGGCCTACAACGGGGTCGACTGGCTCGGACCGTCACTGATCACCCCGGCCATCATCGCGTCCTACGTCTGGATGTGGGCGGGCTTCGCGATGGTGCTGATCGCGGCGGGCCTGGCGGGGGTGCCGCGCGAACTGCTCGAGGCGGCGCGGGTCGACGGCGCGAACGAGTGGCAGGTCTTCCGCAGAGTCACGGTGCCGGTGCTGGCCCCCGTCCTCGCGGTGGTCCTGGTCACTCTGATGATCAACGTGCTGAAGATCTTCGACCTCGTCTACATCATCGCCCCGGGCGCCACCCAGTCCGACGCGAACGTACTGGCGCTCCAGCTGTACCTGTCCTCCTTCGGCACGGGTGCGGACCAGGGCGTGGGCAGCGCCATCGCGGTGCTGTTGCTGCTGCTGGTGGTGCCGGTGATGGTCTTCAACATCAGGCGGCTGAGGAGGGAGAACCGACGGTGAGCACTCTCTCCAAGGCGGCGTCCGGCCCCGAGCCGGCGCCCGGGCCCGCCCCCGCGCCCGTACGGCCAGAGCCGGACGGGCGGACCCGGCAGCCGCTCGGCGCGCGGATCGCCGCGTTCACCGGGCACTGGGCGGTGCGCTTCGTCCTGGTCGTGGTCGCCCTGCTGTGGCTGCTGCCGACCACCGGGCTGCTGCTGTCCTCCCTCCGGGATCCTTCCGACGTCTCATCCTCCGGCTGGTGGACGGCGCTGGGCGACTGGTCCCAGCTGACGGCCTCCAACTACCGCTCCCTGCTGGAGAACGACGCCATCACCGGCTCCCTGCTGACCACCCTGGTCATCACCGTGCCCTCCACGGTGCTGGTCGTGGTGATCGGTTCACTGGCCGGATACGCCTTCGCCTGGCTGGACTTCCCCGGCCGGGACTGGTGGTTCCTGGTCGTCGTCGGGCTGCTGGTGGTGCCGGTGCAGGTGGCTCTGATCCCGGTGGCGAAACTCTTCAACACCCTGGGGATCTTCGAGACCACCGTCGGCGTGGTGGTCTTCCACACGGCGTTCGGCCTGCCGTTCGCGATCTTCCTGCTGCGCAACTTCTTCGCCGAGATCCCGCGTGAACTGCTGGAGGCCGCTCGGCTGGACGGCGCCGGCGAGGTGCGGCTGTTCACCCGTGTCGTACTGCCGCTGGGCGGCCCGGCGATCGCGAGCCTGGGCATCTTCCAGTTCCTGTGGGTGTGGAACGACATGCTGGTGGCGCTGATCTTCGCCGACGCGGGCGATCCGCCGGTCACGGTCGCGCTCCAGCAGCAGGTGCGCCAGTTCGGCAACAACATCGACGTGCTGGCCTCGGGCGCGTTCGTGTCGATGGTGATCCCGCTGGTGGTGTTCTTCGCCTTCCAGCGGCAGTTCGTCTCGGGTGTGATGGCCGGCGCGGTGAAGTAGGGCCGGCCGGGCGCCGCACACGGTGAGGGGGGCGGCCGGCCGGCCACCCCCCTCACCGTGCTTCCCGCGCCGCGGCGCGTCAGCGGTTGCTGCGCAGCAGTGTGCGCATCGTGCGCATCGCCACCGACAGGTTCGCCAGGTCGAAGGTGTCCGACTCGCGGATCTCCTCCAGCGTGGCCCTGGCCCGTCCCAGGACGGCGGCGCTCTTCTCCTCCCACGCCGCGAAGCGCTGCTCGGGCGTGGCGCTGCCGTCCCCGGAGGCCAGTACGTCCGCGGTGAGGAGCTGGTGGGCGGCGTAGAGGTCCTCGCGGATCGCCGCGCGGGCCATCGACTGCCAGCGGTCGGAGCGCGGCAGCTCGCTCACCCTGTCCTGGAGCTCGGTGATGCCCAGCCGGTCGGCCAGGTCGTAGTAGACCTCGGCGACGTCCAGCAGTTCGCGGCCGGTGCGGTCGGCGACGGCCACCACGTCCAGCGCGGGGAAGACGGAGGAGAAGCCCGCCACCCGCAGTGCCAGGTCGCCGGGGACCCCGGCGCCGGTCAGCTCGTCCTCGACGCTCTGGTGCCAGCCCAGGTCGGCGCCCCTGAGCAGCTTGGGCAGCTGGGACCAGACCACCTCCACCCGCTCCCGGAAGACCTCGATGGTCTCGGCGAGCTTCAGCGGCTGCGGCCGGTTGTTCAGCAGCCAGCGGGTGCCCCGCTCGACCAGCCGCCTGGCGTGCAGCCGCATCCGGGTCTGGACGTCGGCGGCAACGGTGTTGTCCAGTTCCTCGACCTCGTCCCAGACCCGGGCCAGGCCGAAGATCTCCCGGGCGGCGGTGTGCGCCCGCACGATCTCCTCCGCCGAGGCGCCCGACTCCTCCTTCATCCGGTGCACCAGGGTCGAACCGCCGGTGTTGACCGTGTCGTTGACCAGGAGGGTCGTGACGATCTCGCGCCGCAGGGCGTGGCGCTCGATCTGCTCGGGGAAGCGTTCGCGCAGTGCGCTGGGGAAGTACGCGTGCGCCAGCCGCTGCAGGTACGGGTCGTCCGCCAGATCGGTGTCGGCCAGCTCCTCGGTGACGGTGATCTTGGCGTAAGCCAGCAGCACCGCCATCTCGGGCTGGGTCAGTCCGCGGCCGTGCGCCAGCCGTTCGCGGATCTGCCGGTCGGCCGGCAGGAACTCCAGCTGCCGGTCCAGCCGTCCCTGGCGGGACAGGCTGCGCATGAGGCGCTGCTGGGCGTGGAGCAGGTCGGGCGCCTGCCGCATCGCGTTGGCCAGCGCCACGTTCTGCGCGTAGTTGTTGCGCAGCACCAGCTCGGCGACCTCGTCGGTCATCTCCGCCAGGAGTCTGTTGCGCTGCTTGACGGTCATGTCCCCGTCGGAGACGACCGAGTTGAGCAGGATCTTGATGTTGACCTCGTGGTCGGAGGAGTCCACGCCCGCGCTGTTGTCGATGGCGTCGGTGTTGATCCGGCCGCCCTCGTGCGCGAACTCGATGCGGCCGAGCTGGGTCAGGCCCAGGTTGCCGCCCTCCCCGACGACCCGCACCCGCAGGTCCCGGCCGTTGACGCGGATCGCGTCGTTGGCCTTGTCGCCGACGTCGGCGTCGGTCTCGGTGGAGGCCTTGACGTAGGTGCCGATACCGCCGTTCCACAGCAGGTCCACCGGGGCCTTGAGGATGGCCCTCATCAGCTCGGCCGGGGTCATCTTGGTGACGCCGTCCTCGATGCCCAGGGCCTGGCGCACCTGCGCGCCGATGGGGATGGACTTGGCGCTGCGGGGGTGGACGCCGCCGCCGGGCGACAGCAGCGAGGTGTCGTAGTCGGCCCAGGAGGAGCGCGGCAGCTCGAACAGCCGGCGGCGTTCGGCGTAGGAGGTGGCCGCGTCCGGGTCCGGGTCGAGGAAGATGTGGCGGTGGTCGAAGGCGGCCACCAGCCGGATGTGCTCGCTCAGCAGCATGCCGTTGCCGAACACGTCCCCGGACATGTCGCCGATGCCGACGACCGTGAAGTCCTCGGTCTGGGTGTCGTGGCCGAGCTCGCGGAAGTGCCGCTTGACCGACTCCCAGGCGCCGCGGGCGGTGATGCCCATGGCCTTGTGGTCGTAGCCGGCCGAGCCGCCGGAGGCGAAGGCGTCGCCGAGCCAGAAGCCGTAGGCGGTGGCGACCTCGTTGGCGGTGTCGGAGAAGGAGGCGGTGCCCTTGTCGGCGGCGACGACCAGGTAGGTGTCGTCACCGTCGTGCCGCACCACGCGCTCGGGCGGTACGACCTGGCCGCCCACGAGGTTGTCGGTGATGTCGAGCATGCCGGAGATGAAGGTCTTGTAGCAGGCGACGCCCTCGGCCAGCCACGCGTCGCGGTCCGCCGAGGGATCGGGCAGCCGCTTGCCGACGAAGCCGCCCTTGGCCCCCACCGGCACGATCACCGTGTTCTTGACCTCCTGCGCCTTGACCAGACCCAGGATCTCGGTGCGGAAGTCCTCGCGCCGGTCGGACCAGCGCAGGCCACCGCGGGCGACCTTGCCGAAGCGCAGGTGCACGCCCTCCACCCGCGGGGAGTACACCCAGATCTCGTACGCCGGGCGGGGCGCGGGCAGGTCCGGGATTGCCTGCGGGTCGAACTTCATCGACACGTACGCGTGCGGCCGGCCCGACTCCTCGTCGCGCGGCTGGAAGTAGTTCGTGCGCAGGGTGGCCCTGATGAGGGTGAGGAAGGAGCGCAGGATGCGGTCCTCGTCCAGCGAGGCGACCTGGTCCAGCGCCCCGTCCAGCTCCTCCAGCAGGCCGTCGGTCAGCTCGTGGCCGGCACCCGTGCGGTCCGGGGAGAGGCGGGCCTCGAAGAGGCTGACCAGCAGCCGGGTGGTGTGGACGTTGCGGCGGAGGGTGTCCTCCATGTAGTCCTGGCTGAAGGGCGAGCCGGCCTGCCGCAGGTACTTGGCGTAGGCGCGCAGCACCATCGCCTGCCGCCAGGTCAGTCCGGCCGACAGCACCAGCGCGTTGAAGCCGTCGCTCTCGGCCTCGCCGCTCCAGACGGCGGCGAAGGCGTCCTGGAAGCGCTCGCGGGCGTCGCCCTCCAGGTTCTGCGCGTGGTTCGCCGGCAGCCGGAGCCCGAAGTCGTAGATCCATGCCGGGGAGCGGTCGGCGCAGCGCAGTTCGTAGGGGCGCTCGTCGACGACCTCGACGCCCATGGCCTGGAGGATCGGCAGCACCGCGGAGAGCGAGACGGGCTCGCCGGTGCGGTAGATCTTGAAGCGGCGCTCGCCGGGGCCGGCCCCGACCGGCTCGTACAGGCTGAGCGCGAAGTCGCTGACACCCTCGCCCCGTTCCAGGCCCTGGATGTACTGGAGGTCGGCGACGGCGGTGCGGGGCGGGAAGTCGGCCTTGTAGCCCTCGGGGAAGGCGCCGCCGTAGCGGTGGGCGAGCCGGGCCGCCCGCTCCTCGCCGACCTCGGCGACCAGCGCCTCGGAGAAGCCGTCGGCCCAGGAGCGGGCGGCCTCCACCAGCCGGGTCTCGATGCGCTCGGCGTCGGCGTGGGTCAGCTGCACCAGCCCGGTGCCCTGCGGGACACGGACGACGAAGTGCAGCCGGGCGAGGACGGACTCGGTGTTCCAGGCGGTGAAGTCGACGTTGGTGCCGCCCAGTTCCTCCATGAGGATGTCGGTCATCCGCAGCCGCACGGCGGTGGTGTAGCGGTCGCGCGGCAGGTAGACCAGCGCGGAGTAGTAGCGGCCGTACTCGTCCTGCCGCAGGTAGAGCCGGAGCTTGCGGCGCTCCTGGAGGTACAGCACGGAGGTGGCGATCTCGCGCAGCTCGTCGGCCGGGATCTGGAAGAGCTCGTCGCGCGGGTACGTCTCCAGGATCTGGAGCAGGTCGCGGCCGTCGTGGCTGTCGGGGACGAAGCCGGTGGATCCGATCACCTCCCCGACCTTGCGGCGGATGACGGGCACCCGGCGCACCGACTCGGTGTACGCGGCCGACGAGAACAGTCCGAGGAAGCGGCGCTCCCCCACCACGTTGCCCCCCTCGTCGAACTTCTTCACCCCGATGTAGTCGAGGTAGGAGGGGCGGTGGACGGTGGCCCGGCTGTTGGCCTTGGTGAGCACCAGCAGCCGGTGCTCGCGGGCCTTGGCGCGGACACCGGCCGGGAGGCGGTTGAAGGAGGGCGAGACCGGGTGGGCGTGGGTGTGGGCGGGCGCGTGGGGAGGTGCGGAGGCGCCGTCCGGCTCCCCGCCCGGGTCCCCGCCGCCCCGGTCCTCGTGGTGGGGGTCGGAGCGCAGGATGCCCAGGCCGGTGCCCGGGACGGCGCTGAGCAGCAGCTCCTCGGTCCCGTCCACGGTCTCGGTGGTCAGCTCGTACTCGCGGTAGCCCAGGAAGGTGAAGTGGTCGTCCGCGAGCCAGCGCAGCAGCTCGCGCGCCTCCTCCACCTCCTGTTCGGGCAGATCGCCGGCGAGCGGCTCGTCGGGCAGGCCGTCGGCGATCCGCAGCGCGGCGTTCCGCATCTTCTGCCAGTCCTCGACGGCCTCGCGCACGTCCGACAGGACGCGCCGCAGGTCGGCGGTGATCCGCCCGAGGTCCTCGCGGTCGGTCTCGCGGTCGATCTCGACGTGGATCCAGGACTCGGTGAGCGCGTCGTCCGGCAGCTCCTTCCCGGGCCGGGCGCCCGAGTCCAGGACCTGGAGCAGCCGGCCGGTGACGTCTCGGCGGACGGTGACCTGGGGGTGGACCACCAGGTGGATGCCGCGCCCCTGCCTGGTCAGCTCGTTGGTGACCGAGTCCACCAGGAAGGGCATGTCGTCGGTGACGACCTCCACGACGCTGTGGGTGCACGTCCAGCCGTTCTCCTCGACGGACGGGGTGTGGACGCGGACGTTCGCGGTGCCCTGCGGGCGCTGCTGGGCCAGCCGGCAGTGAGAGACCGCGGCCCCGTAGACGTCGACCGGGTCGCGGTCGGTGAGGTCCTCGGGAGCGGTGTGCAGGTAGTAGCGCTGGAGGTACGGGCCGAGGGCCCCGGCGTCCAGCCCCGGTACGGGTTGGCTGCCGGCGGGACCGCTATCGGCCACCCGGGCGGCTCGTTCGAGCAGCTCGGCCTTTGCTTCGTCCAGCTTGGTCTGCATGTCGTCTGGCTCCTGTCGCGCGCCGTTGCGTGACGTCAAGGCGTTGAGGGTTCTGGGGGTCTGACGCCGGCACACCAAGTGTCCGCCGGAGCGGGGCGTCATGCCCGGAGGCGGTGTGATCCGCGGCATCCCCGGCCCCGGCAGCGCCGCACGGGTGCCCGGGGTCGGAGGCGGCACTGCCTCCCGCGGGTGTCTCGCTGATCACGCGGCTAGGCTACCCCTCTCCGGCCGGACCCCGTCATGGCCAGTATGTGTACAAAACCAGGGGTCGGAGTTGGACGTTGTGGACAGCATCCGGCAGGCCTCGGAGGGCACGGCGCCGGGCGCTGTCCGGCGGGGTCACTGCCCCCCGATCACGTGCTCGGCCACCTCCACCGCCTCGGCGAGACTGTCCACCACCGGCACCCCGGCCGCCCGAAGGCTGCTCCTGCTGTGCGAGCCGCCGGTGTACAGCACGGCCCGCGCGCCCACGGCGGCGGCCGCCACCGCGTCGTCCACCGCGTCGCCGACCACCACTGTGCGGCGGGGATCGAATCCGTCGAGCGCCGCCACGTGCGCCGCCATCTGCCGGGCCTTGCCGGTGCTCGACCCGCTGCCGCCCCCGAGGTTCCCGTCGACCCGGACGAAGTGCTCCTCGATGCCGTGTCTGCGCACCAGCGGCACCAGGTGGTCGTGCGGGGCCAGGGAGCACAGCGACTGGGTCAGCCCGGCCTCCCGCCGCGCGGCGAGCAGTTCCGCCGCGCCGTCGGCAAGCCCCACCTGCTCGACGCGCGCGAAGTAGTGCCGGTGGAAGACCTCGTCCATCCCGGCCCACTCCTCGTCGGTGGGCAGCCTCCCCATCAGCCGCTCGTAGAAGCGCGGCACCGGTACGCAGTACAGCTCCCGGTAGCGCTCCAGTGTGATGGGCGGCAGCCCTATCTCGGCGAAGGCCGCGTTGGTCGCGGCGATGACCGCGTCGATGTCGTGCAGCAGTGTGCCGTTCCAGTCCCACACGATGTGGGCTCTCCCCGTGCCCGAGTCCATACCCACGACGGTAAGGGGTGGGTGTGACAGGCGACAGGCGCGGCCGGTGCGCCCGGGCCCCGGGACCGGGCCGGGGCGCCGGCCGGGAGCGGGCTCAGGCCGGCTTCTCCACGATGTCGCCGATCTCCTGGGTGGCGTACCACAGCAGCTCGTGGTCGTCCGCACCGTCCACCGTGAAGCGGGCGTCGTCGTCTCCCTGGTCGGCCGCGCCCAGCGCCTGTGCCGCCGCGGCGACGTCCGCCTCCGCCTCGTCCCCGTCCACGTGCACGGCGGCGGCCCGGTCCAGCGGTACGGCCCGCTCGATGCGCACCTCGCCCAGCGCGGCCGGGTCCAGACCGCGGTCCGGATCGGCCACGGCCTCGCGGTCGGGCACGTCGAGGGCGACCACGACCCGGCGGCGCGGGGCGTCCGGGGCGACGGCCAGGAGCCGCAGCGAGGCCTGCGCGGCGCGGCCGAGCGCGGCGTACTCCAGCTCCTCGACGTCGTCCGAGACGTACCACTCGCGCAGCCCGGGGGTGACCGCGTAGGCGGTCAGCGGGCCGGGGCCGAGCTCGCCCGCCCGGTGCGCGGCCGCCAGGCCGGGCAGGGTGAGGGGGACATAGACGCGCATCGCCACCACTTTCGTGTAAGGCCGCTCCGGGTGCCCCGACAGCATACGGCGGCTCCCGCGCGCCGGATTCCCCCGGCCCCGTTCCGCCCCGCTCGCCCACATCGGACGACGGCGCAGGTCAGCGGCCCCTGCCGTCAAGCCCCGGCGGATTCTCCATCGGACAGGTGAAACACACGGAGTCCGCCGCCACCGCCCGGTGGTCGTTGCCGCCCGGCGGGCGGCCCAGTAGAAACCGGGGTGGAAGTTACCGCCCAGTAGGCATATCGACGTGCGGGATGCCGCACCAGACCACGGGGAGAGACCATGCCGCCCACCAGCCGTACCGCCCCTCCCGGCCGCCGGGACTCCCGGCGGGCCGCCCCCGCCGCCCCGCGGGCCGCCCCGCCCCGCCCACGCCCCCCGCGGCCCCCCCACAGGGTGGCGCCCCCCCGGGGGCGCGTGCCCATCGGGAGAGCCCCCCGCAGAA